>JAGRKZ010000189.1:0-20020 GCA_020442065.1 Bauldia sp.
ACCCTCCCACAAGGGGAGGGTTGGGCGGGACATCGGCGATGAGTGGTCTGTCGAGCTGCGGGCATAGGCTCTCCTTGCCGCGCCGCGATGGCGGCCGGGGTGTGGGTGTTCCCTTCAAGACGCCTCGGCCCGGAGACCAAGGGGTGGCGGGCGCCGGGACGGCACCGCTCGTTTGCATTTTTCAAGGCGCCGTGTCCGGCGCCCGCCGCGACGACTTTCGGCACCCGACATCCGCGCTCCGGGCGGGGACGGCGTACCTCTCTGGCGGTCTTTCACGCCGGCACGCCTCGCCCTTAAGGCCATCCCGTGGCAACGGCTCTTATTGGCCGTGGGCGGATCATCGGGGCCTCCCGGGACGTTCGGACCGTCGTCCTCTCCGGTTCGATGCGGCCAAGGGCACACGCATCGCCGGTGCCACGATGTGGCACGTCGCAGGCGCCGCACCCTGCCCCGTCAGCTGGCCGTCACCGGTCGACGCCCCTTTGGCGGGCAGGGATGCGGGCATCTTACGGGAGGATTCGGGGGCGGGGATAAAGTGACCTCGGTCGACCGCAGCGCGTGCTTCGAGGCTTCGCGTACCGCGAAGCACCTCAGCATGAGCGGAGTGGGTGCGCTCCATGTGGGGAGGAAAGCCCCGGAAACGGGGGCGCCGAATGGGGTGAAGAGCCCGGAAACGGGGTCGGTGATGGAGGAAACCCAACCACCTCATCCTGAGGTGCGCGGAGCGAAGCTCCGGGCCTCGAAGGACGCCCTGCGGCTTGACCCGGTGACCGGGATCGACCGCAGCGCGTGCTTCAAGGCTTCGCGTACCGCGAGGCACCTCAGCATGAGGGCGGTTGGGTGCGCTCCATGAGGCGCGGGTTCGGGGGAGTGAGGCGCCCCAACTCACGCCGCGGCAAGCCAGCGGCGCGGGTCGCCGGCGGCGCCGCCCTCGCCGGCGAGGGCCGCGCAGAGCTCGGTGACCGACTCGAGGGAATGGATCGTCCGCACCTCGTCGACATGGGGCAGCATGGCCCGGATGCCGCTCGCCTTGGCCTCGAAGTTCTCGTAGCCGAGCAGCGGGTTGAGCCAGATCAGCCGCCGCGTCGAGCGATGGAGCCGATCCATCGCCTCGGCGAGCCCCTCGATTCCGTCGCGTTCGAGCCCATCGGTGATGAGGAGGACGATCGCCCCCTGCCCCAGTACCCGCCGCGACCAGAGCCGGTTGAAAAGGTCGATGGCGGCGCCGATGCGAGTACCCCCCGACCAGTCCGCGACGGCGCTGGCGGTGGCGGCCAGCGCCTCGTCGATGTCGCGGTAGCGGAGCTGGCGGGTGACATTGGTGAGCCGGGTCCCGAACAGGAACGTGGTGACCCGGCGCTGGCGACCGAGCGCGTGGAAGAAGTGAAGAAGGACGCGCGAATAGGTGCTCATCGAACCCGAGATGTCGCAGAGCACGACGATCGGCGGGCGACGGCGGACACGGCGGCGGTGGCGGAGGAGAATGATGTCGCCGCCGGTGCGGAGGCTGGCGCGCAGCGTCTGGCGGGCATCGATCCGGCCGGGCGGCGCCGACGGCTGCATCCGCCGGGTCCGGATCCGGTCATCCGGCAGGATCAGCCGGTCGATCTGCCGCTCCGCCTCGGCAATCTCGGCGGCGCTCATCTGAGCGAAATCCCGGCTCTTCAGCGCCTCCCTCGCCGATGCCGACATCCGCGCGTCGAGCTCGATCTCGGGTGGCGGCGGCCGCCCCGACGACGTCGTTTCGAGCACTGCCTCGGCGGCGCGGCGCTGGGCGGCCTTCGGGCGCTGCCGCCTGTCCGAGGCGGGACCATCGGGGATGGGAATGCGCTCGCGCTCGGGCGCGCGCCAGAACAGACGGAACACCTCGTCGAACACGGCGTGCTGGTCGCGACGGGTGACGAGAATGGCGTGGAGCGCCCAATAGAAATCGTGCCGGCGGTCGATGCCGATGACTTCCACTGCGCGGAGGGCATCGATCACCGAGGCGGGACCGACGGGAACGCCGGCCCGCCGCAGCGCCCGGCAGAAGCGGACGACCTGACCGGGGAGCTCGCCGCCTTCGCTCATGCCGCGGCTTCCGCGCGCGCCTCCTCGAGCAGGCGATCGGCCCGGGCCGGATCGATCCGGGCGATGTCGTCCTGGTACTTGAGGAGCGCGCCGAGCGTATCCACCACCGTCTCGCCGTCGAGCGCGGGCTTGTCGAGGGCGGCGAGCGCCGTCACCCAGTCGAGGGTCTCGGCGACGCCGGGGTTCTTGAACAGGCCCTCGCGGCGGAGACGCTGGACGAAGGCCACCACTTCCCGCGACAGCCGCTCGCTGGCGCCGGGCACCTGGGTGCGGACGATCTCGAGCTCGCGGGCGAAGTTGGGGTAGTCGACCCAATGATAGAGGCAGCGGCGCTTGAGCGCGTCGTGGATCTCGCGCGTGCGGTTGGTGGTAACGATGACGATCGGCGGCGCGTCGGCGCGGATCGTGCCGAGCTCCGGAATGGTGACCTGGTTGTCGGCGAGAATCTCGAGGAGATACGCCTCGAATGCCTCGTCGGCACGGTCGAGCTCGTCGATCAGCAGCACCGGCGGACCGGCGGGATCGGGGTCGAGCGCCTGGAGAAGCGGCCGGCGGATCAGGAAGCGCTCGGTGAAGACGTCGGAGACGAGCGTCTCGCGGTCGGTGTCGCCGGCGGCTTCGGCGGCGCGGATCTCGATCATCTGCGCGGCGTAGTTCCATTCGTAGACCGCGCTCGCCGTATCGAGCCCCTCATAGCACTGGAGCCGGATCAGCTTACGGCCGAGCTGGTCGGCGAGGACCTTGGCGATCTGGGTCTTGCCGACCCCGGCCTCGCCCTCGAGGAACAGCGGCCGCCCCATCCGGAGCGAGAGGAACAGCACGGTCGCCAGCGCACGGTCGGCGACATAACGGCCGCCGCGCAGGAGTTCGAGCGTGGCATCGACGGTGGTCGGAATCTGGGTCATGGAACGGGGCGGAACCTAGATCTGCAAGGCGAAGAGGATGTGATTGTGGTCTGACTGTTTCGTATAGCAAGTTCGGGACCCTGTCATGCCGGCGCCGCCGGATCGCGGCCACTGGCATCTGGAAACCGCCGTCGCTATATGTGTATAGCAATCGTCGGAGACATTGCCATGCTGGCGCTCAGACTGCCGCTTGCCATTGAGAAGCGCCTCGACGCCCTCGCCAAGCGCACCGGGCGGACGAAGAGCTTCTACGCGCGCGAAGCAATCCTCCGCCATCTTGAAGACCTCGAGGACTATCACCTCGCCGTTCAGAGGCTTGAGCGCGGCGGGCCAACGATCGGGCTCGACGAATTCGAGACCAATCTTTCCGACCAGAGTCGATAGTCGACCCGGGAGATGTGGCGTGTGGAGTTCGATCAGGACGCCGCCCGCGACATCCGGAAGCTCGGCGCGACCGCGCGGTCGGCGATCCTGCGCTTCCTGCGGGAGCGCATAGCAACGGAAGATGATCCCCGCCGCTTCGGCAAACCGCTCCTTGGCGACCTGAAGGGATTGTGGCGCTACCGGATCGGCGACTATCGTCTCGTGGTCCGGATCGAGGACGACCGTTTGCTGGTGCTGGTCGTCACGGCCGGGCATCGGCGCGAGGTCTACCGCTGAGCCTACATCCCCCGGTAGTTGGGGCCGCCGCCGCCCTCGGGCGGGACCCAGGTGATGTTCTGGTTGGGGTCCTTGATGTCGCAGGTTTTGCAGTGGACGCAGTTGGCGGCGTTGATCTGGTAGCGGAGATCGCCGCCCTCCCCCACCCATTCGTAGACCGCCGCCGGGCAATATCGCGTCGACGGCCCGCCATAGACGTCATGCTCGGAGGTGCGCTGCAGCGCCGGGTCGCGGACCCGGAGATGCGGCGGCTGGTCCTCCTCGTGGCCGGCGCCGGAGACGAAGACCGAGGACAGCCGGTCGAAGGTGAGCGCACCATCGGGCTTCTCGTAAGCGATGGGCCGGGCGCGATCGGCCGGGAGCAGCGCCGCGTGGTCCGGCTTGCCGTGGCGGAGCGTCACCCATGAGAGCCGCAGGGTGTTGAGCCACATGTCGAGGCCGCCGGCGGCGATGCCGAGGACGGTGCCGAGCTTCGTCCACAGCGGCTTGACGTTGCGGACCGGATAGAGGTCGCGGCCGATCTCGGAGCCGCGCCAGGACTCCTCGTAGGCGGTCAGCTCGTCATGGGCGCGGCCGGTCGCGAGCGCGTCGGCGACATGATCGGCGGCGAGCATTCCGGAAAGGATGGCGTTGTGGCTGCCCTTGATGCGCGGCACGTTGACGAAACCGGCGGCACAGCCAAGCAGCGCACCCCCGGGGAAGACGAGCTTCGGCACCGCCTGCCAGCCGCCCTCGGTGATGGCGCGGGCACCGTAGGACAGGCGCTCCGCCCCCTCGAACAGCGGTGCGATCGCCGGGTGGGTCTTGAAGCGCTGGAACTCGCCGAACGGCGAGAGATGCGGGTTGCGGTAGTTGAGGTGGACGACGAAGCCGACCGCCACCAGCCCCTCGCCGTAATGGTAGAGGAAGGAACCGCCGCCGGTGCGGTTGTCGAGCGGCCAGCCGAAGCTGTGCTGGACGAGGCCGGGGCGATGGAGGGCCGGATCGACCCGCCACAGCTCCTTGATGCCGATGCCGTATTTCTGCGGCTCGCGGGCAAGGCCGTAGCGGCCGATCAGGCCCTTGGCGAGCGAGCCCCGCGCCCCCTCGGCGATCAGCGTGTACTTCGCCTCGAGCGCCATGCCGCGCTGAAAGCCGGACTTGGCGGCGCCGTCCTTGCCGACCCCCATATCGCCGGTGGCGACGCCGGTGACGGCGCCCGACCCATCGTGAAGGGTCTCGACCGCGGCGAAGCCGGGGAAGATCTCGACGCCAAGCGCCTCGGCCTCTTCGCCCAGCCAGCGGCAGAGATCGCCGAGCGAGACGATGTAGTTGCCGTGGTTCGACATCAGCGGCGGCATGAGGAGGTTGGGGAGCCGCAGCGAGCCGGCCGGTCCGAGCCAGAGGAAACGGTCCTCGGTCACGGCCTGCGTGACCGGCGCGCCCTTCTCCCTCCAATCGGGGATGAGCTTGTCGAGACCGACAGGGTCGATCACCGCGCCGGAGAGGATGTGGGCGCCGACCTCCGAGCCTTTTTCGAGCACCACGACGGAAATATCCGGATCGCGCTGCTTGAGGCGGATCGCGGCGGCGAGCCCGGCGGGTCCCGCGCCGACGATCACCACGTCGAACGCCATCGATTCACGTTCAGGGAGGTCTGTACTGGTCATGCGGCCCTTGTCGCATGCAGAAGCGCGCCTGACGAGGGCCGCGTCGCCCGATGGCCGAGATCGACCGGATCAACCGCGAAACTCAACGACCCCCTCCCATCCTCCCCTTTCAGGGGGAGGGGTGCAGACGGCACCGGCAGAGCACCGTCACGAACGATGACGGCCGAATGTGAAGGTCTATCCCGCCGATCCTACCCGCGCACCGCCGCCGCCGCGATCTCGAACGAGCGGAGCCGGGCGGCATGATCGAAGATCTGGCCGGTGAGGATCAGTTCGTCCGCTCCGGTGCGGGCGGCGAAGGCGGCGATGCCCTGCCGGACGGTCGCGGGGTCTCCCACCACCGAGCAGGCGAGCGCCTGGTCGAGGGTGAAGAGGATGCGGTCGTCGAGGCCCTTGCCGAAATCGTCGACCGGAGGCGGCAGCTTGCCGGGATTGCCGGTGCGGAGATTGACGAAGGCCTGCTGGAGCGAGGTGAACAGCCGCCGCGCCTCGGCCTCGGTGTCGGCGGCGAAGACGTTGAGGGCGAGCATGAGATGCGGCTCGGGGAAGCGCTCCGAGGGGCGGTAGGTCATGCGGTAGACCTCAATCGCCTCCTCCATCTGAGCGGGGGCGAAGTGCGAGGCGAAGGCATAGGGGAGGCCCAGCGCCGCGGCGAGCTCGGCGCCGAAGAGGCTCGAGCCGAGCATCCACACCTCGATGTCGGCCCCGGCCCCGGGGACAGCGCGGACCCGGGCATCGATCGCCTCGGGCCGGAAATACTGGAGGAGCTCCACGACGTCCTGCGGGAAGCTGTCGACATCCCCGGCAAGGTGCCGCCTGAGCGCCCGCGCCGTCGCCATGTCGGTGCCCGGCGCGCGGCCGAGCCCGAGGTCGATGCGGCCGGGATGGAGGGCGGCGAGCGTGCCGAAGGCCTCGGCCACCATCAGCGGCGCGTGATTGGGGAGCATGATGCCGCCCGAGCCGACCCGGATGGTCGAGGTGCCCGCCGCGACATGGGCGATCACCACTGCCGTCGCCGCGCTGGCGATGCCCGGCATGTTGTGATGCTCGGCGAGCCAGTAGCGGCGGTACCCCCAGCGCTCGGCATGCTGCGCGAGATCGAGGGTGTTGCGGAGGGCGGCGGCCGCGTCGCTGCCTTCCGGCACCGGCGCGAGATCGAGGATGGAGACGGGAACCATCGGCGAGATTTAGGGGCCAGCGGGATGGGATGCTAGGGCGAGGTCGGTTAGCGCGAGCTCGTAGTGAATGTGCGCATTGCGCCACGAGCCGACCTTCATCAGGCCAACCTCGGTCGCAGCCTTTGTTTTCATCAGGAGTAAACAGAATCAGCGGGGCGCGGAAGAGGCAAGCAGCGACGCGTTGCCTGCTTTGATCGAGGTCAACTCAACATTCAGTCGTGATCGGTATTTTTCGCAATGAGAACGACCGTGCCTTGAATCGCCTCGCAGACCTTTGACGCGAGTTCGACAAAGGATCGTTCGATCAGCGCAGGACGTGGATGATGGCCAACCCGATCTTATGGGGACACGAGTTCCTGATCAAAACTACGACGAAGGGATCGCAAGGCGAGCCGACAATCACGGGACTCTCCGATGGGCGCTTCGTCGTCGCATGGGAGGACGACAGCGGAACCTACGGCGACACGTCAGGAAACAACGTGCTGGCGCAGGTGTTCAACGCCGACGGCAGCAAGGCCGGTGGTGCGTTCCGGGTCAATGCCACGACGAAGGGCTCGCAAGTCGAACCGACAATCACGGGACTCGGCGACGGGCGCTTCGTGGTCGCGTGGACCGATACGAGCAGAACCGACGGCGACACCTCGAAGACGGCCGTACGCGGGCAGGTCTTCCATGCCGATGGAACCAAATCTGGCCATGAGTTTCTGATCAACACCACGACAGCCAAAGCTCAGTCCGACCCGACGATCACCAGCCTTGCCGACGGCCGCTTTGTCGTCGCCTGGACCGGATCGAGCACCACCGGCGGCGTGCGGGCACAAATCTTCAACGTCGACGGCAGTAAGTCCGGTGGAGAGATCGTGGTCAAAACCCAAACAGGTAATGGGTTACCCGGCCCGACGATCACAGACCTTGCCGACGGGCGTTTCGTCGTCGCCTGGAACGACCAAAACGATGCCTTGTCTCCCAGCCTGCGGGCACAAATCTTCAACGTCGACGGCAGCAAGTCCGGTGAAGAGATCGTGGTCAAACCCCCCAACACCGCGCTCCCCAATTATCCGACGATCGCTGGCCTTGCCGATGGGCGCTTCGTCGTCGCCTGGACGGACACGAGCAAGACCGGCGGCGACACGTCAAACATGGCCGTGCACGCGCAGGTCTTCAACGCCGATGGAAGCAAATCGGGCAGCGAGTTCCTGGTCAACACGACGACAGCCAAAAGCCAGTACGAGCCGACCATCACGGGACTTGCCGATGGCCGCTTCGTCGTCGCTTGGGTAGGTCCGAGCAAGACCGGCGGCGACACGTCAGAAAAGGCCGTGTGGGGGCAGGTCTTCGATGCCGATGGAACCAGATCGGGCGGCGAGTTCCTGGTCAACACGACAACAGCCAAGAGCCAGTTCGACCCGACGATCACCGCACTGCCCGATGGTCGCTTCGTCGTTGCGTGGACCGACGCAAGCGACGGGGACAAGGCCGGATTGACCGGATTCAGGGTGCGCGGCCAGATCTTCGACCCGCGCGATGAGGGGATCGACCTCACCGGCGGTGGCCGAGGCGAACAGTTCGGCGGCACGCGCTTCAACGATGCCCTTGACGGTGCCGGCGGCAAGGATTGGCTGTTTGGCTACAAAGGCGACGACATCCTCAAGGGAGGCGAGAACAATGATGTTCTCGTAGGCGGCAAGGGGAAAGACCTCCTCGCCGGGGGCGAGGGCAAGGACAAACTGAAGGGCGAGGGCGGTCGGGATCAGTTCGCCTTCGGAGAGATGGGCAAGAAGAACGCCGACAAACTCGTCGACTTCAAGCCCGGCAAGGAGCTCATCGGGCTCGACGGCGACGTCTTTACCGGGATCGGCGACAAGCTCGACAAGGACGAATTCGAAATCGGAAAGACGGCTGACGACGGCAATGACCGTGTCATCTACGACCGGACCAAAGGCAAACTCTATTGGGACGGTGACGGCAAGGGCGGCGACGACAAGGTGCTCTTCGCCAAGGTCGACCCCTTCCTCAAGCTTAGCGATGACGCCTTCTTCATTGTGTGATCGCGACTTTGGCCAGTGCAGTCGATCCGCAATGAGGCCGGCGCACTGGATGGCAGCGCCAGTTCCAACACCAAACAGACAGCCGTTCTTCGCGTGATGCGTGGTTGGGATCCTGCCTGATCTGGAGGGCATGCAAAGGCGCCGGGGACGTCCGGCTTGGGTCAAAACCGGACCAAACTGCCCCATCCCTCCGAGCCTCGTCACGCACATGCGGGGGCGAGATATTGCGAAAAATGACAGTATAGCGCATCCTCACCCCCGTAAGGCCCTTCAGTCAGACCTTGTTCCCTAAGTCGAGTCCGGCGCGCTCCGGGACGGCTCCCGGAGCCACATTCTCATCTGGCCCAGGGAGGTTGTCATGAGAAGCGAAACGTTCACTCGGTTTTGCAAGGCATCCGTCGTCGCCGTCGCAGGAATCGTGTTGGGGGTGGGGCCGAGTTTCTCGGCCGGCACCAGCATCGCGGTATCGGGCGACAGCAAGCCCTCCGAATGCGGCGCTGCCAACAGTGCCGGCTACTCCATCGAGATGAGCGGCAGCCTCAAGGGTTGCTGGTCGGCCTTCGTCGGCCATTTCAATTGTCAGGAGATGAACGGCTTCTCGCTCTACACCGAGATCGGCCGCGAGGCGTTCGACGGCACGCTCGACGGGGAAGCCGTCACGTTCGACACCCAGTACACGTTCAGCGGCATCTTCCCTTCGGGATCGTGCCCGGAACCCTCCGCCGAGAAGGAAATAGCCGGCGGCTGCATCCACTATATCTCGGGCGACGGCCTCGTCGGCGTGATGCGCTTCTACGACGTGATGCACGGCGAGGGAGCGCCGCACTTCTTCTACGAGGGCACGCTCTCGAAATCGTAGGGCGGACGGGCTCGTTGCCTGCGTCGGCCAGGATCGAACCGCCAACCTGCTCCGCTTGCGACGTGCCGGAAGAGCGAAGCAAGACCGGCCCCGGATCACTCCGGGACCGGCCGGGATCTTCGACGGCGGCTCGCCCATGGAAAACCAAATGCCGCGTTCCAGTCGATCCGGATGGACGCGGTCACGCTCGACGTGGCGTCGGTCTCCCCGCACGTCGAGCCTCTTGCCTAGCCACGGGAACACCAGCAAAATTGCCGAGAACGGTGGTTGTCGTGACTGGCGCAGACCTTCGCCTGTCTTCGTTGTCCGCCTCAGGCCCCGTCGAGGCGTGCCATGCGAAAACCAGGTGCTTCCTCGCACGATCTCACGGCAGCGCGGCGAACGCTGGCCTCGACCGGTTGGCTCTCCGAACAGCCCCCCGACTTCCGCGACCGGATCCTGTCGGCATGCCGGTTCGCCGCCTTCGCACCCGGTGAGCGGCTCTATTCCTTGAACGGCCCCCCCGGCGGCATGTTCGGTATCGCTTCCGGCTATGTTTCGGTCGTCGCCAACGCGGGTCGATTCGAACCGGTGCTCATCTACATCGGCGGCCCGGGGCTCTGGGCCGGCGAGGCCGCCGCAGTGGGCAAGACCGAGCGGCGCGTCGAGCTGATGGCGCGCACCAGGGTCAAGGCCCTGCAGTTGCCCGCCTTCGAACTCGAGCGGATCGGATCCGAGGATGCGGCCCTGTGGCGGCGGCTGCATGGCCTGACCGCATCGCACTTCGACAATGCGCTCATGTTCGCCTTCACCCTCAAGCGCGGAAACCCAAGACAGAAGATTGCCGCGACCCTCGTCCGGCTGGCTGGCTCCGCTGCGGAAGATGATGACGTTACCGTGCCCTGCAGCCAGACCGAACTCGGCGAGCTAGCAGGTCTCTCCCGTAGCACCGTGGGACCCGCGCTCAAGGCGCTCGAAGCCAACGGACTGGTTCGGGTTGGGTACGGTCGGATCACATACCGCCCCCGCCGCCTGCGTGACGAAACCTGACGCATTCCACCTGACATCGCCCGCGTGAATTGACCGGCATTGAGCAATCTCGCGCCGGGATTGGCGGTACTGCCCTGACCCGACCCGCGAGGCGCCTTGCGGCAACCTCCAACCAATCTGCGATCCGCGCCGACGGGAACAGACAAGGAGACCAGCGATGATCATCGCACCTGGATTGCGGCATCTCGGTGCCGGCCTGTTGGCCCTTTCCACCCTGATGACCGTGCCGCCTGTCCTGGCCGCCGAGCCCGGAAAAGTGACGTCCGAGGAGGCCCGGGAGATTGGCCTCGACGCCTACCTTTATTTCTATCCGCTCATTTCGATGGATCTGACGCGGAAGCAGACCACCAACATCGAAGCCGGCAAGGAAATCGGCCGCGGTCCGATGAACGCCTTCAGCAACGTTGAGACCTATCCGCCAGCCGACTTCAAGACCGTCGTCCGGCCTAACTTCGACACCCTCTACTCGAGCGCGTGGCTCGACATGACCGACGAGCCAGTCGTGGTGTCCGCGCCCGACACCGACGGACGCTTCTATCTGCTGCCGATGCTGGACATGTGGACCGACATCTTCGCCTCGCCGGGCTGGCGAACGACCGGCACCGGGGCCGCAGACTTCCTGGTGACGCCGCCCGGATGGAACGGCGAAGTGCCGGAGGGAACGATCCGGATCGCCGCGCCTACCCCTTATGTCTGGATCATCGGCCGGACCAAGACCGATGGGCCGCAAGACTACGACGCGGTGCATGCCATCCAAACCGGCTTCAAGATCGTGCCGCTGTCGAAGTGGGGTACGGACTGGTCGCCACCGACCCCGACGATTGATCCGAAGGTCGACATGGTCACTGCCCCGAAGCTCCAGGCCGACCGGATGTCTGCCGACACCTTCTTCGCCTATGCGGCGGAACTGATGAAGGTGGTCCCGCCCCACGCCACCGACGAGCCGATCATCGCCCGCCTCAAGCGGATCGGTTTCGAGCCCGGCAAGAGCTTCGATCTGGCCGCCGCCGATCCCGTCGTCGCTGAGGCGCTGAGGTCGGCGCCGCGGGAGGGACAGAAGCTGATGGCCTGGAAGATGCCGACCATTGCTCGGGTGGCCAACGGCTGGTCGATGAACACCGAGAGCATGGGGGTCTATGGCAGCAACTATCTCAAGCGCGCGGCCATCGCGCAGTGGGGCCTCGGCGCCAACCTGCCCGAGGACGCCATCTACCCTTCGAACCTCTATGACGACGAAGGCAAGCCCCTCGACGGCGCCAACGACTACACCATCCATTTCGCTGCCGGCCAGACGCCCCCAGTCGGGTCCTTCTGGTCGATCACACTCTACGACGCAGAGGGGTTCCAGGTTGCCAACCCACTCGACCGCTTCGCCCTAAGCAGCTGGAACAGCCTCCGGTACGACGCCGATGGCTCGCTCGAGCTCAATATCCAGAGCGAGAACCCCGGACCCGAGCGGGAAGCGAACTGGCTGCCGACACCCAAGGGACCCTTCAACCTTCTGCTCCGCATGTACGCGCCGAAATCCGACGCGATCGTCGGCAAGTGGGATCCACCACCGGTCGTCCGCAACAAGGCCACCGTCGCGCCGAGCGCGCAGTAGGCATACGCCCCGGCCCTCCTCGCGAGGGCCGGGATCCCTGGTTTTGGCGGGCCCGATCCCAGTCCGGCCGTGCGCCAGATGCACCGAACACCCGGCGTCGCGATCCTAGTACTGGTCGTGCCGGCGGAGCCACTCCATCGGGTAGCTGAGATCCTGCTCGTCGCGGCCCTTGGGGACGAGGTCGAGAAAGGCGTAGGCACCGTTCACCATCTCGACGCCGCGGCCGTAGCACGAATAGGTGTGGAAGATATCGCCGGCGTCGGACCGGGCGAAGACGCTGATGCCGACCATCTCGGAGGATTTGTTCGGCCACTTGCCGTAGTTGTAGAGGGCCTCGCCGCTGTCCAACTGCTCGGGTGTCGCCGAGGCCTGGTAGTCGAAGTTGAAGTCGCTGCCCTCCGAGGACAGCCACGGGAAGCTCCAGCCCATCCGCGCCTTGTAGGCCTCGATCCTGGCGAGCGGCGCCCGCGAGATGGCGGTGAAGGTCACATCGCGATGATTGAGATGGACCGGGATGCCGTCGAAGTTGTCGGCCCAGAACGAGCACGACTTGCATCCTTCCTCCCAATCGGGCCCGAGCATGAAGTGATAGACGATGAGTTGCGAGCGGCCGTCGAACAGCTCGGCCAGCGACCGCGCACCGTCGGCGCCCTCGAAACGATAGGCCTTGGTCACCGGCTCCCACGGCATCGCCATGCGCTTCCGGGTCAGTTCGTCGCGACGCGCCGAGAATCCCTTCTCGTCCGCCAGCAGCGCCAGCCGCGCCTTGAGCCACTCGTCATGCGAAACCACCATGTGATCAGTCATCGTCGTCTCCTGTCTGCGGTTGGGGTTGAAGTTCGGCGTGGAGCCGATCGTGGGCGCTAGGCGCTCGCCGGTGCGCGCGGTCGCGAGATTCGACGGAGCCAGGGCGGCGCATGGAACAGCGCCATCAGTCCGTACATTGCGGTCATGCCGTCGATCGGAAGGGCGCCGCCGGCGACGCTGCAGATCGGGCCATGCCCGGTATCGAGGGCTGTGACGAGTGCCATCGCCGCGAAGGTCGGCGCGGCCGCCAGTGACAACCAAGCGCCGGCACCTCGCGGCGCGGTCCTCGTGGCCTCCCCTGTTGCGGTGGTGTGCGGTGTCATATCTGGTAGGCCTCCGTCGGCGGCGCGGCCTCGCGTCACGCCGGTGATGACCCCAGTCCTATCCCCGGCCCGTGCGGCGGCGGGAGTTACAAGTGTGACGCGATTGCGATGGACTCCCTGATCACGGCGGCAGCGCTCGCGCTCGCGGCCGGAGACCCGATCGGCGCGCTGAAGCGCGTTGCGCTTCGCAACGACGCGCAGTCGCTCGCGCTTCGCGGCATCGCCATGGCCCAGCTCGGCGAACTGGCGCGGGCCAAGGCGCTGCTGCGCGAGGCCGCCCGGGCATTCGGGCCGAAGGAAGCGATCGCCCGCGCCCGATGCGCCGTGGCGGAGGCGGAGATTGCCCTCGTCTCTCGCGATCTCGCCTGGCCGACCAAGACACTGGATGGGGCGCGGGCGACGCTCGAACACCGCGGCGACCGCGCCAATGCCGCCCATGCCGGCATTCTCGCCGCGCGCCGCGAGCTTCTCCTCGGGCACGTCGACGACGCCGAGCGCACCCTTGCCGGGATCGAGGCGGTGACGCTGCCGCCGGCGCTACAGGCGGAACGGGCCCTGGTCGCGATGGGCCTTGCGATGCGTCGGCTGAAGACGGCGCCGGCAAGGGCAGCACTTGCCGACGCCAAGACCGCGGCCCGGGCGGCCCGGATTCCGGCGCTGACAGCCGAGGTCGAAAACGCGGCGCGGATGCTGTCAGCTCCTGCCGCGCGCCTGATCGCGGATGGAGGCGAACGCACGCTTCGGCTCGATGAGGTCGAGGCCGTCCTGGCGTCCGGCAGCCTCGTCGTCGATGCGTGCCGGAACGTGGTGCGGGCCAACGGTACGATCGTCTCGCTCTCGACACGCCCTGTCCTCTTCGCGCTCGCCCGGGCCATGGCCGAGGCGTGGCCGGGTGATGCCGCACGGACGGAGCTGCTGCAACGCGCCTTCGGGGCACGGCACGCCGACGAATCCCATCGTGCCCGGCTGCGGGTGGAAGTGGGCCGCCTCCGTGCAGCGCTTCGCCCCCTGGCCGACGTGACCGCGACGCGACGCGGCTTCGTCCTTGCGCCACGGGAGGAACGCGGGGTCGTCGTGCTTGCACCGCCCATCGAGGAACGTCACGCCGAGGTGCTGGCCATCCTCGCCGACGGCGAGGCCTGGTCGAGCTCCGCCCTGGCGATCGCCCTTGGCACCAGTTCCCGGACGGTCCAGCGCGCGCTCGAGTTGCTGGCTTCGAGCGGCAAGGTGGAGGCCTTCGGGCGCGGGCGGGCACGGCGATGGACGACACCGTCGGTTCCCGGTTTCCCGACAGCCTTGTTACTCCCCGGACCACTGCCCGGCGGCTAGGATGGGGCGATGAAGACATCCAAAGCAGAGATCCTGCACGAGTACGGCCCGTTCCCCGGCGTCGAGCAGGTGAACGGCGTGAGCTTCGACGGCGACAACGTCTGGATCGCCACCGGAGAGGCCCTGAGCGCCCTCTCCCCGGCGGACGGCACGATGCGCCGCACGATCGCGGTAGCGGCGCACGCCGGAACCGCCTTCGACGGCAGGCATCTCTTCCAGATCGCCGAAGATACCATCCAGAAGATCGAACCGGAGACCGGGCGTGTCATTGCGACGATCCCGGCGCCGGCCGGCGGAGCCGTGTCCGGCCTCGCCTGGGCCGAGGGCGACCTGTGGGTCGGCGAATATCGTGCCCGCAAGATCCACCGGGTCGATCCCGACACCGGGACCATCCTCCGGACGATCGAATCGAACCGGATGGTCACCGGCGTGACCTGGGTCGACGGCGAGCTCTGGCACGGCACAACGGACGACGAGGAGAGCGGCCTGCTCCGCCTCGATCCGGCGACCGGCGATGTGGTGGAAACCGTCGAGATGCCGACCGGCGCGGTCGTCTCGGGCCTTGAATCCGACGGCGGCGACCGCTTCTTCTGCGGCGGCGGCAAGAGCGGCAAGCTACGCGTCGTCCGCCGGCCGGCGCGAGATTGAAGATCGAGAGGGGAAGCCCAGAAAGGTTCGGCGGCGACGGGCTGCTGGATCAACGGCACGACGCTCGAGCAATGCGCGGTGGCGACGGTCAAGCGCGAAGCGAACCGACGCTGATCCTTCACCCCGGCGACCGAGTCGCCGGGGGCTGCCTTCGAGCCGGAGGAAAGGAGCGCTCACCACCGGTCTGGCGGGAGCCGACAACGATCGTTCCCGGCCCTTCGCCCGCCCGACCGTCGCAGCAGACGGGCGCTACGGGCCGACCGTCAGAAAGAGTATCTCGGGCTTGCCGACAACGCCGGCGTCCTTCATGCGCGCCTTCAGCTCGGGCGAGCTTGCGAAGGATCTGGCCTGTTCGAGATCGGCGGCGTCGATCACGATCAGCACCTCGTTGGAATTGCCGGCGATCTGGTAGACTCGCGGGTTGGTCAACCCCGCAGCGTCGCGCACGGCGTCCTGTCCGTCAAAGACCTGTCTCCACTTGGCGTAGTCGGACACCTGATGACGCACGATCATCAGCCCGTTGGTATCCGCGAGCCCGCTGGCCGGTGCCGCGAGGAGCGTGAGGCCGGCCAGAATGCCGAGCGCCAGTGCCTTGAACATGACATCCTCCTTGATTTGGGTGGGTGACAAAGCCGTGTCGCAAGTGCGTTCGATGGGGATCAGATCACGAAGAAGTCCGCCGCGCTGACGTCGTCGGGGCTGCCTTCGAGATGGGCGAAAAGGAGCGCGCCACCCTTCTTGCTGCCATTCTTGTCGTAGTGGAGATCGCCCGTCTTGTCGTTGTAGACGATGAAGTCCTTCTTGCTGTGTGCCTTCTTGCCGACCTCGAAGAACTTGGCTGCGAGCGGCCCGGTCTTCTTCAGCTTCTTGAAGATTGCGTTGTCGAGGAGGATCGAATCGGACGGCGCCGAGAAGTCGGCGATCGTGTCGACGTTGGTGCCCTTCGGCTTGAGCGCGGTGGTGAAAGCGAAGCGGTCGGCACCCGGACCTCCGGTCAGGCTGTCATTGCCGGGGCCGCCATTGAGCAGATCATTCCCGTCCCCACCGTCGACCGTGTCAGCACCCTCCCCGCCGGCCATGGAGTCGCCACCGGCCTCGCCGAAGATCAGATCGCTGCCGGGACCACCGTCGACCTTGTCGTTGCCGCCCCTGGCGTGGATCGTATCGTTGCCGGCCAGGCCGTTGATGGTCTCGCTGAGGCTGTAGGTGGTGATCGTATCGCCGCCCGGCGTGCCGTTGACCACATCCGTGGTGGCCTTGAACGCATGCCCGCGAACGCCAGGCGGAGAGTTGTCCTGTCCGGCCCCGCTGAAGGCATGATAGTCCGTCCAGGCAATGAACGCCTGGCCCGTGCCGCTATTGACGGCGACAGTAGGGAAGAACTGGTTTGTATCCGGGTCGCCCGTATTGACGAGGAAGAGATCGCCGGCAGCGGCGCCGCTCGAGTCGAAGCGGCGCGCGAGCACCGCCCATGAACTGCCATGATTATCGGGCGCGATTACGTCGCCATTCGTATCCCAGGTGACGATGAAACCGCCGTCAGCGAGTGCGGCAACTTGCGGGTCTTCGTTCTCACCGGAATTATTGGCGATCGTGAAGACGGAGCCGGTCGGATTGCCGGCGGCATCGACAAAGCGGCCCTCGACGTGATGGTTGGTGTTGTTTTCCCACACGACGATGTAACGGCCGTCGGTCAATGCCGCGACGTCGGGGCTCACCAGGTCGCCGGAGCTGGCGACCAGTATTCCGTCGCTGGAACTGGGAAGATTGAGTGTGCTGGTGGATCCGTTGAAGAGCTTCACATGAATGTCGCCGGCGCTGGTAGTCTCGTAGGCGATCAAGGCCTTGTTGCCCGAAGCGGCGATCGACGGGGTCCTCGACTCGGCGTTGTCCGTGACGGAGGCAGCACTGAGGGGCGCGGTGACGCTGGTGCCGGCTGCGTTAACCACCCGCAGGTCAATATTGAGAGCGCCTGAAATGTTGGACTCGAAAACGGCGACGATCCGCCCATCCGCCAGCGTCGCCAGGTCCGGACGGCTGTAGGCCACCGTGGGGGCAAAGCTGGCGGCCACCGTGAGGGTCGTCCCCATGACCCCGGACTTGCTCACCACGCGCAGTTGGATGTCGTCAGTAACGTCGGCGCCAGCGGCGTCCTTACCGTCCTTGTCCGTCCAGATGACGACGGCGCCGCCGCCATCTACCAGTGCAACTGCTGGATCGGTCTGAACACCAAGGTTGTTATCGATGAGGAGCCGCTGTCCGGACAGGGTGCCGTCGGCGTTCAAAAACTGAAGGTTGACATCCCAATCGGTGTCGGAGAGCGCACGCGTATTGGCCACCGCAAATCGGCCGTCCGTCAATGCAGCTGTATCGGGGTTGAACTCATCGTACTCGACGGCGGTGTTGACCTGAATCTCCGGGCCGACGCGTGTAAAGTTGACTGCCATCACCGTCTTCTCTCCGACCGACGCCATCGCGGAACAGGATGACTGTGCCGGCTTCCGCCCTGAGCGACGAAAACCTATTGCGGGGCGCCCGGGCGTGTCTTGGTCATCCGCGCACCGCCGGCTTGTCGAAAAGCGCACTCGTTGCGGGGACCGGACATCACAGGTATTGATTGAACCGGGCCGCTCCTCTCAGGAAACCGGGACCGTGAATCGGTTCGGACAGCTTCCCGTCGTCTTCGACAGCGCGAGCCTCGCCGAGCGCGACCGGCTCGGGTTCACCCGCGAGGAGTATGGGCGGAAGGCGCTCAAGGTCGCGCTGGACGTCTCTCCCGACACGTCGTTCCGCCTCAGGATGTGTGCCCAGTCCTACGGCGGGGTGCGGGTGGCCGTGATCCGGAGCACGCCTTACCGCGTCACGCGGACACGCCCGCTGATCGACGACGAGGACGACCGGCTCGGCATGGTGTTCCCTCTCGCCGGCCATTTCGGCGGCGAGCAGGGCGGGCGGAGCGTCGCCGTACGACACGGCGAGGCCACCGTCATGACCTCGGACAAGACCGGCTGGTTCGGCACCGACTCGGGCGGCACGTTTCTGACCATCCGGGCCTCGCCGGTGCTGCTGGGATCCGCCGCGCGAGACGTGAACCGGCGGGCCGGGCTCGCCGTCCGCCCGTCGCGCCTTGGGCTCGATCTCGTCCGCGCCTACCTGTCGACGCTCAATCGCCCCGGCGCGCATGTCACGCCACAGGCCGCGGAGACCGCGGGACGCCATCTTGCGGAAATCGCCGCACTCGCCATCACCGCTCCGGAGGTCTCACCCGGCGCATCGCGCGAGGGCCTCCGCGCCGCGCGGATTGCCGCCGCGCGGGTGCACATGGCGGCTCACTTCGCCGATCCCGGCTACGACGTCGGCGCCTGCGCCGGCTATCTCGGCATCTCAATGCGCCATCTGCAGGCGATCCTCGAGGCCGAGGGCACCCGCTTCGGCGAAGAGCTGAGGCGCCTTCGGCTGGAGCACGCCCGCGGCATGCTCGCCGATCCGGCAAACGCCGGTCTGCGCGTGACCGACATCGCCCTCGACTCCGGCTTCTCGGATATCTCGCATTTCACCCGCGCATTCCGCGCCCACTTCGGCGAAAGCCCTATCAGCGCGCGGGGCAACGGGGCACCAGGCCCCTAGGGCGCATCCGTCTCACCGGAGGGACTCCGGACGGCTATGGGGCCGGCATGCTCAGGTAGTCGAGAATGCCCGAGAAGACCGTCGCCGCGGCATCGACCGCAACCGCGGTGTGCTCGCCGGGATCGATCGTGGTCGTCTGGGTGAAAAGGAGCGCCCACTGGGTCGGGTTGACCCCGGGCTTCGGGTTGACCGGCACATGCATGTTGAGGTCGAGGGCGGTATTTCCGCCCGGCCGGTCGCTGCCCTTGAACTGAAACACCATCGACACGGCGTTGCCGCCGTCGAACCCGGCCTCTTCCGACTTCTCCATCCACTGCGGCCCGGCGCTGAGGTCAAGGAGCACCACCTTCATGCCGGCCTCGCCGGCCTGGCGCACCACACCGTCGGTGATGTCCGCGCAGGCGTCCGACGTCCAGGGCTGGGCGAGATCGGACGCGCAGAAGAAGACGATGCCGGTCCACTGGTCGAGGATTCGCTTGGGTGCGTCTTCGCCGAGAGCCGCACCCGAACCGAGCATCGCAAGCGCCGCCAGGGCAATCGGCCGCATCACCGCCTCCGTCAGTCTCCCGCGCCGCGGATACTATCGATGGCGGCCGTCGACGCCGTGACCCGGATCACAGCGTCGCCGCACCCTGCCTTCCCGCTGGTCGCCGCTCAGAACGGCGACGGCACCACGATGTAAGTGAGCTGGGAGCCGGCATAGCGCTGCTCGTACCAGACGCCGCCGCACTCGTAATAGCGGACGCCATGGACCATCCGGTAACCGCAGCCGGACGGCAGCGAATAGACCACCGAGCCGATCGCCGCGGCGGTGACGGCGGCGGCGGTGCCGACCGCCACGCCCCGCGCCACCGGGTGGTAGTGGTAGCGGTCCCAGTCGGTGTGAACGTCGCGGTGAACGTTGACGTTGTTCTTGACGTTCACGTTCTTCTTGACGTTGACGTTGACGTTCTTCTTGCCCGACTTCTTGACGTTGACATGGCGGTTGACGTTGACGTGCGCGCCGCTCCGGACGCTCCGGGCCTCGCCGACACTGACCGAAACGACGGCCAGCACGGCTGCAATTCCGAGAGAGGCCACGACGCCCCGGTGGCGGAAGGATCGGATGGTCATCACTCGGCCTCCTCGTCGGCACCGGACGCGATCGAGATCTGATAGCTGCTCTCGTTCGGCGTGAAGGTGAAGGTGTCCTCGGAAAACTCGACATCGAGGTTCCAATCGAGGGTCGCGGCGTAGCGCGGCTGGCTGGGCTCGTCGGTGGTGGTGATGACCAGCCGGCAGGGCA
>JAGRKZ010000189.1:20070-22302 GCA_020442065.1 Bauldia sp.
TCGCAATCCTCGCCGCCGATGCGGGCAAGGCCGACCGAGAAGGCGTCGGTGATGAGGTCGCTGTCGTCGTCCGGCGTGCCCCAGGTGAAGAGATCGGCAAACGGCAGCTCGAGGTCGTACTTGTCGGCGGCGATCTCGAGCGTCTCCCGGATGGTGGGCGCGCCCTCGAAACTCGCGTAGGCGCCGACGGTCGGCGCGTAGATCACCACGGTCTTGCCGTCGTAGAAGAACTGCCGCCGGCTCCGGTCGGAGCTGACGTCGAGCCGCAGCCGGTCCGGCAGGCGAGCCTTGATGTCCATGTGGCTGGCGAACTCGATGTTCTCGCCGGTCTCGGCGACCTCGTCGCGCCAGGTGTCGGCCGTGATCTCGAAGGCGCCGAGCGAGCGGAGATACTCGCCCATCCGCTTCAGCGCGAACATCGCGTCGGAATCGACTTCAGGCGTCGCGGCGGCGCCGTCGTCGATCTCCGCCTCCTGTGCCTGAAGCGGAGACAATCCCGGCGCAAGTGCAAGGGCTGCGCCCAGCGTTGCAGCCAGCCATACCGTTTTCAGCAACGACTCCTCCCTTTCTCCGCCGAACCCGAGATGATCACGATCACCTTGTGCCAGTATATCAAATCGAACGCCGGGGAATTGCCCGTTTGTGCATGATTGATCGGGTATTCGGCCGATGGGGCCATCACCCGCCCCATGCCGCCCTCGATCGCCCCGATGCGCGCGCCTCTCAGGTCTTGATACGATAGCCGGTCTGGAAGATGCGGGCGACGACCGCGACGCAGACGCCGAGGAAGACTGCCGTCGCAGCCAGGCTGATCCAGACGTTGACGTCCGAGAGCCCGTAGAAGCTCCAGCGGAAACCGCTGACCAGATAGACGACCGGGTTGAACAGCGTGGCCGTCTGCCAGAACGGCGGCAGCATCTTGATCGAGTAGAACGTGCCGCCGAGGAAGGCGAGCGGCGTGATGATAAGCAACGGCACGATCTGGAGCTGCTCGAACCCCCGCGCCCAGATGCCGATGATGAAGCCGAGCAGCGAGAAGGTGAACGCGGTCAGCACCAGGAACAGCGCCATGACGACCGGATGCTCGATCCTGAGGTCGACGAAGAAGGCGGCGGTGGCGAGGATGATGAGGCCAAGAATGATCGACTTGCTCGCCGCCGCCCCGACGAAGCCGATGACGATCTCGAGATAGGAGACCGGCGCCGACAGGAACTCGTAGATGGTGCCGGTGAACTTCGGGAAGTAGATGCCGAAGGAGGCGTTGGACGTGCTCTGGGTGAGCAGCGTCAGCATGATCAGGCCCGGCACGATGAAGGCGCCATAGGACACCCCGTCGATCTCGGGGATGCGCGAGCCGATCGCGCCGCCGAAGACGACGAAATAGAGCGAGGTGGAGATGACCGGGGACAGGACGCTCTGCATCACCGTCCGCGCCGTGCGGGCCATTTCGACATAGTAGATCGCCCAGATCGCCCTGAGATTCATCAGCCGTTCCTCACCAGGTCGACGAAGATGTCCTCGAGCGAGCTCTCCTTCGTCTCGAGGTCGCGAAAGCGGATGTCGGCGTCGCCGAGATCGGCGAGCAGTGCCGTGATGCCCGTGCGCTCGCCCTGGGTGTCGTAGGTGTAGTGCAGCACGGTTCCGTCCTCGACCAGCTCGAGCCTGTGTTTGGCAAGCGACGGGGGAATGGCGTCGAGCGGTTTCTGGAGATGGAGCGTCAGCTGCTTCCTGCCGAGCTTGCGGATCAGCTCCGCCTTCTCCTCGACGAGGATGATCGCGCCTTTGTTGATGACACCGATCCGGTCGGCCATCAACTCCGCCTCCTCGATGTAATGCGTGGTGAGGATGATGGTCACCCCCGACGCCTGCAGGGTGCGCACCACGTCCCACATCTCCCGTCTCAGCTCGACGTCGACCCCGGCGGTCGGCTCGTCGAGGAAGAGGATCCTCGGCTCGTGGGACAGCGCCTTGGCGATCATCACCCGGCGCTTCATGCCGCCGGAGAGCGTCATGAGGTTCGAGTCCTTCTTGTCCCACAGCGAGAGCTGCTTCAGCATCGTCTCCAGGTAGGCGTCGTCGCGCGGCTTACCGAACAGGCCCCGGCTGAAGGATACCGTGTTCCACACGGACTCGAATGGCGTGATGGCCAGTTCCTGCGGCACCAGTCCGATCTGGGACCGCGCCGCGCGAAAGTCCGTGATGATGTCATGCCCACCGGCCGTCACCGTTCCC
>JAGRKZ010000189.1:22417-24703 GCA_020442065.1 Bauldia sp.
AGCGCCTTGAAGCCCGTGTCATAGGTCTTCGAAAGGCGCGAGACGGCGATGATCGGCTCTGTCGACATGCTCGGAACGCGCGGATTTTGGAAAGGACGCGCCGCCTCCCCCCGCGACGCACAGCGCCATATAGGGGGCTTTCACGCCTCAACCAAGGGGCCGTCAGCGCTTCCCGCACCGCGACTGACAGGCGCCGCCAGCGGGTTTTCGTGGCGATAATTCTGCTTAATCAATACGTTACGGGCAGGCGCCTGGGCTCAGGGCGTGGCTGCCACGCTGACCCGCCAGACGGATCCGGAACCGTCCTCGGTGAAGAACAGCGATCCGTCCTTCCCCACGGCGACACCGACCGGGCGTCCCCAGACCCTGCGATTCGACTCGACGAAGCCGGTGACGAAATCCTGATAGGCTCCCGTCGGCTGGCCGTCCTCGAACTCCAGGCGGACGATCTTGTAGCCGGTCCACTTGCTGCGGTTCCCCGAACCGTGCATCGCGACAAACGCGTCCCCCTTGAATTCGGGCGGAAATGCATCGCCCTCGTAGAAGGTGATGCCGAGCGGAGCCGAATGCGCCGGGAACAGCACATCCGGCACCGTCACCTTGCCTGCGAGATCGGGGCGATGTCCGGCGAGATGGTCGCGAGGGTCCTCGTTGTCGCCGATGTAGAACCATGGCCAGCCGTAGAAATGGCCTTGTCTGACGCGGGTGGCGAAGTCGGGCGGCAGGTCGTCTCCGAGATTGTCGCGCTCGTTGGTTACGCACCAGGGATCGCCCGTCGCCGGCTCGATCGCAAGACCCGAGCAATTCCGGAGCCCGGTAGCGAAGAGCTCCTTGCCGGAACCGTCCGGATTGAACGCCAGGACCGCCCCGCGGTCGGCGTCGTCGCCCCAGATCGCGCCGAGCGCGTGGGTGCTCGCGAAGGCCTCGAGCCCGCCGGGCGGCTCCGCGGGCACGCCTTCCGCCACGTTCGAGACCGACCCCACCGCGACGAACAAACGGCCGCCATCCGGGGAAAAGGCGATGTCGCGCGTCCAATGATAGCCGGTCGGCAATTCAGGCACGACGACCTCGGCCTCGCCCGCCGCCGCGAGATCGCCGTTCGTGTAGGGGAAGCGGACGACGCTGCCGGTATTCGCCACATAGATCCATTCGGGATCCGGGCCGGGCGGATAGAAGGCGATTCCGTAGGGCCGGTCGAGGCCCGAGGCGAAGACGCTGTCCTCGACCGGCCGGGCCGCGCCTTCCGGCACCCGGAGGACCCTGATCTCGTTGGCGGCGCTGTCGGCAATGAAGAGATCGCCGTTCGGCGCGGTGCGGATGACGCGGGGCTGGGAGAAGCCGGTCGCGACGAGCTCCGCGGCGAAACCGTCCAGCGTCCGGAGCTCTGGATGGTCGGGGCGGGAAACGAGCCGGGGCCCGACATTTACCGATTTGGTGACATAGGGTGCGGGCATGTCGGCGGGCGTGATCAGGCGCCAGGCGCCGGGCCTGCTTTCCTTCCAGTCGCCAAAGGCAGCCGCCCCGGTCAGGATGTCGTCGGAACCGGGGGCCTCCGCGGCCACGGTCTGCGCCACCGGCCACAGAATCACCATCGCGGGGATCGCCAGCGCATGCACCACTCGTCTCATATGATTGCTCCTGCTCGCGCGGACCGGCTCCAATGCCGCCTTGCACCGCGCTCCGGAGCGTCTACGGTAGGCACGGTTGTAGTGCAAACCGGCATTCCGCCCGTGCACGAGAACGTGAACATGCCCTCTCCGCCACCCCGTTCCGACGCTGCCGACCTCGTCGCCTGGTATTCCGAGATGGGCATCGACGTCGCGTTGGACGAGGAACCGGTCGACCGCTTCGCCGAACCGCCGCCGAAAGCGCCGCCGCCACCGGACGCGCCCCGCGCCCGGCCCGTTGCTCCGCCGCCGCCGGGGCGCGCGCCGGCCTCGGTTCCGCCGAGCGACGAGACGACCCGTGAGGCGCGGACGACCGCACGCTCCGCGAAGACGCTGGATGAGCTCCGCACGGCCCTCGACGGCTTCGAGGGCTGCAACCTGCGCCTGACGGCCACGCAGCTCGTCTTTGCCGACGGCACGCCCGGATCGCGCGTGATGTTCGTCGGCGAAGCGCCCGGACGCGAGGAAGACTTGCAGGGCCTGCCCTTCGTCGGCCGCTCCGGCCGCCTGCTCGACCAGATGCTGGCGGCGATCGGCCTCGACCGTTCGTCCGTCTACATCGCCAATGTCGTGCCATGGCGCCCGCCGGGAAACCGCACGCCGACGCCGCAGGAAACCG
>JAGRKZ010000190.1 GCA_020442065.1 Bauldia sp.
CCTGGCCGATGACGATCGGCCCGGCGCCGATGACGAGGATCGAGTCGATGTCTGTCCGTTTCGGCATGGATTGATTTCCGGCGTCGACAAGCCCCGGTGCGGAGGCCGCCCAAGGGTGCGGGATCGCTTGAACTGCTTCAGGCTAGGCCGGGCTTATAGGCGAAAGCGGAGACGCGCGGAACCCCCGTCCGCACCACATCGCCCCAGGGTTTGGCCGGGGAATCGATTGCCGGCCGCGCACCGGCGAGGGAGAGGATTTCCCAGGCCGCCCCTCGCGAATTTCGCCAAGCTTGACGTCCGGACCTCCCTCGGGCACTGCGACATCCCCGACGGTGGCCGAGGCGGTGCAGGCGCCGCCAGACCGGGGCAACGGCGAGACCCGAACCGGGTTCGCCCTGAGGCGGCGATGCCACTCGATTATCCCACGCTTCTGCTCGCCATCGGCTTCGCCGGCTCCTGTCTCTCCGTCACGCTTTTTGCGACCTGGCTGTCGTCGCGGGGCGAGCGGGTCCTGCTGAACTGGTCGGTCGGCGGGGTCTGCGTCGTGCTCGGCGTCTTCGTCTACAGCCTCTATGTGGTCCAACCGAGCCGGAGTATGGCAGCGGTGGCCGCCTTCGTCCTGCTTCTCGTTGGCCTGTCCCTCTTTTATGGCGGCGCCGTCGAGTTCCGCCGGCGGCGCGTCGGCGCCTGGGAGGTGGCGGTCGTCGCCGTTCCTGCGCTCCTCGTCACGCTCGCGGGCTTTGCCACCGGCTACAATGGCATCGGCTTCATCGCTGCCAACGTCGCGGCTTCTGGCGTTCTGGTCGCAACGGTTGTTCAGTTCTGGTTCGCCCGCGCCCAGGCCCCCGGTCCCGTGCTCGGCATGGTCGTCTTCCATGTGGCTGCGGCCGTCTCGTTCGCGATGTGCGGGGCAAAGTTGTACGTGGACAGCAATTTCGTCCTCGACGCGGCGCCCCGAAACTGGACCGAAGACCTCAATGCCGTCGTCGGCGTGATCGCTCTCGTCGGAGTGGGGGCGCTGTCGCTTGGGCTGACCCAATCGCGGCTCGCCCGTTTCCATCGCCAGGCGTCGGAGACCGATGCGCTCACCGGGTTGATGAACCGGCGTGCCATCTTCGATCGCTTCCGCCGTCAAGCCATTGCGGCGGGCTCCGGCGTCATCGTGTTCGACCTCGATGGCTTCAAGCGCATCAATGACGGCTTCGGCCATTCGTTCGGGGACGAGGCCCTGCGGCGTTTCGCGGTAGCCGTGCGTCGAAACATGCAGGACGACGACGTTGCGGCGCGACTCGGCGGCGAGGAGTTCGCGCTCGTCGTCGCCCCCACCGGCCCGGCATCGGCGGTCGAGGTCGCGGAGCGCATCCGCGCCACGTTTGCGCTTGAGAACATCGTCGGCGCCAAGGGGGCGGTGCGGTGCACCGTCAGCGCCGGCGTCGTTGTCGCCGCGCCTGGCCAATCGTTCGAGGATATGCTGCTCGGCGCCGACCAGGCGCTCTACCGCGCCAAGCGGGACGGCAGGAACCGCGTCGTCGCCGACAGTCTCAAAATGCTGACCTGACGGGACCCGACGAGAGGCAGCGCGGCGGTTCCGGCGACGGTCATATGGCGATGACGCGCCGCCGGGAACGTCGAGCGGGGCCGCGCCGGCCAGACGTGGATGGCCGCCGACGCGGAAAGTTCCGGCCGATCCGCGGGTCAGACGAGGATGATCAGGCCGGCCAGGTCGTTGATGTCGACGTTCTTGAGAATGATCTGCTTGTCGTCGTCACCGGCGCCCAGGCTGAGGTCGATATGAACGTCGTTGTCGGAAGCGGACGCCCGGTAGGTGATGAAGTCCTCGAGGGTCGTGATCTGGGAGTCATCGTTTGGATTGAGACCGAGGAAATCCTTCGAGATGTACAGCTTGTCCCCTTCGGAAAGCTTGGCATCCTGAACAGTCGTCCTGCTGACCTCGAGGAAATAGAACTTGTCGGCGCCGAATCCTCCGGTCAGGTCATTGACACCGCTGCCGCCGTCAAGCTTGTCGTTATCCTCGCCCGTGTCGATTATATCGTCACCGGCTCCACCGATTGCCTTGTCTTTTCCGCCACCGCCGATCAGTTCGTCATCGCCATCTTCACCGAACATCTTATCGTTGCCGGTGCCGCCGAGGATCGTGTCGTTGTCGAATCCTCCGAACAACTTGTCGTTGCCGCCACCACCCTTGAGAAGATCGTTGCCATCCTTGCCAAACAACTTGTCGTTGCCGGCCTTGCCGATGATTGTATCGTCGTTGTTGGTACCGTTGAGCTTGTCCTTGTTCTTCGTGCCCTTGATCGTCGCCATGGAATTCTCCTGGGGGTTTTTACAGGCCTCTGTAAAAGGCACATTACTCTCGAAGTTTTTCTTTGCGCGTGATGTCCGTCACACAGCCAAGGATTGCTTTGTCAGATGAATACATGCAGAGAGGCCGGTCGGCTGGCGCGGGAACCAAGCTCGATGTCGCGCATTTCCCCATCTCGCCCACAGCGGGGTTATCGCGTAGTTTTGGCGGGGCCCGTCTCGGCGGGTCCGAACCTGGAGGCCGAAGGGCATGCGCTGGCGTGGACGTGAGGGCAGCAGCAACGTCGAGGATCGCCGCGGGCAGGGCGGCGGGTTCGGCGGTGGGTTCGGTCGTGGCGGCTTCGGTTTACCGAGCGGCTCGCAAGGGCCGCGGATCGGCATCCCGACCGGGGGGCGGGGCGGCGGCATCGGCATCGTCGGAATCCTCATCATCCTCGGCATTCTTTGGTTCGCCGGAATCAACCCGCTCGACATGCTCAACGGCGGGGGCGGCGGCAGTCCCGTGGTCGTCGGCAACCAGCCCGGCGGCGGCACCGGCGTGCCGACCGATGAGGAAGGGCAGTTCGTCTCGGTGGTGCTCAAGGAGACCGAGGACAGCTGGGGCCGGATCTTCCAGGAGGCCGGCAAGCATTACGTCGAACCGACGCTCGTCCTCTTCACCGGACAGGTGCAGTCCGCGTGTGGATTCGCCAGCGCGGCGACCGGACCGTTCTATTGCCCGGGCGACCAGAAGCTCTACATCGATCTCGGCTTCTTCGACGAGCTGAGCCGCAAGTTCGGCGCGCCGGGCGACTTCGCCCAGGCCTACGTGATTGCCCACGAGGTCGGCCATCACGTGCAGAACCTGCTCGGCGTGCTCCCTCAGGTCGACAAGGCGCGCCGCCAGTCGAGCCGCTCGGATGCCAACGAGTTGTCGGTTCGGCTCGAACTGCAGGCCGATTGCCTCGCTGGCGTCTGGGCGCGCGACGCGGATGCGAAAGGCATCCTCGAGGTGGGCGACATCGACGAGGCGCTGAACGCCGCCTCGCAGATCGGCGACGACACCCTGCAGCGGCGGAGCCAGGGCTATGTCGTCCCCGACAGCTTCACACACGGCACGTCGGCCCAACGGAGCCAGTGGTTCAACCGGGGCTACAAGCAGGGCAGCGTCGACGCCTGCGACACCTTCAGCTGACGGCTTCCCGCCTGCGGCGCATGAACTGACGGCTCGCGCCTGCCCGAAACGGCTGGGGCTACCGGCCGTCCATCAATTCGACGAAGCGCTGGAACAGGTAGCGGCTGTCCCGCGGACCGGGTGATGCCTCGGGGTGGTACTGCACCGAAAACACCGGCAGGGTCTTGTGGCGGATGCCACAGTTCGAGCCGTCGAACAGCGAGACGTGGGTCTCCTCGATGTCGCCGGGCAGGGTCGAGGTGTCGACCGCGAAGCCGTGGTTC
>JAGRKZ010000191.1 GCA_020442065.1 Bauldia sp.
GGATCTCGTCGATGAACATGATCGCCCCGGGGAACTCTTCGATCTCCTTGATCACCTGCTTGAGCCGCTCTTCGAAGTCGCCGCGGTAGCGGGTACCGGCGAGCAGCGTGCCCATGTCGAGGGAGAAGACGGTCGAATCGCGCAGCACCTCCGGCACATCGCCGTCGACGATGCGCTTGGCGAGGCCCTCGGCGATCGCCGTCTTGCCGACGCCGGGATCGCCGACGAACAGCGGGTTGTTCTTCTGCCGGCGGCAGAGCACCTGAATGGTGCGGTTGATCTCCGCGTCCCGGCCGATCAGCGGGTCGATGCGGCCCTTGCGCGCCTTGTCGTTGAGGTTGACGCAATAGGCCTCGAGCGCATCGGCCTTCTTCTTGGAATCCTCGCGGCCTTCGGTCGCCGCCGCATCCTCGTCGACGCCGCGCACCGGCCGCGCCTCCGACATCCCTGCCCGCTTGGCGATGCCATGGCTGATATAGTTGACCGCGTCATAGCGGGTCATGTCCTGCTCCTGCANNGCAGGAAATAGGCGGCGTGGCTCTCCCGCTCCGCAAAGATCGCCACCAGCACGTTGGCGCCGGTCACTTCCTCCCGGCCGGAGGACTGGACGTGGATTACCGCACGCTGGATCACGCGCTGGAAACCGGCGGTCGGCTTGGAATCCTCGTCGGCGCCGGTCGCCAGGTTGGCGAGCTCGGTGTCGATATATTCGACCAGGTTCCGCCGCAGCAGATCGAGGTCGACGTTGCAGGCGCGCATCACCGCGGCCGCGTCCTGGTCTTCGAGCAAGGCCAGCAGGAGATGCTCGAGCGTGGCGTATTCCTGGTGGCGTTCGCTGGCGAGGGCCAAGGCCTGATGCAGGGCTTTTTCGAGGCTGCGGGAGAACGAGGGCACGGCTACCTCACTTCTTTTCCATGACGCATTGTAGAGGGTGCTGGTGTTTTCTGGCGAAGTCCATGACCTGGGTGACCTTGGTCTCCGCCACTTCGTAGGTGTAGATGCCGCATTCCCCGACGCCGTGCTGGTGCACATGCAGCATGATCTGGGTGGCCTCGTCCCGCCCCTTCTGGAAGAAGCGTTCGAGCACCGTCACGACGAACTCCATTGGCGTGTAGTCGTCGTTGAGCAACAGGACCCGGTAAAGGCTTGGACGCTTGGTGCGGGTCTGGGTTCGGGTGACGACACCGGTTCCCGACTCATCGTCCCGACGCCGGATGGGATTGCTCATGGCCAGGCTCGAACTTCACTCACGCTGACGAATCCTGCCGAGAATCCCAATCGTGCGCAATGCGCTGCGATGAATTTTGATGTCGTGGAGAACGCGACGACGACAAGACGACCGAGGATACCCCCCGGGGAGACCTTATCTAGGTATCTCCGCGGCGGATTCAATTCGCCCCCGCCGACGACGAAAAAGGCCCGGCATTGAGCCGGGCCTCGCATAGGGTGGCAGATTGCCTCGTCGGCTACTTGCCGATCTTGCCCAGCATGCCCTCGTAGGGCTTGTAGGCATCGCGGGTCATCGCCGCGAAAATCTCGCTGACCTTCGTCGCCTGGCCGACATAGTTCTCGTAGGCGCTGCGAAAATAGTCCGCCTGGATCTCGACGGCCTTGTCGAGGCTCGGCGCGGCGACCAGCTTCTCGAACGCCTTCGCGCCGGACTCGAAGGCCGACCGCGAATAGTCGGCGGACTCCGCTGCAAGCGTCTGCCAACCCTTGCTCCAGACGCCCGCGCTCTTCACGACATTGTCCATGCCGTCCTTGCCGACCTTCTGGAACTCATCGAATCCGCCGATCATCTTCATTCCCTCCTGGCTGAAACCCTGCGGCGTCGACTCCGGCGCCGTCATGCTTTCGCATATATGTGCGGTGCACCATGACGTCAATGATTTTTGTGCATCGCACCATTGTATGAGAGGGTGCCTGCCGCGGCGGCTGGTCGCTGCAATAGGGCTTTACGGATTCGTAACTTCACCTCCATACTGTCGAAACGAGGACGGAAGGCGGCTTGCTGTGGGGACGGCGCCGCCGACAGGGACCGGAAACATCGGTCAGCGGACTCGAAAGTTGTCGTCGCACGGCGCGCAAGCGCGGCGACGCAATAGGCTTGCTGTAAGCGCGAGGCGCGCGGCGGATTTGGGATAGCGGCCAGCGTACGAGGCCGACAAGTGCGGAGTAGCACGTGATTGGGAAGCGACTCGAAACGCTTCGGAACCAAGGATTTTCTTGGCTGAAGAGAGTGGCCGTGGCTTCCGTGGCGATGCTCGCTGCGACCGAGGCGTTTGCCGTCACCCAGGCGGCGATCGTGGTCGATGCCAAGACCGGCAAGGTGCTCTACGCGAGCAATGCCGACACCAAGGCCTACCCCGCGTCCCTGACCAAGATGATGACGCTGTACCTCACCTTCGAGGCCCTCGAAGCTGGCCGCGTCACGCTCAATACCCGAATCAGCGTCTCCAAATATGCCGCCTCCCAGCCGCCGTCGAAGCTTGGCGTGAAGGCCGGCGGGACCATCACGGTCAAGGACGCCATACTCTCGCTCGTGACGCGCTCCGCCAACGACATGGCCACCGCGCTCGCCGAACACCTCGGCGGCAGCGAAAGCCGGTTCGCGGCGACCATGACCGCCCGCGCCCGTTCGCTCGGCATGCGCAACACGACCTTCAAGAATGCCAACGGTCTCCCCAACAGCGCGCAGGTGACCACCGCCCGCGACATGGCCATCCTCGGACGCGCGCTGCAGGACCGCTTCCCGACCTATTTCCGTTACTTCAAGACCACCAGCTTCACCTATGCCGGCGCCAAGATCGGCAACCATAACCGTCTGCTTGGTCGCGTCAGCGGCGTTGACGGCATCAAGACGGGCTATACGCGCGCGTCCGGCTTCAATCTCGTGACCTCCGTGAATCTCCCCGATCGCAGCATGGTCGCGGTGGTGCTGGGTGGCTCCAGCGGTTCCTCGCGGGACGCCTATATGGAGAAGCTGGTCAAGCAGTACATCGCCAAGGCCTCGCGCGGCGCCCGCACTGCCCCGCTGGTCCTCCCCAATGGCGTCGCCGGCCCCGCCGAAGAGCCCATTGTCGAAGAGCCCGCCCTCGTCGCGGACCTCCCCCAGCCGCGGCTCCGCCCCGAGGCGGTCGTGACCGCCTATGCCGCCGAGCAGACCGGCTCGATCGCGGCTGCCGCTGCGGTGGCCGTGACCGAGGTCGCCACTCTCACCCCGGACGAGTACCGGGCCCAGGGTGATATCACCGACGACGGCGAAGAGGCGAGCCAGGCCCTACCGCTCCCGGCACCCGCCCCGATTGCCCGAATTCCGGTGGACGACACCTATGCCGCCGACATCGTCGAAGCCGCCGAGCGTCTCGCCGCGATCCCGACCATGAGCGGCTGGAAGATCCAACTCGCCGCTGCGCCAAGCCAGGCTGCCGCCCTCGCTATCCTGCAGAAGGCGCAGACGGCCGGTGGCGCCATGGTCGCTGATGCCGCTGCCTACACCGAACCTGTCTCGAAGGGCTCGGAGACGCTCTATCGCGCGCGTTTCATGGGTTTCGCGGACAAGTCCGAGGCGCTGGCCGCCTGCGCCTTTCTCGTCAAACAGAAGTTCGCCTGCTACGCCGTCGCGGAGTAGTCCCGCGCCGGTATGAACTGCCTTCGGGGTCCTTTTCTTGTCACGCGTAGTGGACTCTAGCCATGTCGTCTGCCGAGCAGCCTGTCCTTAGCTTCGTTGATTTTCGACGCCAGGAACGTCGAGCCGCCCTGATCGGGGTGGACCCGCTTCATGAGATTCCTGTGCGCGGCCCGGATTTCCGCCTCACTGGCGCCGGGCGCAAGGCCAAGGACCTCATAGGCCTCCTCGTCAGTCATGGGGCCCGTATCCGGCGAAGCTCGCGACCCCGATGCCGGGTCACCCTCGACGTCTTCACGCCAGCTGGGAAACCGGCGGTCGAGATAAGCTTCGAGTAGCGACACGCTTTCCCGGTCGATCGAGACCTCACGATAGAGCGCCCGCAGCGCCGCCTCGTCGAGGTCGTCCAGGCTGCGGCCGCCGTAGGTGCCCCCGACCACCCTGCCCTTCAGCGTGTTGCTGTCGTGGTCGAGTTCCATGTCGAGGAAGGCGGATCGTACCGAGGATGTCCCCCCTCGCGACTTGCTGCTTCCGCCAAGGTCGATCGGGCCGATCCGCCCGACGGTGATCGCCGAGAAGCCCGCAACAATCAGCGGCACCCCCAGTTCCCACCGCCGCACCAGTAGCAACACGCCGCCGAACGCGATGAGCACGCCGCCGATGGCGTAGCGAAGCGAACGGACCAGAACCCGCGGGTCGAGCGCGACAAAGGCCCGCGCCAGCAGCACGAGCAGCCCGAGGACGACCACGCCGGCAAGTAGGTAAGCCATCAGCGCGGGCGCATCTGGGCCAGGAGAAGCCGCTCAGGCGCCCCGCCCCGCTTCTCCAGCGCCTTGAGGCCTCCCGCCGCGTAGACGGCGACGGCCCGCAGGAGTTCGGCGAGCTGACCCGCCGCATTGGTGTCGAACCGGGCATAGGCGCCGCCCGTCAGCCGGGCCATTTCCCGGAACCCGGTCTCGACCTTCGCGTCGCGCCCCTCCTGGAAGACGAACAGCTTGAGGCCGAGCATGCCGAGTTCGCCGGCCTTCTGCGCCAGCGGGTCGATCGGCTCCTCGAGGGCATCACCGACGAACACCATCGCCGCCACCTTGCGCTCGCGCGCCTCGCGCCGAGCGTGGCTCAGCACCTTGCCGATCTGGGTCTGTCCGCCGCGCACATCGATGCCGGTCATCAGGTCGCGCAGCGCTCTGGTGTCGCTCACCCACCGACTGGCGCGGCATTCGCCATAGCCGCGATAGTAGACGAGCTGCACCTCGAGTCCGCCGACCTTACCCGCCTCGTCGAACATCTCGGCCTGAAGCCGGCAGGCGGCATCCCAGGTCGGCTGGCGGCTCATGGTCGCATCGAGCGCGAAGATGAGCCGGCCGCGGCCCTCTGCCGGGGCCCCAAGCGTCCTCGCTTGACGCACGAACGCTTCGATCTCCGCCCTCGACGAGGTCTCGGCGGGTGGCTCGCCCGGCTTGCGGGCGGCCGGGGCTTTTCTGTCCTCTGCCATTCTTCCTGTACGCCGCGCCGACCGATCCGGCGGATCGGCCTATCCGTCAAATGTGGCATTCCCCGCGGCGGAAGCAACCGTTGCTTGGCTGCTTGCCGGCCCGGCTGGCTGTGTCGGCGGCGGCTGCCCGGCTGCACTGGCGGCGAGAAGCTTCCGCGATCCCGCCCCCCATTGCGAGACGCAGCCGCTGAAGTCGCCGAAAGTCCCCTCGAGCAGCCGCACCCGATCGCGCGCGACGACGTGGACGGTTCCGACCGCCAGGGTCGGTGCCGATGGCACGAACACGGTCAGCGTCTCGTCGGCATTCTCCTCCATGACCAGCCCGAACACCGCGGTGCCCGGTCCGAACAGACTGACGATCGCGGGCCGGTATCCATCGGTCTTCGTCGCGAAACCGCGGAGGATGTTGGCGACCGGCTCGTAGCCTGGCAGGCGTTTAAGATACCTCGTCTCGATCGCGTTGAATGTGTTGGCGCCCAGTCTCGTGCGAACCGCGGAGCCCACCGCAAAGCACAGCGCAAGCAGTCCCATCAGCCCCGCCAGCACCACCACCGCCGCCGCCGCCTTCGAGTGGAGCGCCAGCGGCTTGGCGATCTCGCCGAGGACCTTCAGCACTTCCCAGACGATCAGCGCGATGATCGCGACCGGTATCAGCGCGATCAGGCCATAGATGGTGTTGGCGACGACCATCTCCCGCGTGCTCGACTTCATCCCGCGCTCCTTTTCTCGTCCGCCGCGATGGCGCCCGCCCGACTCGCAACACCGCTTCCGTGCGTCGCTGTCGGAGATTGCCGTGGGGGCTTCGGCTTTGCTAGCGTCCGCCGCCGATCGAGCGGCCATAGCGGGTCTGGATTGAGATGAACGACGGGAACGACCTTCCAGAGCGCATCCGCACGGTGGCCGGCATGCAGGCGCGGACGGCAGCGTGGCGCGGGGCGGGCGCCCAGGTTGCGCTGGTGCCGACCATGGGCGCCCTCCACGATGGCCATCTCCAGCTCGTCAGGGCGGCCGCGGCGGTCGCCGACCGGGTGATCGTCTCGATCTTCGTCAATCCTGCGCAGTTCGCGCCGACCGAAGACTTCGCCGCCTATCCCCGGGACGAGGCCGCCGACGTCGCCCGGCTTGCCGCGCTCGGCGTCGATGCGGTCTTTGCCCCGGCTGTCGCCGAGATCTATCCCGACGGCTTCGCCACCCGTGTCGCCGTCGACGGCCCCGCCCTCGGCCTCGAGAGCGACGCCCGTCCGCACTTCTTCGGCGGCGTCGCGACCGTCGTCGCCAAGCTCTTCATCGCCTGCGCGCCCGACGTCGCCATCTTCGGCGAGAAGGACTACCAGCAGCTCCTGGTGATCCGCCGGATGGCCGCCGACCTCGGCCTGCCGGTCGCGGTCGTCGGCCACCCGACGATCCGCTCCGCCGACGGCCTCGCCTTGTCCTCCCGCAACGCCTATCTCTCGCCCGGCGAGCGGACGACGGCGCCGCGTCTCCACGCGGCCCTTCAGTCGGCGGCCGACGCCATCCGCGCCGGTGGCGACGTGGCCGCCGCCCTCGCCGCCGCAACCTCCGAACTTGAGGCGTCCGGTTTCGCCGTCGACTATGTCGCGCTCCGCAATGCGGAGACCCTTGCCGTCGTCGCCGATCCCCGGAACGAGCCGCTCCGGCTGCTCGTCGCGGCCCGCCTCGGCCGCACCCGGCTCATCGACAATATCCCGGTTTGACGTTCCCTCATCGCCCTGGTGTGGGGCCGACCGTCGTGCAGTCGAGCCGCGCACGCTGACGTCCCGCCTCGACACGGGCCGGGACAAGTCGAGGCGGCGCCCCGGCGATCTCCAGCACCAGCTTCTCGCGGATCGCCTCGCCGAAACGGCCGATCTCGTCGACGGGAATGACGAATGCGCCGGGGCCGCCGATGACGCAATCCTCGTAGTAGGCTTCGACGAAGCCCGCCCCGAACGGGTCGGGCAGGTCCGGTTCTCCGTTCCGCGGGAGTTCTATCGCGAGCCCGTTGATCGTGACGCCCCGCCCCGCGACCCACGCCTGCACCGCCATCAGGGCCAGGCCGGCGTTGTTGGGTCCATCCCCCGAGAGGTCGATGACGTCGCGATCCGAGGCCGGCGCGAACGTGAACAACGCCACCGACGCCAGCAGCGCCGCCGAAATCGACGTCGAATGCTGAACACCATACGGGATGGAGGCCAGCCGATCGGCGAAAGCCGCGGCGTCGCCGTCCCCGCCGATCACGGTCCACGGCACCCGTGTCGACTGGAAGTCCGGTCCAGCCCACTCGAGATAGGCGACTGCAATCCTTCCGCGCGGGCCGGAGCGGATCGCCAAGAGGACGTCCGGGTCGTGAAACGCCCGGACATACCCTTCCCGCTGGGCTCGCTGCTCGGCCTCGTTCATCGACGACGACACGTCGACGGCGAGCACCAGGGCGAGGTCCACCTGCTGCACTCCTTCGGCGGCGACTGCGGCGGGTCCCGCCACGACGCCCGCCAACACCAGTGCCCCGAGACGCAACAGGTAGTGACGCATGGGATCTCCCGGGAAGGTTCCGACCGATCGCCCATCGTTCGTCACAAGGAACGGAGCGCGCATCACCCGCCCGGGGGATGACCTCTTCGCGCTGCCGGGATAATGTTGGCTCGCTGCTGGGGGACCCTTTGCGCGCCCCGAAGCGGGATGGAGGTTGGTGTGCTTCTGTCGGAACGCACCGGACAGGCGATCGAGGCGTGCTACGACGCCGCCCTGGCGCCGGAGCTCTGGCCAGCCGCGCTCCAGCGTCTAGGGGAATCCCTCGGCGCCGAGAGCTGCACATTCGCAACCGGGCATGCGGTCGATGATCCCCTCCACATGCCCCGCTCGGAAGGCCACGAGGCGTTTGCGGAACTCTGGATCCGCAACGAACCCCACGCCCCCGATCCTCACGGCTCCCGCCGGCCCTGCGACCGCGTGCGCGATCGTTCCTACATGCTCGAGGAAGACGTCTCCGATGAGCATGATCGACGTACCCTGCCCTACTATCAGGAGACAGCCCGGCCGCAGGCGCGGGAGTGGTGGGCCGCGGGGCGCTTTGTCGTCGAGGGGCGCGACTGGTGCTTCCCCTTGTACCGCAGCGCCCGCCGCGGTCCGTTCACCGTCGCGGAGGCGCACTACCTTGTCCGCGTCCTCCCGCATTTGTCCCGGGTCATCGGCATCGCCGGCAAGCTCGGCTGGGCCGCGGTGGCGTCCGGCGTCGACATGCTGGGAAAGCTCGGCGTGGCCGCAATTGTTCTCGACCGGGAGGGCCGGGCGTGCGGCGTCAACGGGGGCGCGGCCGCGCTTCTCGGCCCCGACTTCTGTCTCGTCCATGGTCGACCCACGACACCGGACCATGCCGCCAATCGCCACCTCCAGGCGGTCGTCGCCCGTTCCCTGTTGAGGGGAACCGGCGTGGCAACACCGCCGGCCATCATCCCTCGGGACGGCGCTCCATGGTTGTATGTGGAGGCGATGCCGGTGACCCGGTTCGGCAGTGACTCCTTCGCCGCTGGCCGCAGCGTCCTGATTCTGACCGACCTGACGTCCGCGTCACAGCGCCCTGAGCGGGCGTTCGGTGCCGCCTTCGGGCTCACCCCGGCAGAGACGCGGCTGACGGATTGCATCGCGCGCGGCATCGGCATCGATGAGACCGCCGCATCCCTCGGCATCGCCCGCGAGACGGCACGGAGCCAGTTGAAGGCGGCCTTTGCCAAGACCGGAACGCGCAGCCAGGCCGCACTCGCCGCGCTCGTCGGACGCCTGCGGTCGTAGGGATCTCGTACGCTACATCAGTCCAAGCGAGGCCAGCTCGGCGCGGAGCGCCGCCGGCAGGTCGCCTTTGCGCTTGCCCCCGAGGTCGGGCGGGACATCCTTGGGATCGTAGTAGCGCCAGCCCTGGAAGGGCCGCTTCGGTTGCCACTCGGTCGGCGTCAGCGCCAGGTCCAGCACCAGGCGGCAGCGCTGGATGCCTTCGCCGTCGGTGAAGGTGCGGGTGTCGAGAAGGCGCTGGCGGACCTGCACGTTGCCCTTGATCACCCAGTAGAGC
>JAGRKZ010000037.1 GCA_020442065.1 Bauldia sp.
CGCTGCCACATCGCCTGCGAGGACACCTCGCACCAGGCGATCACCGCCACCAAGGACGGCAAGCGCCATTTCGAGGTGGTCGACAGCGAGTGCGTCGGCTGCAATCTCTGCGTCAATGTCTGCCCGATCGAGGACTGCATCACCATGGTGCGGGTGACCGCCGAGACCGACCCGCATGGCGGGGCGCCGGCGCGCGGCTACCGCAACTGGACGCAGCACCCCAACAACCCGATGGCCAAGACCTCGAAGCTGGCCGAGCCGGCGGAGTAGGGTCGCGATCAGTCCTCGAAGGGGGCAGCGGAAACGAGGTCGTCCACGAATTCCTCCCGATCGAAGCCGCGATGCCCCTCACGGCACGTCAGAGCAGGTTCGATCGATGTCAGTCGGGCGCACTCAGTCGGAGAATCTCCCCCTTGGGGCGGATTCGGAGCAACCACAGACTGTTATCGCCATAGGCCACGTTGGCTTCGGTATGAAGGTCGCTTTCGAAGGCCTTCCTCAGCTCGACTGTTGCAGGGTCGATTTCAATGAGTCGGATAACAAGGCTCGCCAGCCACAGATGGCCGCCGCCGGTCGTTAGATCGACCATTCCCGGTCCCTTTACTCCGACATCAAGTGACCCGGTCACGACTCCCGTCGCGCTGTCGATGCGGTTTACGATGCCGTCATTACGGCAGTGGACCCAGATCGAGCCCTCACCGGCAGCGAGCGTGGACGGCCGATCGCAGATGGGAGTTGAGGCGACAACTGCGTTGGCGGCCGGGTCGATGCGGTAGATCTCGTTCCTTCCGGCCGCCCAGACCGAGCCGCCGTCAAAAGCGACGCCGGAACCGACGTCGGGCAGTTCGATTTGCGCCTGAACCTCGCCGGTCATGGCATCGAATCGGGTGACGACGCGCTCGGCGTGCTCCGCGGTCACCATCCACAGCGAGCCCGCGCCAACGGCAATCGGACTCTGAACGCTGAGCAGGCTCGCCTTCATTTTGAGAGCGACGCGGTCGTTGGCAGCGTCAACCTTGAAGATCGTGTTCGATCCGGTATCGGCGATCCAGATGGCCCCCTCGCCAAACGCGAGAGGCCGAACAGGACCGAGCACGCCGGGCAGCTCGATGTTCGTCTGACCGTACGACTTGGGGTCGATGCGAACCAGGTTCGGATGAACTACGGTCCAGAGCGCATCGGAGGCGAACAGGAGCCGCGTATCGTAGTTCTCGAGGTGGCTATAGGTCACCTCGAAAGGAATGACCTTCTCCACAGCCAGGGCCGTCAGCGTCTCCGCAGCCGCCGACGTGCCGCCGAGCACCAATGTCAGCAGGAGAGAAGCTCCCAGAGCCCATGCTGGCCGGGCCTCGTTGACCCTACCGTCCAATAGTGACGCTGGCATTGCCCGGTTCCCCTCATCGCAAAGATGGCCACTATTGACCCATCGCGACGGGACGTTCTCAACGGCACTAGAAAGGGTGTGAACCGACATCCGCCAGATGACCGGCTCCTCCCGCCAAGAGTGACGGCAACGACCGGCGTTGGCAAGCTCGCACCCGCCATGAACGGCGAGATCGACCGGGCCGGCAAAAATCGGCACTCCGGATCAGGCCAAGGGTTACCCCCGCCATCATCGGCTGGCGGCGAGAAAACCCCCGACTGAAACCGGCTCGTTGTCCCTTTGTGGCAGGGCAGGCCTGACAACGGACGGTCGCGATCGTTCCGAAGGCGACGCGAGGGTGCCCCCCGCGCTCGCGATCACCCCGCCTGCAGCGCCTTGATCCGCTCGGTGTAGCTGGCGGAGAGGCAGTCCGCGTCGCTGCCGCAGGCGTTGCGATCCGTGATCCACGCCCGCTGTCCCGCCTTGATTGCGTCCCTGGCCGCATCGTCGCTCGCCCAGGACAGCGCCTGGGCATAGGTGTCGGCGAGGTTGCGGTCGAGGCGGGCCAAGGCCACGTCGCCGCAGATCGCCTTCTCGGTCGTCGTGCCGGCCTTGCTGCAGTCGAACGAGGCGACCGGCGTCCGCCAGTCCTGCCGCATCAGGCCCTTGAGGGCGGACAGCGGGATCTCCACCCGCTGGTCGCCGGCGGCATAGGCGGCGACCTGATAGGGCGGGAAGCGGATCACCAGCTTGTCGGGAAAGAGGAGGAAGGCCCCGAAGTTGCGCCAGGACGGGCCGGCGCCCGACTTGAGCCAATCCGGATCACTCATCGAGTCCGGGCCGGCGAACTGACGCTCGAGGTCGGCGATCGCGAGGGCACTGATCTTGTCGAGCGCCTTCGGCTTGAACACCTCCGGCAGATCGACCTGCCAGCCATCGGGCATCATGAAATTGAAGGTCTCGATGCCGTGATTGGGGTGCGCGCCGCCGGTGAAGATGCTCTCATCGAAATCGAAGACCAGCATCCGGTCGTCGTTCCGCGGCACCTCGAAGGTGAGATAGAGGCTGTAGGTCCAGGGCGGCATCTCGCCGTTGTCATCCTTGAACGAGGCGAAGTCCTCGTCGGCCGTCGCTTCGAAATCGGCGACCATGCCGTTGGCCCAGGCGGCGAGCTGACTGTCGATCGCGGCCACCCCCGTCCTTGGATAGGCCACCTCGATGTCGACGGTGTCGGTCTTGCGCTCGATCTTGACCGTTTCGACCGGAACCTTGGCCGCGGCAGGCGCGACGAAGAGCGCCGCCGGGACCAGCAGCGCGGCAAGGAATGGCCTCATGGCGGAACCTCGATATCGGTTTGCGGGCCTATTGCACCGTGGTCCGGCCGGGCATGTCCCGGCCAGCCTCGTCGGCATGGGCGCTGCCGATCAGGGTGAACATCGGCCCGGTCTGCGGCGGATTGCGCAGGGCTTCGATCTTGATCGGCGGGGTGTAGTAGTAGTCGGGTCCGAGCTTGCGCACGTCGGCCGGCGCGGTGGCGGAGGCTACGACCTCGACCTCTTCCACTTCCTCCTCGACCACGACCGGCTCCACGACGAACCGGCCGGCGAGGTTGGCGAGAGTCTCGGGGTCCTGTCCGGCGGCGATGCGCGGCATCGGCGTCGGCAAGAGGGCCGGCGCCCGCGTCGGCGTCTGCTTGCCGCTGACGGTCTTTGACGCCGCCTCGCTCGCCCGGGCGATGAAGGCTTCGCCCAGATAGGCGAGGCCGCGCTGGAGCTGGCCCTGGCAGGACGGGCTGAAGAAATGGCGATAGGCGAAGGCGGTGCCGAGGTTGGACAGCGGCTCGCCCCGCAACGAGACCGCGGTGTCCGACGGCGCGCCGTTCGAGTGGTAGTAGAGCTCGGCTCCGGCCCCCCCGTACATCGACTGGCACACCGCCTCGTCGATCTTGAAGCGCGACCGGCTGCTCGAATAGGCGATCGGGAAATAGTAGCCGTCGCAGGTTCGCACGCACAGCGTCCGGTACCCGGACGAAGCGTATTCCGTGCCGCCGCCACCGGAGCTGGGCACGTCGCAGCCGTTGCGGCGCAGGATCGACCGAAGACGGTCGGCCTCATAGCGCGAATTGTTGGAGGCGAAACTACCGCCGCCGCTCTTTGCGCGCGAGATGTCGCCCTGGAGCTTGTTGATGCGCGCATTGATCGCGCCGCAGTTCTTGCCCGGCTTGCCGAACAGCTTGCGGCAACCGGCCCGGCGCGCGTCGTTCTGGGCATCCGCGAGCTGACGCCGGAGACGGCCGAGGTCCGCAACGCTGCCGCCGCCACCCCCGCCGCCGCCGGAATTGCGCAGCGCGCGCTGGTAGTCGGCGCGGACGGTGCTGCAGAACGCGGACTCCGCGGCCGCCTCGCCCGCCAGGCCGGCGAAGAACGCCAGGCTCAGCAGCACCAGCGGCGCCTTGCGGAAGCGATGGACGAATTGATCGAACGCCATGCGACTACGCTCTTCGCGGGACCTTGACGAAACCCTGGCCCTTGGCGACCAGCCCATACCAGACTCCGGTTTCGCCGTCGTTACCCCCTTGCGACATATTTTTGGGGATTCCGCGACCGATTTGAAGCCACTCGAAGCATTCATGGTGACAATTTCGCGACCTGTTGCGCCCGCGCCGCGCACGGCTTCCGCATGGTCCATGTCCGCACACGCACGTCAGTGATCGACGTCACAGACACCGGCGGCGGCAAACACCCGCGGTCCGGGCATTTCGCTCAGCCGAGGCCATAGAGCTTGACGTGCCACAGCAGGATGACGGTCTTGGCGTCGGCGATCTCGCCCGAGCGGACCATGCCGAGGGCCTGATCGAGAGTCGGCTCCAGGACCTCGATGTCCTCGCCTTCCTCGGGTTTTCCGCCCCCGGCGAAGACGCGATCGGCGGGCGCGTAGCGCGCGGTGAAGAAGGCGAGGCGCTCGCTGACGCTGCCGGGGCTCATGTAGATGTCGTGGACGCGCCGGATGTCGCCGAGGCGGTAGCCGAGTTCCTCCTCCGCCTCGCGGCGGATCGCCGCCTCGGGCTCGAGATCGTCGAGGAGCCCGGCGCAGGCCTCGACCAGCCACCCCTGCCCGCCTTTGGAGTTCATCCACACCGGCATGCGGAACTGCCGCACCAGCAGCACGGTTCCGCGCTCGGGATCGTAGGGCAGCAGGCAAGCGCCGTTGCCGCGGTCATAGACCTGCCGGATCTGGGTCTCGTGACCGCCGTCGCGGCGACGATAGTCGATGGTGTACTTGGTCAGCTTCGCCCAGTCGTCGGCGAGCACTTTCGCTTCCAGGATGCGCACGGGCGCATCGTCGCCAGTCTCGGTCATCGCGATTCCGCTTGTATGAGATCGGGAGGTCAGGCCTGCCACATCCTGCCTTCGAGCGCGACGCCGAAACGGCGCGGATCGGCGGCGAATGCAGCAATTCCGGCGAGTGCCGGATCGGGTCTGGCGATGATCGCCGTCATCACACCTTCGAGCAGGTGACGGTGCGGATCCTTGGCGACGAAGGCCTCGCGAAAGGCGCCGGACTTCAGCGCCGGCGCGATCTTGGCCGAAATCCCGCCGGCGAGATAGACGCCGCCGGTGGCGACGAACACCAGCGCGAGGTTCCCGGCAAGGCGCCCGAGATGGGTGACGAAGAAGTCGAGCGCGGCCACCGCCACGGGATCATCGCCGGCAAGCCCCGCGGCGGTGACCTCGGCGGGCGTGCGAATCGGCGCCGGCCGCTCCTCGAGCGAGGCGATGCCGCGATAGACGCGCATCAGGCCCGGCCCGCACAGCAGCGTTTCGGCGCTGATCCGGCCGAAGGACATCTCGAAATGCGGCCAGAGCGCAAAGTCACGCTCGCTGACCGGCCCAAGATCGACATGCCCACCCTCGCCCGGCACCGGAATCCAGGTGCCGCGGGCATGGATCAGGGCGCCGGCGCCGAGCCCTGTGCCGGGTCCGACCACGACGCGCGGCCGCTCCGGCGCCGACCGGCCGGTTCCGATCGGATCGATGTCGCCGGGTCCGAGGTCGGGCAGACCGAGCGACAGCGCCTCGAAATCGTTGAGCAGGATCACGCTCGACAGGCCGAAGCGCGAGATCAGACGCGACGGCTCGAAAATCCAGTCGCAGTTGGTGAGCTTGATCTGGTTGCCGGCAATCGGCCCCGCCAGCGCCAGGATCGCCGTCTTCGGCCGGAGCGCGGTGCGGGCGAGCACCGCCGCCTCGATTCCCGCTTCGACCGTGGGGTAGTCGTTGGTGTGGACGTCCGGAAAGCGCTCCCACTCGGCATTCGGCTCGGAAACCAGGGCAAAGCGCGCGTTGGTTCCGCCGATATCGCCGATCAGCACCGGAAACCGGATGTCAGCCGCCGCCTTGTCCATCATTCCCCCGATCCGCTGCCCTCGCCGCTGCGGCCGAGGGCTGGCGCGGCGATGAGCAGTCCCGCCGTCCGCGCGTTGAGCGCCAGCGGGATATCGTAGAGAACCGCCAGCCGCGTCAATGCCTTGACATCGACATCGTGCGGCATCGGGGTCAGTGGGTCGATGAAGAAGATGAGGCCGCCGATCCGGCCCTCGGCGATCATCGCGCCGATCTGCTGGTCGCCGCCGAGCGGCCCGCTCTTGAGGACGGTGACGTTCAGCCCGGGCACCGCCGCGTTGATCCGCCCGCCCGTGGTGCCGGTGGCAAAGAGGTCGAACTCGGCCAGCCGGTCGCGGTGCCGCGCGGCAAAACCGACGAGATCATCCTTCTTCTCGTCATGCGCCACCAGCGCCAACGCCTCGCGCACGGCCATTCGCGTCCCGTCCTATTCCTTGATGTAGGGCTTGCCGTCAGCGGCCGGAGCGCGGGCGCGGCCGATCAGTCCGGCGACGAGGATGATGGTCGCGATATAGGGCGCCATCGCCAGGAACTCCGACGGGATCGGCGTCTGGAGGATGGCGAGCTTCTGCTGGAGCGAATCGGCAAATCCGAAGACCAGCGCGGCCATCAGCGCGCCGACCGGATGCCAGCGCCCGAAGATCATCGCGGCAAGGCCGATGAAGCCGCGGCCGCCGGTCATGCCCTCGTCGAAGCGCCCGACCGAGCCGAGGGTGAACCACGCCCCGCCGAAACCGGCGACCATGCCGGCGATGGTGACGTTGATGTAGCGCACCCGGTAGACGTTGATGCCGAGCGTGTCGGCGGCCTCGGGGTGTTCGCCGACGGCGCGCGCCCGGAGGCCGGCACGGGTGTGAAAGAGGTAGTAGGTGGCGATGATCACCATGATCACCGCGCCATAGACGAAGAGGTTCTGGCGGAACAGCACCGGACCGAGCACCGGGATGTCGGACAGAAACGGGATTGCCCAGGCCCGAAACACCGGCGCGTTGTTGAGCTCGCGATACTCCGTCAACACCTGGCTGGAGAGGTAGGAGGTCATGCCGAGCACGAACAGATTGATCGCCACGCCGGCGATGATCTGGTCGACCCGGTAGGTGATCACCAGCGCGCCGAGAATGAAGCCGAACAGTCCGCCGACCAGCATCGCTCCGGCGATGCCGATCACCCCGCCGGCGAGCGAGCCGACCACGGCGCCGGTGAAGGCGCCGGCGAGGAGCATGCCCTCGATGCCGATATTGACCACCGCCACCCGCTCCGAGAGCACGCCGGCGAGCCCGCCGAGGGCGATCGGCACGGCGCGGACGACGGTCGATTCGAGCATGCCGGTGAGCGAGAAGGACTTGCCGTCCGCGGCCCAGACCAGGAACGCGGCCACCGCCAGCAGGAGGCCGATGCCGAGGAACAGGCTCGACCAGCGCGCGCCGCCACGGAGGAACTGACGCACGCCGAAGAAGGCGAGGATGCCGGCAACGACATAGATGAACGGCGCCGCGGGCACCACGAGATTGGGCAGCGGGACCGCGTCGCGCGGCAGCGTCAGGCGGAAGGTGGCGCTGCCGGTGACCCCGGTCCCGAACACGACGGCGATGAACACGGCGAGTCCGAGCAGCAGCCAGGCCGTGACCAGCCTCTGTCGCCGGGCGGCGCGGTCGAGCGCCGGATGGGCGCCGGCGGACGATGCCGATTCGATCGCCGCCATCGTCAGCGCGCTCCGGAGCGGGCGCCGCTGCCGGCGCGGAACGCCCATGGCACGATCGTACGCACCAGCATCGGCGCGGCGATGAAGACGATGATCAGCGCCTGGATGATGGCAATCAGGTCGATGCTGACGCCGGCCGCCACCTGCATCTGCCGGCCGCCGGCCTGCAGCGCGCCGAACAGGAGGCCGGCAAGCAGCACGCCGACCGGATGGGAGCGACCGAGCAGGGCCACGGCGATGGCGTCGAAGCCGATGCCGGCGGAGAAATTGGGCGAGGCACGGCCGAGGACGCCGAGCACTTGGTTGGCGCCGGCAAGCCCGGCGAGGGCGCCGGCACAGGCCATCACCAGAACGATGATCCAGCCCGAGCGCATGCCGGCATAGCGGGCCGCTTCCGGATTGGCGCCGCTCGCCCGGAACTCGAAGCCGATGGTGCTGCGAAACAGGACCCAATAGACCACCGCCACCGCGAGCAGCGCGATCAGGAAGCCGAGGTGCAGGCGGTAGGAGGGATCGAGCGCGGCCAGAAGCTTCGGCAGCTGGGCGCTCTCCAGCACCGACTCCGAAATCGGGTCCGAACGGCCCTCCTTCTGGATCGGCGGGTTGCGCAGGAGATAGTCGGTGAGCCGGAAGGCGATGAAATTGAGCATGATGGTGGTGATCACCTCATGCGCACCGGTCGCGGCCTTGAGCCAGCCGGCGATCGAGGCCCAGAGCGCACCGGCGACCATGCCGGCAAGCAACGCCAGCGGGATATGAATGATTGCCGGCAGGCCCTTCAACATGAAGCCCACGGCGACCGCAGCGATACCGCCGAGGATGAGCTGGCCCTCGGCGCCGATGTTGAAGAGGCCGGCGCGAAAGCCGAGCGCGAGACCGAGACCGCAAAGGATCAGCGGTGTCGCCGCCGTCAGCGTCTCCGACAGCGCCGAGAGCGAGCCCAGCGAGCCGGTGAAAAGCGCCACGAAAGAGCGGCCGATGGTCTCGAAACCGACGCCGGTCGCGAGCATGGTCAGCGCACCGAGGATCAGCGCGATCACCACCGACAGGATCGGCACCAGCACGATGTCCTGGACATCGAAGCGGCGAACCACGACGCGCTTGAGGATCTCGTCGCCCAGGCCGGCGCCTGCGGGCTTCTCGTCGGGGCCGCTCATGCCTTCATTCCCGCCATGGCCAGGCCGACGTCCTTGACGGTCGCGGTGGCGCCGTCGAACTCGGCAACGATCCGGCCGCGATACATGACCAGGATACGGTCCGAGAGCGACATCACTTCGTCGAGTTCGGTCGAGACGATGAGGATGCCGTCGCCCTCGTCGCGGGCCTTGACGATGCGCTCGTGGATGTACTCGATCGAGCCGACGTCGATGCCCCGGGTCGGCTGCGCGGCGATCAGGAGCTTGGTGTCGCGGGACATCTCGCGGCCGACCACCAGCTTCTGCTGGTTGCCGCCGGAGAGGTTGCCGGCATGGGTGTGGATCGAGGCGGTGCGGACGTCGAAATCCTCGACGATCTTGGCGCTCTCCCGGTAGACCTCGGGCCAGCGCATCGAGATGCCGGCCGAGAACGGCGGCGCGTAGTAGCTGTCGAGGACGCTGTTCTCGGCGACGCTGAAATCGGTGATCAGACCCGAACGCTGGCGGTCTTCCGGAATGTGCGCGATCAGCTTGCGGTGGCGCTCGCGGGTGGAGGCCTGGGTAATGTCTTCACCGGCGAAGGTCAGCGTGCCGGCGGCGGTCGGACGAAGGCCGGTGAGCGCCTCGACCAGCTCGGTCTGGCCGTTGCCCTGGACCCCGGCAATGCCGACGACCTCGCCCTCGCGGACCGTGAAGTCGATCCCGGCGACCGCGATCTCGTCACGCTCGTTGAGCACCGTGAAGTTCTTGACCTCGAGCAGCGGCCCGCCGGGCGGGCTGGTGCGGCGCTCGACCGCGAACCGCACCGGCCGCCCGACCATCATCTCGGCAAGATCGGCGCTGGTCGCCGTCCTGGGGTCGCCTTCGCCGACGATCTTGCCGGCGCGGAGAACGCTGATCCGGTCGGCGACCTCAAGCACCTCGCCGAGCTTGTGGGTGATGAAGACCAGCGCCTTGCCGGCCTCGCGGAGCGACTTGATGATGCCGAAGAACTCGATGACCTCCTGCGGCGTCAGGACGGCGGTGGGCTCGTCGAAGATGATGGCGTTGGCCGAGCGGAACAGGACCTTGATGATCTCCACCCGCTGCTGGAGGCCGACCGGAATCTCCTCGATGATCGCGTCCGGATCGACCTCGAGGCCATGCTCGGTGGAGATGGCGCGGACCTGGGCGCGGGCGGTCTTCATGTCGAGCCGGTCGAGGGCCTTCACCGGCTCCACGCCGAGCACGACGTTCTCGGCGACGGTGAAGACCGGGACCAGCATGAAGTGCTGGTGGACCATGCCGATGCCGGCGCGGATGGCGTCGCCGGCGCCGCGGAAGTTGACCGGCTTGCCGTCGATGAGAATCTGGCCCTCGTCGGGCCGATAGAGCCCGGACAGCACGTTCATCAAGGTGGACTTGCCGGCGCCGTTCTCGCCCAGCAGTCCGAGGATCTCGCCCGCCCGGATCGTCAGATTGACGTCGGAATTGGCAACGACGCTGCCAAACCGCTTGGTGATGCCTCTGAGCTCGATGTCCACCTGGTCCGCCCCGCGACCGCCCGCCGTTAGTCTAGGCGGCCGGCACGCTGCTTCTCAAGATGCTCCGCCACACCGGTCGGCGCGGCGGAGCCAGTGGCGTTCCGACAGGTCGGGTCAGCCGCCCTTGACGCTGATCGACCCGTCGATGATGCCCTTCTGGAGCGCCTCGATCTCGCTGTTGAGCTCGTCGGGTACGGACGACGCGAGATCGTGATAGGGGGCGATGCCGACACCGCCCGACTTGAGCGTGCCGACGACCACGCCACCGGCAAATGTGCCGTCGATCGCCGCCTGGATCGCGGCCATCACGGTCGAATCCATCTTCTTCTCAATCGAGGTGAGGTAGACCTCCCTGTGCTCGGGATCGGTCACGTACTGGTCGACGTCGACGCCGATGATCTTGAGCGCGTCGGTGCCAAGTTCCGCCGCGAGCGCCGCGGAGCCGAGACCGACCGGTCCCGCAACCGGAACCACGATGTCGGCGCCTTCGTCATGCAGGTTCTTGGCAAAGGCCCGGCCGTCGTCGAGATTCGAGAAGTTGTTGGTGAAGAGGCCTTCCTTGGTGGCGGGATCCCAGCCAAGCACCTGGACGTTGGTGCCTTTGACCTTGTTGTAGTGCTGCACACCGTAATAGAAGCCGTCCATGAAGATGGTCACCGGCGGAATGTTGATGCCGCCGAAGGTGCCGACGACGCCGGATTTCGAGACGCCAGCGGCGAGATAGCCGGCGAGGAAGGCCGCCTCGTCGGTGGCGAAGACCTGGCCAAGCACGTTCGGGATCACCGGGTCGTAGGCAAAGTCGACGATCGAGAACTTCACGTCCGGGTTGGCTTCGGCCGCCTTCTTGGTGGCGTCGCCGAGGAGGAAGCCGACGGTGACGATGATGTCGCACTTCTCGCCGATGAACGAATTGATGTTGGGCTCGTAGTCGGTCTCGGCCTTGGCTTCGAGGAGCTTGGCCTCGACGCCGAGCTCCTTCATGGCGTCCTGGACGCCCTTCCAGGCGGTCTGGTTGAAGCCCTTGTCGTCGACGCCGCCGGTGTCGGTCGCCTGGCAGGCCTTGAACGCGGCGGCCGGCGTTGCGGTGCCGGCGCCGATGACGGCGGCAGTGGCGAGCGCTGCAAGCGTCGCGGTGATGGTCCTGGTCTTCAAGTCTCCCTCCTGTCTCAGCCATGATTCACGAGTCTTCCCGCCGGGCTCGCCCACGGGAAACTAGCCCAAGCTTTGCATTTTCCCCGTGCATCGTCGAGGCACTTCGCGGCGTGACGGTTGCCCGCGTCGGGGTGACGCTCGCCCGCAAAGCCGCTAGAAACAGACATCCGTCGCGAGGGCGTGGCGTCGCCGCGGCCTCGGACAACGGAGCCGTACCAGCGCCTGACCGGGGCCAATGAACAACGAACTCTTCGAGGCGGCGAAGGCCGTCCGCCTGCGGGCACACAACCGCTATTCGAACTTCGCCGTGGGCGCGGCCATACGCACGGCAGCGGACACCACTCACATCGGCTGCAACGTCGAAAACGCCGCCTTTCCGGAGGGCTGGTGCGCCGAGACGACCGCGATCGGCAACATGGTGACAACGGAACCGCCGGGGCCGGGCCGGCGCATCGTCGAGGTCTGCGTCGTCGCCGACACCATCGACGGCCGGACGACAACGCCGTGCGGCGGCTGCCGTCAGCGTCTCGCCGAATTCGCCGCCCCGGAAACGCTCGTCCATTGCTACGATCCCGCCGGCAACGGCAGGACCTGGCGCATGGACGAACTCATCCCCGCCCTCTTTGTCCTCAAGGACCGGCCATGAGCGAGGATGCGGCGCGGCGCGCGGCAGACCGGATCAGGGCCGGTCGCGACCTGCCCTATTCGGTCGGCCTGGTGCTGGGATCCGGGCTCGGCAGCCTTGCCGACGCCGTGACCGATGCCGTACGCATACCCTTCGCCGATCTCGAGGGTTTCCCGTCATCCGGGGTCTCCTCCCATCGCGGCGAGGTCGTCGCCGGCCGGCTCGAGGGCGTGCCGGTGGTCGTCTATTCCGGCCGCGCCCACTACTACGAGCGCGGCGATGCGGCGGCCATGCGGGTGCCGATCGCCACGCTCAAGGCCCTCGGCTGCGACACCCTCATCCTCACCAACGCCGCGGGCTCGCTGCGGGGCGAGACCGGCCCCGGCGACATCATGCTGATCACCGACCACATCAACTTCGCCGGCGCCAACCCGCTGATCGGCGAGCCCACGGACGCCCGTTTCGTCGGCCTCACCGGCGCCTACGATGCGAGCCTTCGGGCGGCGCTTCTCGGCGCCGCGGAGCGCGAGGGCATCCGCCTCGCGACCGGGGTCTACATGTGGTTCTCCGGGCCGAGCTTCGAGACGCCGGCCGAGATCCGCGCCGCCCGTACGCTCGGCGCCGACGCCGTCGGCATGTCGACCGTGCCCGAGGTCATCCTCGGCCGCTTCTACCGGCTCCGGGTCGCCGCGGTCTCGACCATCACCAACTTCGCCGCCGGCATGACCGGTGCGGAACTCTCCCACGAGGAGACCAAGCGGCTCGCACCGATCGGGGCGACCAAGCTCGAGCGAATCCTGCGCCGCTTCCTCGGCGACCGCGGGCTGAGGTGATCGTCATGCTGCCCCAGGAAATCATCCGCAAGAAACGCGACGGCAAGTCCCTCGACCGGGGCGAGATCGCCTTCATGGTCGACGGCATCGCCCACGACACCGTCACCGACAGCCAGGTTGCGGCCTTCGCCATGGCGACCTTCTTCCGCGGCATGACACGGGACGAGCGCGTGGCGCTGACCGAGACCATGCGCGATTCCGGCACGGTGCTCGACTGGCACGGCCTCGACGGGCCGGTCCTCGACAAGCATTCGACCGGCGGCATCGGCGACAACGTCTCGCTGATGCTGGCGCCCGCCCTCGCCGCCTGCGGCGGCTTCGTGCCGATGATCTCCGGCCGCGGCCTCGGCCACAGCGGCGGCACCCTCGACAAGCTCGATTCGATCCCCGGCTACCGCACGGCGCCCGACCTCGACCTGCTGAGGAAGGCCGTCAGGGAAGTCGGCTGCGCCATCATCGGCCAGACCGTCGACCTCGCCCCCGCCGACCGGCGGCTCTATGCCATCCGGGACGTCACCGCGACGGTGGAATCGATGCCGCTGATCACCGCATCGATCCTGTCGAAGAAGCTCGCCGAGGGACTCGACGGACTGATCCTCGACGTCAAGACCGGCAACGGCGCCTTCATGGCGTCCATCGAGGCGGCGCGAGACCTCGCCGCGAGCCTGGTCGAAGTGGCGAACGGGGCGGGCGTGCGGACCGCCGCGCTGATCACCGACATGAACGAGCCGCTTGCCTCCGCTGCCGGCAATGCCGTCGAGGTGATGAACGCGGTCGAGTTCCTCACCGGAAAGCGCGATGCGCGCCTCGAGGAAGTGACCGTGGCGCTGGGCGCCGAGCTTCTCGTCCTCGGCCGCCTTGCGGCCGATGTCGCCGAGGGCGCGCGCCGCATCCGGGACGCCTTCGATTCGGGGAAGGCCGCCGAGATCTTCGGCCGAATGGTCGCCATCCTCGGCGGTCCCGACGATTTCATGGACAAGCCCCGCGCCCATCTCCGCTTCGCCCCGGTCGAGCGGGCCGTGCTCCCGGAGCGGAACGGCATCGTGCAGTCGGTCGATTCCCGCGCCGTGGGCATCGCCGTGATCGAGCTCGGCGGCGGCCGCGCCCGCCCGCAGGACAGCATCGACCACGGCGTCGGCCTCAGCCGCCTCGCCGGGGTCGGCGCCGCGGTCGGCGGCGAGGATGCGCCGCTCGGCATCGTCCACGCCCGCAGCGCGGCGGAGGCCGACAAGGCCGCGGCAGCGCTTCGTGCGGCCTACGTCGTGGACGATTCGGCCCCGCCGGGCCGGCCGGTGGTGATCGAGCGGATCGGATAGAAGGGCGAGGCAGGACCATGCGTATCGATGCGGTGCCGATCGGCGCGGATCCGCCCAACGACGTCAATGTCATCATCGAGGTCTCGATCGGCGGCGAGCCGATCAAGTACGAGATGGACAAGGCGTCCGGCGCCCTCGTCGTCGACCGGTTCCTCTACACGCCGATGCGCTACCCGGGGAACTACGGTTTCATTCCCCATACGCTCTCCGGAGACGGCGATCCTTGCGACGTGCTCGTCGCCAACACCCGCGCCATCATCCCCGGCGCGATCATCAGCGCCCGGCCGGTCGGGGTGCTGATCATGGAGGACGACGGCGGTCAGGACGAGAAGATCATCGCCGTCCCGTCGCGGAAGCTCACCGCGCGCTACAACGGCGTCAAACGCCACACCGACCTGCCCGAGATCACGATCCAGCAGATCGAGCACTTCTTCGCCCACTACAAGGACCTCGAGGCGGGCAAGTGGGTCCGGATCGTCCGTTGGGGCGACATCGAGGAGGCGCACGAGCTGATTTCGGCGGCGATCGCGCGCGCCGGCGAGGCTTGATCCGCCGGCCATTCCGGGCGGCGCCCGCGCCATGAACGGCAAGCTGCGGCACAAAAGTTTGCCGCCGCCCGATGGGGGATCGGGCGGCGGCGTTGGCGGGCTGGGACGCCGGAAGAGGGGTGGCGGTAACCGGCGCTTTCGAGGGGTGTCTCGCCCAGCCCGTGCTCGGGAAACCGGTTAGCCGGTCACGACGATCCTGGTGTTGAACTTGCCGTAGGTCTCGACCATGGCGAAGAACGCGGAGGCATTCTCGGGAGCCAGGCGGACGCAGCCGTGGGAGGCCGGCGTGCCGAGCCGCGAAACCGCTTCGGTGGCATGGATGGCGACGCCGTTCTTGAAGAACACGGCGTAGGGCATCGGGGCATCCTCGTACTGCGATGACTTGTGGTCCTTCGACAGCCAGGTCGGGGTGAACTCGCCGCGCGGGGTGGCGAAGCCTTCGCGGCCGGTGGAGACGTCCCAGACGAACTTCTGGGTCTTGCCCCGGCTGTCGGTCACGGCGACGAACATCTTCTGCTCGGACAGCGAAACGGTGGCGACAATCTTGGGCTTCGGCTGGAAGATCGAGAGGAGGCCGGCCTGGCTGGGGGTCGCAAACGCGACAACCGCGGCGGTGGCGATGGCGAGGGCGGCGAAAAACTTCTTCATCTTCAACCCCACTTACTCTCTCTTGGGCCCGTCTGAGTGTTGGTGGCCCGTGCCGTTCTGTTGCATCCAGATATGGTCGCTTCGGTCCCCGGTCGCAGTGACGACCATCACAAACCACATGCACCGGAGTGAACGCGGTCACAGAACCAACGTTCCCCACGTCAAAAATACGCTGTGATATCAGTTACTTGGCCGGCGGGAGAAATGACCGGCCGTGGCGCCCCGGGGCCAGGCCGAGGTGCGCGGCGACGGTTTCGCCGATGTCGGCGAAGCCCTGCCGACGGCCGATCGGTCCGGCGGCGAGGCCGGGACCGAAGGCAAGGATCGGGATGTGCTCGCGGGTGTGGTCGGTGCCGCGGAAGGTGGGGTCATTGCCGTGGTCGGCGGTGATGACCACGAGATCGCCCGGCCTCAGCCGCGCCAGCAGTTCCGGCAGCCGCCGGTCCCAGGCCTCGAGCGCCGCGGCATAGCCGGGCACGTCGCGGCGATGGCCGTAGAGCATGTCGAAATCGACGAAATTGGCGAAGATCAGGTCACCGTCCTTCGCCCGGTCGAGGAAGGCAAGCGTGGCATTGAAGAGAGCATCGTCGTTCGGGGCCTTGATCACTTCGGTGATGCCGCGATGGGCGAAGATGTCGGCGATCTTGCCGACGGCGAGAACCCGCCCGCCGGCAGCGACGACCCGGTCGAGCAAGGTCGGCTCCGGCGGCGGCACGGCATAGTCACGGCGGTTTGCGGTGCGCTTGAAGCTCGCGCTGTCCTCGCCGACGAAGGGCCGGGCGATGACCCGGCCTATGTTGAGCGGGTCGACCAGCCGGCGCGCGACCTCGCACACCTCGTATAGCCGTTCGAGGCCGAACGTCCCCTCGTGGGCGGCGATCTGGAAGACCGAATCGGCGGAGGTGTAGCAGATCGGCTTGCCCGTCCGCATGTGCTCCTCGCCGAGCTCGGCGACGATCACGGTTCCCGAGGCATGCTTGTTGCCGAGGATACCGGGGAGCTTCGCCTCGCGGATCAGCGCTTCGGTCAACGCTTCCGGAAAGGTGGGCACCGTCTCAGGGAAGTAGCCCCAGGCGAACGGCACCGGCACGCCGGCAATCTCCCAGTGGCCGGAGGGAGTGTCCTTGCCCTTCGACACCTCGGCGCCATAGCCCCACCAGCCTTCCGGGTCGCCCGCGGCGCCGAGACCGCCAGGCAACGCGTGCCCGCGCGAGGCCGCCGCCGCGGCGCCAAGCCCGAGACGATCGAGATTGGGCAGTCGGAGCGGACCGGAACGGAGCCCGTCGCGGTCGCCCCGGCCATCGGCGCAGGCTTCGGCGATGTGGCCGAGCGTATCTGCCCCGGCATCGCCGAACTGGGCTGCGTCCTCCGCCGCACCGATGCCGACGGAATCGAGAACCAGGATGATCGCGCGGGCCATGACGCGGACCTTAGGCGCTTGCCTCGCCCGGCGGAAGCCACATCTCCCGCGATGACCGAACCAGGATGGGGACAACGCCCCGACCGTGGCCGACGCGGTGGCGCAGCCGGCGCGACGGGGCTATGAGTTTGGCTGATCAGAGCCGAAGCGGGAGACAGCCGAGATGCAGGGCGTACACCTCGTCGACCACCCCCTCGTCCAGCACAAGCTGACGATCATGCGCGACAAGCACACGTCGACGGCGGGCTTCCGGCAGTTGCTGCGCGAGATCGCGCTCCTCCTCACCTACGAGGTGACCCGCGACCTCAAGCTGACCACCACCCGCATCGAGACGCCGCTGGCGGCGATGGACGCGCCGATCCTCGAGGGCAAGAAGCCGGTCTTCGCCTCGATCCTCAGGGCCGGCAACGGCCTGCTCGAAGGCATGCTCGACCTCGTGCCCTCGGCGCGGGTCGCCCATATCGGCATCTATCGCAATCCCGAGACGCTGGAGCCGGTCGAATACTACTTCAAGGCCCCGGACGACCTCGCCGAGCGCCTCGTCATCGTGGTCGATCCGATGCTCGCCACCGCCAATTCGGCGAGCGCGGCGATCGAGCGGCTCAAGGCGCGCGGCGCCCGCGACATCCGCTTCGTCTGCCTGCTTGCCGCCCCCGAGGGCATCGAGCGCTTCCAGCGCTTCCAGCCCGGCATCCCGATCTACACTGCCGCGATCGATGAATACCTCAACGACCACGGCTACATCGTGCCCGGCCTCGGCGACGCCGGCGACCGCCTCTACGGGACGAAGTAGGATTCCGTCAGCGCTCCGCGAAACCGCCGGACTGCAAGGCAGGCGCAATGGTTCGCGCGACCCGGAAACCCACGCTGTCGCGCGAAGATTCGGGAACCCGTCTGAAACGGAAAGCCACCCGAGTGTCTTCTTTCCCGGCACTGTTCCAGCCTGCGCCACGGACGACGCGCGTCTTGCATGCTGGCGAGGACGCAGCGGTTCCGTCCCGCGGCGCGCCCACATAGGATTCCGCGTAGCAGTCCTCGACCCATTCCCAGACATTTCCAGTGATATCGTGAAGACCGTACGCGTTTGCGGCATAGGATCCGACGATGACCGTCCTCTCGCCGCCGATGTTGGCCTTCGAGCGGTCGATGGACGGGCCGGTGGCATAGGGACCACTCAATCCCCCGCGGGCAACATATTCCCACTCGGATTCGCTCAGGAGCCGGTAGGTCCGGCCCGTCTTTCGCGACAGCCAGGCAACATACGACTGCGCCTGGCTCCAACTAACGTTGATCGCAGGATGCTGGCCGCGGCCCCATCCCTCGTCGTCGGGGCGATAGCCCTCACAGCCGCCGTCGGCGACACACGCGTCCCACTCGGTGAATGTCACTTCGAAGCGTCCGACGGCGAACTGCCCCTCTAAACGCACGTCGTGACGGGGGCCCTCGTCGTCCTGGTGGTCCGGGTCCGTATCTGCGGAGCCCATAGCGAAACTTCCGGCCGGAATGACAACCATCTCTGGGCAAGCCGCGCAATCTCGAAACGCCAACCCCGCTTCAAACACCCTTGCTTCCGGCGGGGACTCCTGCGGACCCGGTCCGTCCGCCGGCCAGGGTCGAACGGCGATGTTGAGCGCCTCGGCGTCCCCGAAGGTCAGGTAGCGCAGTTCATCGGGACCTGGCTCGTTGATGTAGCGGATGGCATCGGAAGTCAGCCCGATATCGCGAAGGAATCCACCGACCACGGCGCTTGCCGCCGTGCTACCCTTGGGACGACTGCCGACCTTCTGCCAAGGTGCGTGGAATCCGATCGCGGCGCTTGTCCCCATATATCGCGGACGGCCCGCAAGCCATGCAATGGCGCACGCTGAATCGCATTCCCCGCGCTCGACCACCGTTCTCGCCTCGCTAATCCAGATCGCGCGCCCGATTTCCATCCCGGCGCTCAGGTCCCCACCGTTGCTGTTGAGTGATACGAACACGGGGGTGGTGCGGGCAGCCAGCAGCGCCTGCTTGAAATACAGATCATCGCCTGGCTCGATATCGCCGGTAATCGCGATCATGGTCACGATGTCACCGCCGAGCTCGCGGCAAGTCAGTCTCACTCGGATGCCGCCGCCGCCGAACTCCTGCAGTTCGCAGGTGCTCTGGGTTGCGTCGGAAACGGGCGTCTTAGGAGGGTCAGTGCGCCGATCCGGCGGAGGGGCAAGTTGCGTGCGCATCCGGGTTGCGCGGGAGACTGCATCTTCGTACCAAGGGTCGCCTGGCTTGCTCGTCGAGACGACGTGCTGGATATCGTCGAGGGCACTCCCGAGATCACCCTTGGCCTCGTAGGCCACGCCGCGCGCGAAATACGCGGCGGTGTATGCGGGACTCAGCGCGATCACTCGCGTGTAATCCGATATGGCTCGATCAAAGTCTCCAAGGCCCGCGGCATAGGCGAAACCGCGATTGAAGTACGCGTCGGCGTTATTGGGCTGAAGTCTGATACAATCTGTAAAGTCCGTAATCGCGCGAACGAACTCATCCTCCCGGGAAAGCGCAAGGCCTCGATAATAGCGGGCCTCGGCATCGGAGGGTGCCAAGCGGATCGTCGCGGTGAAGTCTTGCGCAGCCTTGGTGTATTGCTCGCGATTGAAGTACGTCAGACCGCGATTGAAATATGCGCTAGCGAGGTTTTCCGGGCTTTCGTTGCCAGCCTCGATAATCCGGGTGCAAGCGACAGTCGCTTCCAGTGACGCTGCCTTTGCGCACGCCTCCCAGTCCTGGTCGCGCGAAGCGGCCGTCTCAACGAATGAGCCAAGGCCCTCGACGAAGGTAACGAGGGGGTCGCGGGCGGCAGCGCTCGGGCGAAACACATTGGACATGGCCACCACGAGCGGCCCCAGCGCTTCCGACCGGTCGATAGGATAGCTGATCGAGAAGCCCCGAATTGCGCCGCCGGCGGCGTGGTAGCGAACGTAGAAGCCCCTCCCCGGATCGGAACCGGTCAGGACGAACCAATCCGGCGTGACCTTCTGGTACGCGATATCCCGCCGGGCCTTCTGAGAAAGCTTCTGGTATAGGGCGTCGAGCGTTCTATCTGAAAACAGTGCCAGTTCGAGTTCGATCGAGCCATCAGCGGAAACGAACTTCCGTCGCATCGCATCCTCGGACGCAACCGGTGCCAATCGCGTCGTCGGCACGCCGTAGGTGATGCCGACCGCATAGTCGCGAAGGATCTTGAACCCCGCCTCGCCAATGGCGGCCCCGGCTTCCGCGGTCAGCGCGTCCCATGTGGCTTCGGTCGACGCCCCACCAAGACCATGCCGATGCAGGAAGTCTTCAAGCGCTCCCGCCGTCCGTGGACCCGGGACCCCATCGACCATCGCGTTGTAGTCACCGGTCCAGATCAGGAGGAACTGCAGCACTGCGATGTCGTTCATCTGCCCGGGCGGAATGGCCGTGGAAGGGGCGGCGGTTGGCGACTGTCGCGGCTGAGATGAAGGGGGTGACGACCGACGCCTTTGTTCCGACTGGCTGGCCGGAATACAGCCACGATTGACGTCAAAGACATGGCCCAAAGGACAGAGCTGCCGCACGCCTTCGTGAATGTGATTCACGCGCGCGCCAGCGGGCACGGATGTGCATGCCCATACGATCAGGAATGCAGCTAACGCAGGACGCACGGTAGACCCAGCCCTCTGCTCAAAGGCAGGGTCGAGCCTATCATCTTCATCAGGATTGCAGAGTCGAAAACGACCACCCGCAGGTGCTACTGCGGGCCGATCTAAATGGCGTAGATCGGCTCTTACCGGAAGAGGTTGAACTCGAGCTTGCGGCTGATGCCGATGCCGGCGAACCACTGGTCGCGGCTGCCATATTTGACGATCGGGCTGTCGCCCGCGTCGCCGATCAGCCGGTTCCACGAGCCGCGGACCTGGAGCCGGGTGCGCTCGTCGAGCCAGTAGTTGGCGGTCGCGGCGAGACCGGCGGTCTTGAAGCCGGCCTCGGGCTTGTACGCGGTCAGCATGCTGTTCCGCGACGCTTCCTTCTGGGTGACGCCGAAATAGGTCTCCATGTAGCCGTCCGAGGCCCAGCTCGTCCGCGGACCGAACAGCACCTCGAACCGCCGCGACATCGGCAGGATGACGTCGGCGCCGATCTCGCCGGTCTGGCCGCTGTAGCCGTTGAAGCCCTGCCGGGCGGTGGCGAAGACCCGGAATCGCTCGGTGCGGAAACCGCCGCCGATACCGGCCTCGAGCGCCCAGTCGATCTCCTTGGTGCCCTTGAGGCTCTTGTCGTCGGAGGGCGAGCGCTGGCCGTAGAGGTTGAACGAGGGATAGAGGAAGATGCCGCGCGTCTTGGCCACGGTCTGGCCGAGGCCCGGCAGAAAGAAGCGCCCGGCCTCGATGATCGGGAAGGGCACGAACATGTATTTGTCGGCGCCGGGATATTGCGGCGTGACGGCGCCGCCGATGCCGAGATTCATGAGATACTGAGGACCGGGCGAGGGCTCCTCGGCCGCCGCCGGACCGGCAACCAGCGCAAATGCAGCAAACAGCGGCGCGAGCCAGCGGTAAGGCCTGATCATTCCCATCCCCCGAATGTGCCCCAATCCCCTTATGGGGCCACGCCCGTTAGGAAATGCTATACGCGACTTTCCATCGAATCGCTCGCGAAAAATCCGCGAGAGCCGGAACGCCATGGTTAACACGCCAGGGCTCCCCGGCAATCATACGGAGGGGACACATGAAATACGGCGCCATCTACCCCAGTCTCAAGGGCCGCACCGTGCTGGTCACCGGCGGCGGCAGCGGCATCGGCGAATCGATCGTCGAGCATTTTGCCGCCCAGGGCTCCAAAGTCGGCTTCCTCGACATCAAGGAAAAGGAGTCGAAGGCGCTGGTCTCCCGGCTCCGGCGCAAGCGCCAGACCGTCCATTTCGAGCCCTGCGACCTCACCGACATCGACGCCCTCCGGGCCGCAGTCAAGGCGGTGCGGAAGGCGCTCGGGCCGATCACGATCCTCGTCAACAACGCCGCGCACGACGAGCGCCACACCATCGACGAGGTGACGCCCGAATACTTCGACGACCGCATCCGGGTGAACCTCAAGCACCAGTTCTTCACGATCCAGGAAGTGGTGCCGGACATGAAGAAGGCGAAGAACGGCGCGATCGTCAACATGGGGTCGACGTCATGGATGGTCGCCTTTGGCGGGCTGCCGGTCTACACCGCGGCCAAGGCCGGGGTGATCGGCCTCACCCGCGGCCTCGCCCATGAGCTCGGCCAGCACAACATCCGCATCAACTCGGTGGCGCCGGGCTGGATCATGACCGAGCGGCAGAAGTCGCTCTGGGTCACGCCCGAGGGGCTGACGCAGCTGATGAAGGACCAGTGCCTGCAGCGCACGCTCGATCCGGCCGACATCGCCCGCGCGGTCTTGTTCTACGCCTCCGACGAGGCCTCGGCCTGCACCAACCAGAGCGTGGTGTTCGACGGCGGGTGGCTGTGAGCGGCTGAGGGGCGGTAGGCGAATCGCGACGACGGGGCGCCGCCACGGGCGGTCGCACCCGCCGTCCGCCGCGCCGCGACTGCCAAGACCATTGCCGCGCCCATGACTTTGCGGCATGTCAGCGGGTACGAGCCGGGGCGCATCTCCGGCCAAAGGGAGGGGAGGCCACATGTTCCCGAAGCCGATTGTCGACCTCAAGCCCAACACCTACGCCTTCGAGGTCAACCCGCTGATCAAGCCGACCGGCTTCCGCGAATATGATGCGCGGTGGTGGTACGGGGTCCCCTCTTCCGACAAGGCGCCGGAACTCAACCTCATGGGCGTGACCGCCCTCGGCATGGGCATCGGCACCTACCTCGCCGAGACCGGCGTCGCGCGGGAGGTCGTCACCGGCCACGACTACCGGGCCTATTCCGGGGCGATCAAGACCGCGCTGATCACCGGCCTGATGGCGTCCGGCTGCCGGGTCTACGACATCGGCCTTGCGATGACGCCGATGGCCTATTTCGGCCAGTTCGCCCTCGACGTCCCGGCCGTCGCCATGGTCACCGCCTCGCACAACGAGAACGGCTGGACCGGCGTCAAGATGGGCTCGCGCCGGCCGATCACCTTCGGTCCGGACGAGATCGGGCGGCTCAAGGACATCGTCCTCAACAGCGCCTTCGACCTCAAGGGCGGCGGCTCCTACGTCTTCGTCGAGAACTTCGCGGAGCGCTACATCGCCGACCTCACCGCCCGGCCGAAATTCACCCGCAAGATGCGGGTGGTGGCGGCCTGCGGCAACGGCACCGCCGGCGCCTTCGCGCCCAAGGTGCTGGAGCGGCTCGGCGCCGAGGTGATCCCGATGGACACTTCGCTCGACTACACCTTCCCGCGCTACAACCCCAATCCCGAGGACATGGAGATGCTCCATGCCATCGCCCACGCGGTGAAGGAGCACAACGCCGACATCGGCCTCGGCTTCGACGGCGACGGCGACCGCTGCGGCGTGGTCGACAACGAGGGCGAGGAGATCTTCGCCGACAAGGTCGGCGTGATGCTCGCCCGCGACCTCTCGACCCTCCACAAGGGCGCGACCTTCGTCGTCGACGTCAAGTCGACCGGCCTCTACGCCACCGATCCGGTGCTGATCAGGAACGAGGTCAAGCCGGACTACTGGAAAACCGGCCACTCCTACATCAAGCGCCGGGTCAACGAGCTCAACGCCCTCGCCGGATTCGAGAAATCCGGCCACTATTTCTTCAACGCCCCGATCGGGCGCGGCTACGACGACGGCGTGGTCTCGGCCATCGCCGTCCTCGACATGCTCGACCGCAACCCCGGCAAGTCGATGGCCGACCTCAAGAACGCCCTGCCCAAGACCTGGGGCTCGCCGACCATGGCCGCGCACTGCGCCGATGAGACCAAGTATGCCGTCGCCGAGGCCGTCCGCGACCGCTTCATCGCCATGAAGGCGAAGGGCGAGACCATCGAAGGCGGCCATGCCATCGCCGACCTCGTCACCGTCAATGGCGTCCGCGTCGTCGCCGACGACGGCAGCTGGGGCCTGGTGCGCGCCTCGTCCAACAAGCCCGAGCTGGTGGTGGTGGTCGAGAGCCCGGTGTCCGAGGCCCGCATGCGCGAGATGTTCAAGGTCGTCGACACCGCGCTCCGCGAGCAGTCGGGCGTCGGCGACTACAACCAGACGATCTGACCGGAGGCGCGGCCATGACAGGCACCGAGGTGTTCGGCCACCTGCCCGACGGCAGCACGGTCGAGGCGGCGACGATCGCGGCGGGCGACCTCACGGTCAGCGTCATCACCTTCGGCGCGGTCATCCGGGACATCCGCCTTGCCGGGGTCGACCACCCGCTGGTGCTCGGCTTCGACGATCTCGACGGCTACCTCCACCACTCGCCCTATTTCGGCGCCGTGGTCGGCCGCTTCGCCAACCGCATCGGCCATGCCCGCTTCACGCTCGACGGCACGACCTACCAGCTGGCGGTCAACGAGAACGGCCGCACGCAGCTCCACGGCGGACCCGGCGGGTTCGGCCGCCGCAACTGGCGCATCCTCGCCCGCGACGCCGGCAGCGTCACCCTTGGCCTCGCCAGCGCCGACGGCGACCAGGGCTACCCGGGCCAGCTCGAGGCGACCTGCCGCTACGCGATCGAGGCGCCGTCGACGCTGTGTGTCACCCTCGAGGCCACGTCGGACGCCCCGACCGTCGTCAACCTCGCCCAGCACACCTACTTCAACCTCGACGGCTCGGCCGACATCCTCGACCATCGCGTCCGCATCGACGCCGATGCCTACACCCCGACCGACGACGACCTGATCCCGACCGGCGAGATTCGCCCGGTCGAGGGGACGCCCTACGACCGGCGGACGCTGGCCCCGATAAGGCGGACCGTCGACGGCGAACGCTTCGGCTACGACATCAATTTCGTCGCGGCGACCAAGCGGGCGGCCGCGCCCGCGCCCCGCGCCCGGCTCGAGGGCCCCGCCAGCGGCGTCGCCCTCGAGGTGTGGTCGACCGAGCCCGGGCTGCAGTTCTACGACGGCGCCAAGATCAACCTCGCAGTCCCCGGCCTCGGCGGACGCCGTTATGTCCAGAACGGCGGCTGCTGCTTCGAGGCGCAGCTCTTCCCCGACGCCCCCAATCACCCGAATTTCCCCAGCGCGACGCTCCGCCCCGGCGAGACCTACCGGCAGGAGACCCGCTTCGCGTTTTCGAAGGCGTAGGGTCGCCGTCGCGGCGGGACGGCGGCGACGAGACTCCGTTCTCCCGACCGGCGACGGCCGGCTCGCCGCCGGCGTCCTCTCCGGGGTGGCGTCCGCCATCGCGTTCCGGACCGAACGGGCGCCGACTCAGTGGACGCGCTCGCCGCGGTCGAGCTGGGCAAGGATCTGCGCCAGCCGCCTGGCGCGCGTTTCGGGGCGCTTGGCGGTGTGGAGCCGATGGTAGATCGTGAAGAGATTCCGGCGATCGAGCGTCTCGAAGAAGGCCTTGGCGGCCGGCATCGATTGGAGGGCATCGCGGATGTCCTCCGGGATGGTCATGGTGGCCGACCCTTCGTAGGCGTTGTCCCATCGACCATCGGCCTTTGCCGCCTCGACATGGGCGAGGCCCGCTGCCGTCATCCGCCCCTCCGCGATGAGCCGGATCGCATGGTCGCGGTTCCTGGCCGACCAGTTCGACTTCTTCCTTCGCGGCGAGAGGCGCTGCAGGAACGAGGCCTCATCCAGCGACTGCTTCTGCCCATCGATCCAGCCGAAGCGGATGGCTTCGACCACGCAGTCCGTCCACGTCACCGACGGCGTGCCCGACCCTTTCTTGAAGATCTGCACCCAGACCCCGCCGCTCCGCTGATGATGGCGCATCAACCACGCGCCCAGCTCTGCGGCGTTCCGGAAGGCCATCAACTCCTGTTCGCTGTTGGCCATGGGTTGAGGCTAGCAGGGCCGAGACCACGTCGCGAGCGAGCGGACCAAAGCATTGCGCGGAGGCTTCAGCGAAGGCGTGCAAACCCCGGACGCTCAGCCCACCTACATTGCCGAGTTCGATTTCCGCTACAACCGCCGCACCAAGCTTGGCTTGCGGGACGCCATGCATACGGACGGCGCCCTGAAGGCATGAAAGGCAAGCGCCTCACCTGTCGGCGGATCGGTGAAACCGCGAATGACTAAGCAGAAGGCGTGTCACCTTCCGAGGTGGTGCGGACGCAAGGCCGCGTTCGTACGATATCGTTATTGAGCCAAAAAGAAATTTAATAACAATGGACTAATTGGTACTCGCGCCAGTTTGGCAATTCAGCCATGCATCCATTCTGCTTGCTAGCGCGTTATCGCGCATGCATATAGATGTTGCGCACAGTCTGGAGCGGGGAGTGCGCGTAGGAGAAAAAGCATGGCTTACGAATCCATCGTCGTTAAGGCGACGCGGGACGATGAGTCCGGCGTCTGGTTCGTTGAGCATAGCGATCTACCCGGCCTCAACGTCGAGGCAGACAGCCTAGAGGAGCTGGTCGAAAAACTTCCAAACGTGATCCAGGACCTGCTTGAAGCGCACGATGTAGAAAGCGGCGACGGAGACGATCGGGAGGGCCATGATAGGGACGTGCCGATCTCGTTGGTCGCGTATGCTCATACGCGCGTCCGCGTCCGCGCAGTTGCTTGACGGACTTCGCTTCAGCAGTTCGTGACCGCCTCAGGGAGGCCGATTGTTGGTTCCTGAGGCAAGGTAAGGGTGACCACGAAATTTGGATGAGTCATTCGGCCGAGAAACCGTTCACTGTCCCAACCAAAATCAAGTCGCGGCACACCGCCAATAAGATCATGAAGGACGCTGGCCTCAAGAAGGCTTTCTAGCGGTCAACGCACTTCTTGCGCTACTCTCTTTGCCACCGCAGTCGGGGCTTTTGCTCGCCACCCTTCGGTGCATTGTGAGGCTTGGGCACGGATTGAGAGGAGGCGCTTACTGCCTCCTCGAATTCGCCTTTAGGCGGTTCCCTGCTTTGCGGTATCCGGCCGCTCTAAGGCGCGCAAAGCCCAATAGTGATCGGAGCGGCAGACCCAAGCGAAGCAACCAGCCCCGGCCATTTGATCGGGGCTTTTTCTTGGGAGGATCACCATGCGATCACCCGACGAGGAGCTGAGTCTCGAATGTCTGAGGCTCGCCCTGTGAACGCGTGGCATTTGGGCCAACGCCGTCGCAGACCAAGCCGAGCAGCTGAGGACGTTCGTGACCAATCAAAAAATGGAAACGCGCTCTCAAGATGGTGCTGGCCCGCCGCGCACGACGGTCATGCACTGTTCGTAGGTCTGAAGAATCCAATACCTATCGGCGCTCGTAGAGTCCCTACCCGCGTTCCGGTGCAGTACCTTGCCCTCAACCAGGGCAATGTCGTGCATCAACCGATAGGCGACGTGCTCGGGCGAATTCTCCCCTACACTTAGAAACGTTCGACTATCTGCCATTCCATCCTCCCGTCATTGTGCGGGATGATGGCTACCATCTCAAGCGTGTTATTTGCAAGCTACACAATCTTACCAATTAAATCTTATCCCCGCCCCCCGCACCTGCCCTTATCCTCGCTGCATCCCTGCTCGCGGGGGGCGCCGTCCGGAGGCGGTCCATCGGCGGAGACGGGAGCGGCGCTTCACGCCGGGCTCGCACCCCGCCGTGGGGAAGCCCGGGTGAGGACCGCCGTCACTCCAGACGGCCGCCTTCAAGGCTAATGCCGGTTCTTGCGGGAGCCGGGGATGAGCGCCGAGCCCGGGAGCTAAAAACCGCCGCGGCGGGCGCTCGCGAAGCGCCTTCCCCTCGGACTACCCGACCGGCGTGACGTGCGCGCCCGCCACCCCCCTCGGCCATCGAGGGGGAGACCGAGAAAGGCCCCACACCCCGGCCGCCACCCGGCGCGGGAACGAGGAGACGTGTCCGGGATGACCGATCGCCCCCGATGCCACCCCGGCGGGACCGCCCTGGAACGGCCGCCTTCCCGACGCGCCCGGCTTGAGGCAGGATGGCGGCCATCGTCGATTCACTCCGATTGGCCAGGTATGACCGTCCTTCCCCGTCTGCTCGGTGGCGTGTTCGCCGCCGCCATCGCCCTCTCCGCTCCCTCGGCGCGCGCCGACTGGCGGGACGACATGAAAGTGCTGAGGGTGGGCGTCCTGGGCGGCAGCGACGTCGCCTACCGCCTCGCATCGCTCGAACCGTTCCGGGTCTACCTCCAGGACAAGACCGGGATCCCGGTCGAGATCGTGCCGGCGGCGAGCTATGACGCGCTCATCACCGCCCAGATCGAGGACCGCATCGACTATGCCGTCTACAGCGCGACGGCCTACGCCAAGGCGCTGGTGTCGTGCGACTGCGTCGAGGCCTTCGCCGCCCCCGTCGCCGCCGACGGCGCGCTCGGATTCTACTCGGTGCTGATCGCCCGCGCGGGCGACAACGTTCCCGATCTCGCTGGCGCCAAGGGCCGCCGCCTCGGGCTGGGACCGGCCGACTCGGTGGCCGGCACCATCGTCCCGCTTCATTCCTTCGCCGCCGCCGACATCGATCCGGACACCTATTTCCTCTCCGTCACCGAGTATCCGACCCCGGAGGTCGCGGTCACGGCCCTGCTTCGCGGCGAGGTCGACCTCGCCGCCGGCTGGTCGAGCGTCACCGGCAGCGCCTCGCTCGGCTACACCTTCGGCACGCTCAACCGCATGGTGTCGGACGGGACTCTCAGCATGAACCAGGTTCGCCTGGTGTGGCAGTCCCCCCTCATTCCGTTCGGCCCGCATGCCATTCGCACGGACCTGCCCGCGGAGTTCAAGGCGATCCTTTCCGGCGCACTGCTGTCGATGGCCCGCGAGGACACCGAGGCGCTCGACGCCATCGACCGGCTGGGCTTCGGCGGCGGCGGCTTCGCCACGCCCGACGCCAGCCTCTACGCCGTGGTGGTGTCGCTGGTCACGCCGGAGCCGGCCAGCAACTAGCGCCGCGTTTCTCCGCATCCGCCGCGACCGGCAATCGTTGCATGCTCAACGGTTGCTTGCCGGGCATGGTAAAGAAAACGGAAAGAAGCCGGCCGGCCCTGGCGAAAGCCTATTGATTACAATTCGATCTAATACTTACCAATGCTTCATGATTAACAGATCGTAATCTTTCACCTCAATTTGAATGGTTTCCCATTAACTCAGACGCAGCAAATTGTCTGTATCTCTGAGGCGGTCAAAGCCGCAAACAAGAAACGCGGCAGACGGTACCCCGTCGAACAGGAGTCGCGGACATGAGAACCCCGTTTTCCCGGCCTGACCGCTCCGGCGCGACCGCGATCGAATACGGGCTGATCGCGTCGCTCATCGGCGTGGCGATCGTCCTCGGCGCCGCCACGCTCGGCGGCAAGATCAATGCCGCACTGAACAGCCCTGCCTCGCATACGCCGATGGCGAGCGAGGCGATGACCGTCCCCGGCAACGGCGGCTAGGTCCGACGGCGCGCCACGCCGGCGGCGCAGCGGAGAACGCGCCGCGGCATTTCCCCGGTTGTTGCGCAGAGCGCCCGCGGGCATGATCCGGCACCTCTAACCCTTCCCGGAGGATCGATGCCGGAGTGCCTGATCGGGGCCGATATCGCCCCGGACGCGATTGCCATCAATGCCTTCTCGCCCGAATCGCTCGAGGCCTACCTGACCGGCGAGGGCGCGGGGATCGCCGGCTTCGTCCGCGCCGCGGGCTTCGTCGCGGGCGCCGGAGCGATGCTCTCCATCCCCGGCGCGACCGGACTCGGCTCGGTGATGTTCGGCCTCGGTGCCGAGCTCGGACGCGCCGCCTTCCTCGCCGGCCGCCTCGCCACCGGCCTTGCCCGTGGCGACTACAGCTTCGGCGCCGGTTTCCCCGATCCGGCGATGGCCACCCTCGGCTTCGCCCTCGGCGCCTACCGCTACACGCGATACAAGGACCGCGAGCGGGGCGCGCGCCTGGTCATCACCGGCGGCGCCGCAGGCGAGCGCATCATCCGTATCGTCGACGGCGTCTACCTTGCCCGCGACCTGATCAACACGCCCGCCAACGCCATGGGTCCGGCCGAGCTGGCCATGGCGGCCGAGGATCTCGCCGCCCGCCATGGCGCGTCGATCGAGATCACCCAGGGCGACGCGCTTGCCGACGGCTTCCCCCTGATCCACGCGGTCGGCGCGGCGGCGACTCCGTCGCGCGCGCCGCGGCTCATCGACCTCCGCTGGGGCGATCCCGGCGACCCGATGATCACGCTGGTCGGCAAGGGCGTGTGCTTCGATACCGGCGGCCTCGACATCAAGCCCTCCGCCGGCATGCTCCTGATGAAGAAGGACATGGGCGGCGCCGCCAACGTGCTCGGCCTTGCCCACATGATCATGGATGCCGGCCTCAAGGTGCGCCTCCGCGTTCTGATCCCGGCGGTCGAGAACGCCATCTCCGGGGCCGCCTTCCGGCCCGGCGACGTCTTCCGCAGCCGCAGCGGGCTCACCGTCGAGATCGGCAATACCGACGCCGAGGGCCGGCTCGTGCTGGCCGATGCGCTCGCCCTGGCGGGCGAAGAAGCGCCGGCGATGATCGTCGACATGGCCACTCTCACCGGGGCGGCGCGGGTCGCGGTCGGCCCTGGCATCGTCCCCTTCTATACCGGGGACGACGGCCTTGCCGCCGATCTCGCCCGGCACGCCGCGGCGGTCGACGACCCGGTCTGGCGGATGCCGCTCTGGCAGCCCTACCTGTCGATGCTCGATTCGCGGATCGCCGACATCAACAACGCCGGCTCGGCACCCTTCGCCGGATCGATCACGGCGGCGCTCTTCCTCTCCCGCTTCGTCCCCGAGGGTCCGTCGTGGCTTCACGCCGACATCTATGCGTGGAACCCTAAGGACGCGCCGGGCCGGCCCGAAGGTGGGGAGGCGCAGGCGATCCGCGCGCTCTATGCGCTGCTCGAGGAACGCTACGGCGCTTGAAGGCTGCTGCGGCCTGCGTAGAATAGTTCGGGTCCGTAACGACCTCTCCCGGGGAGACGGCCGATGCCGCATGAATTCAGGCCGAGCCAGGCCCTGCGCCTGTGGCGGGACGTGACATTCGACCTGGTCCGCGATGGCGAGCATGACCTCTCGGCCCGGCAAATGGCCGTGCTCCTCACCGTCTATCTGGAACCGCCGCCGCATACCGTCCGCGGCCTCGCCGAAAAACTCGGCGTCACCAAGCCGGTGATCACCCGGGCGCTCGATTCGATGGGGCGGCACGGCCTGCTGACGCGGCGCCGCGACGAATCCGACCGCCGCAACGTCCTCGTCCAGCGCACACTCGCCGGCTCGCTTGCCGTCGAGCGGCTCGGCGACGCGATCGTCGCCCGCTACCGCGCCCTGCCGTTATGATGCAGCGACGGTCTAGGCGCCACTGCCGAGGTAGCCGCCCTTCATGAGCGTCTCGACGATACGATCGGCGAGCTCGTCCGCCGTCGCCGCGGTGGTGTCGAGGCGGATATCGGGCTTGAGCGGCGGCTCGTAGGGCGAATCGATGCCGGTGAAGTGCTTGATCTCCCCGGCCCGCGCCTTCTTGTAGAGGCCCTTGGGGTCGCGCTCCTCGGCGATCGACAACGGCACGTCGACGAAGATCTCGAGGAACTCGCCGTCGCCGACCAGATCGCGCGCCATCGCCCGCTCCGAGCGGAACGGCGAGATGAACGACACCAGCACGATGATGCCGGCATCGACGAAGAGCTTGGCCGTCTCGGCGACCCGGCGGATGTTCTCGACGCGGTCAGCATCTGTGAAGCCGAGGTCTCGGTTGAGCCCGTGGCGGACGTTGTCGCCGTCGAGCATGTACGTATGGCGGCCCATGAGGTGGAGCTTCGATTCCACCATGTTGGCGATCGTCGACTTGCCGGCGCCGGACAGACCGGTGAACCACAGGATGACCGGCTTCTGGCCCTTGAGGTCGGAGCGCGCCTGGCGGTCGATGTTGATCGCCTGCCAGTGGATGTTGGTCGCCCGGCGGAGGCCGAAGCGGATCATGCCGGCCGCGACCGTGGCGTTGGTGAAGCGGTCGATGAGGATGAACGAGCCGGTGGTCTTGTTGTCGTCGTAGAGGTCGAAGGCGACCGGCTCCGAGAGCGACAGGTTGACGAGGCCGATGTCGTTGAGGCCGAGGGTCTTGGCGGCGAGCGGCTTGAAGCTCTCGATGTCGACCTGATGCTTGAGGTCGGTCACCGCGGCGCCGACCGTCCGCGTCGCCGACTTGAGCAGATAGGGACGGCCGGGCAGCAGAGGCTCGTCGCTCATCCAGATCAGGTGCGCGGCAAGCTGGTCCGAGACCTCGGGCCGGTGCGCCGGTGCGGCGAGAATATCGCCGCGCGAGGCATCGATCTCGGTGTCGAGGGTCAGGGTCACGCTGGTGCCGGCGTCGGCTCGCTCGCGATCGCCGTCGAGGGTGACGACGCGGGCGATCTTGGCCGACTGGCCGGTCCGCGCCACCACGACCTTGTCGCCGGGGCGGACGTTGCCGGACGCAACCGTGCCGGCATAACCGCGGAAGCTCGCATTGGGCCGGTTGACCCACTGCACCGGAAACCGGAACGGGGTCAGGCCGCGGCCATCCTCGACCTTCACCGTCTCGAGATGGTCGAGCAGCGTCCGCCCACCGTACCATGGCGTTCGCGCACTCTTTTCGATGACGTTGTCGCCATGGCGCGCCGAGAGCGGGATGGTGACGATCGAGTCGAACTTGAACTGGGCGGCGAACTCGGCGAAGGCGTTGCGGATGTCGATGAAGCGCTCCTCATCGAATCCGATCAAGTCGATCTTGTTGACGGCGAGCACGACGTGCCGGATGCCGAGCAGCGCGACGATGTAGGCGTGGCGCCGGGTCTGAGTGAGGATGCCCTGCTGGGCATCGACCAGGAGCACGGCAAGATCCGAGTTCGAGGCCCCGGTCGCCATGTTGCGGGTGTACTGCTCGTGGCCAGGCGTATCGGCGACGATGAACCGACGCCGATCGGTAGCGAAATAGCGGTAGGCGACATCGA
>JAGRKZ010000038.1 GCA_020442065.1 Bauldia sp.
ACATCGTCTATATCGGCGACCTCATCCAGAAGACCGAGGCGGAAATGCTCCGCACGCCGAACTTCGGCCGGAAGTCGCTGAACGAGATCAAGGAGGTCCTCGCCCAGATGGGTCTCCACCTCGGCATGGAAGTCACGAACTGGCCGCCGGAGAACATCGACGAGCTGGCCAAGCGCTACGAAGACCACTATTGACCTTTGGCGAATGACGCGGGCCGGGTGCCGGCGTGAGTATTGGAGAGGGCCATGCGCCACCGTAATTCCGGCCGGAAGCTGAACCGGACGTCGAGCCACCGCAAGGCGATGTTCGCCAACCTGGCAGGCTCGCTGATCGTGCACGAGCAGGTCGTCACGACACTTCCCAAGGCGAAGGATCTTCGTCCGATCGTCGAGAAGCTGGTCACGCTCGCCAAGCGCGGCGACCTCCATGCCCGCCGCCAGGCGGTTGCGGAGCTGCGCTCGGTGCCGGTGGTGAAGAAGCTCTTCGAGACCATCGGCCCGCGCTACAAGGATCGTCAGGGCGGTTACACCCGCGTGCTGAAGGCCGGGTTCCGCTACGGCGACAGTGCCCCCGTCGCGGTCATCGAGTTCGTCGACCGTGACGTCGACGCCAAGGGCGCGGCCGACCGCGCTCGCGCCGAGCAGGCCGAGGATGCCGCGGCATAGGCCTTCTGCTTCACGGCACAGAGATTTCAAAAGGGCGGCCCGGGCCGCCCTTTTTCGTCGCCGAGCGCTCCGTCCTCAGTGGATCGACTTCACCATGGCCGCGTCGGGCATGCAGGTGACGCGGTCGCCGTGTTCTGCCTGCCAGCGGCCCACGGCGACCCGGGTCTTGAAGCCGATCAGGCCGTCGGTACCGCCGACGTCGTGACCCTGGGCCTCGAACTGGGTTTGCATGCGGGCGACATCGGCGCGGCTGAAGCCGCCGACCTTGCCCCATTTGGCCGCGAAGTTGCGGTTGTCGGCGAAGCGGTCCGCGAGGTGGCCGATGTAGAGGGCATAGAGGTCGGAGTAGTTGTACTCCTTGAGGACGTAAAAGTTGCCGCTGACGATGAAGGCCGGGCCGTAGCGCCCGGCAGGCATGAGCAGGAACGCCTCGCGGTTCTGTTCGAAACGCGGCAGGTCGCGGCCATCGACGCGACGGACCCCAGCCGCCTGCCAGTCGGCCATGCCGCGGCCCTGTTCGGGGCCCTCGAGATGGCAGGCGACCCCCTCGGGCACGTCGGCTTCGATGCCCCAGCTCCGTTCCGGATCCCAGCCCTCGTTGCGAAGAAAATTGGCGATGGAACCGAGCACGTCCGGCACCGATCCCCAGATGTCGCGGCGGCCGTCGCCATCCATGTCGACGGCGTATTTGAGATAGTACGACGGCAGGAATTGCGGCTGGCCCAGCGCTCCGGCCCAGGAGCTCTTCATCTTGCCCGCTGAAACCTCGCCGGTCTCGAGCACCTGCAGCCCGGCGATCAATTCGGGGCGGAAGAACTCCTTCCTACGGCTCATGAAGGCATGGGTGGCGAGGGTGCGCATCGCGGGATAGGGCAGGGACGCGCGACCGAAGCTGGTCTCCCGCGCCCAGATCGCGATCAGGATGCCGCGCGGCACCCCGTAGCGCTGCTCGATCGCATCAAGCGCCTTGTCGTACTGCGCGATCAGCTTGCGGCCGGTAGCGACCTGGGCGTTGAGGTTGTTCTGGTCGAAATAGGCGCCGGGGCTGCGGAACTCGGCCTGGACCTCGGTCTTGTGCGGCGGCAGGGGCGCACCTGGAGGGGCGAGTTCGGGCAGGTCCCAATCGAGCGTGACCCCTCCGAGCGCTGCCTCGAAGGTCTTGCGAGATACGCCGGCCGCCTGCGCTTCCGGCCAGATCTCGTTCGCCAGCCAGCCCTGGAAGGCACGCTCCGTTCCGGCCTTGTCGACGGCCGCCTCGGCCCACGACAGCGACAAGGCGGTGGCAACGACCGTCACCACAGCAAAGATGACCTGGTGCGCAAAGGTCGGCATCGATCCCGTCTCCTCGCGTCGCGATTCCCTGTCGGCGCATTGTAGGGACCAGATTGACTATTTCACGGCGGCTGTCCGGTTCCTTGCGGTGAATTCGCAAACTGGCTCCGATATTTATCGACCGATGCTGCCGCGCCGTCTCCGCCGCTCGGGTCAGGGCGCGCCACGCGGCCCGGCTGGGCTGTGATGCGTCGTGCTGTTGCGTCTCTGACACAGTGTGGCGAGAAGTGCATGCCCGAGCCGCGCGTTAAGCCTCGATGCCGCCGTTCAGCCATAAAGTGACGTGAACTGTGACGGCGTTTCAGGTCGCCTGCCGAGGGGGGCAAAGCACCTGACGCCATGTTGATACTGCCTGCCCGGGCAGGATTTCGCGTGGTTGCGTCGGCGTGCGGGCACCGTCCTCGGCGGTGGTGGCGAAGGACAGTCATGGAAGCGCGTTTCGTCGTGAGTGGTGCAGAGGCCGGGGTGTGGCGGCCCGGGTGGACATCGCCGACCCTACGCAACGGCGGTTGCGATGCCTCGACAGTGTCTCGACTACGCCGCGGAACGGACGCGATCTTTCACTACATGGATGGAATCGGAACGGCTCCCGACAAAGAGGGGCGTCCGGGCAGGGCGGTGGAAATCTGAGCGATGCGCGTATGTGACGTCTTCCCTGGGCTTCTGGCGGCCGCCGCGGTCTTTGGCCTTGCGGGTGGGGCAGCTGCGTTCGACGCCAAGAATCTCAACGCCGAAACCGCGCCGACCGACGCGCTGAAATACGGCCTCGACTCCTACAAGAGCGGCGACAAGGAGACGGCGGCCGAGGCGCTCGGATTCGCCGCGGAGAAGGGCAACTTCATCGCCCAGTGGAAGCTGGGGCGGATGTATGCCGAGGGCGATGGCATCGCACGCGACGACTACAAGGCGTTCGAGTTGTTCAGCGAGCTGGCAGACGCGCACGCCGAAGACGGTCCAACCCAGCCGAATGCGCGGCTGATCTCCAGCGCCTTTGTCGCGCTCGGCGGCTACTACCGGAACGGCATCCCCAATACCGACGTTACGCAGGATCCGGCGCGGGCCCGCCAGATTTATGCCTATGCGGCGTCCTACTTCGGCGATGCGGACGCACAGGTAAGCCTCGCGCTGATGTACTACAACGGCGAAGGCGGCGAGCGCGATCCGCTCCAGGCGGCGCGCTGGGCGAATCTCGCGGCCGCCAAAGGGAATGTTGGCGGCCAGGCGCTGCTTGGCCATCTCCTTTTTGAGGGCGACGGCGTACCGCGCCAGTCCGTCCTCGGGCTCATGTATCTCACGGTGGCACGAGAGCGCGCCAAGGTCAGCGAAACCTGGATCTTCGACATGCAGGAGCGGGCGCTGTCGATCGCTACCGAGAACGAGCGCCGCACCGCGATGGCGCTCGCCGACGACTGGCTCGAGAAGAACAAGAAGAAGAAGTAGAGACGATCGCAATCCCCGGATGTTCGGGCGTCAGCGAGGGGTGGGCATGACGAGCGACCGCTGGGTGCGCCCCTACTTCCTCGCGATGGCCGCTTACTGGACGATCTTCGGACTGGGCGCCGCGCTCTCGCCGGGAACTATGAACGCGTTCCTGACGCCGGAGGGCGTTGCGGCCAGCACGGCGTTCTCCGATCATGTCTGGCTCCATGCCGGCCTGGATCTTGTTACCGTCGGCGTTCTCCTCTTCGGGCTGTCGTTCGTGCCGGCCGGCTCGCTCATCCTGCGGGTGGCGGGTGTCGCGGCGCTGCTGCCTGCGGTCGCGATCGGCATCTCCGTGTTCGGGACGCCCTACTGGAATGGGCTCTTCATCATCCCCGGCATCGGGTTCCTGGCGTTTGCCGCCGGTGGGCTCGTCCTCGCGCAGCGTGCGGCGGCGGCAGTACCGTCATAGGCAGCGGCAACGCTCGGTCAGGGAAGCGTCGCGAGCCGCAATGTCCCGCCGGCGGCGATGGCATCAAGCCCCGCTTCCGCCATCGGCGACAGGGCGCTCATCGACACCTCGTAAGGAATGGGCGACATCGCGGTCGCAGCGGTGAGGGTCGCGGCCTTTGGCATCGCCGGCGAGATCGCCGCGATCGGACAGACGTCGGAGATGAAGGTCCAGGCCGCGGTGGTGCCAAGCGCATCGCAACGGGCGTAGCGCTGGCGGCCATGGCAGGCGGGCAGGCAGGCATAGTCGCCGACCTTGTACTGGTGGCCGGCGTTGAGGCAGACAGCCATCAGCTCCTCGGCGGTCGCACCGACGGTCGGGGCCGCGAGCGATAGCGCCAGAAATGTCAGAAGCGTCCGCGTCGCCATGCCGAGGAGGCTATCGCCGCGACGCGCAGGAACAATGCACAAACCTGTGAAGGAGGAGGAACGGGTTGAGCGTATAGTCCGACCGCGAGGGGTCGCCCGGGCGACTTGCGATCAAAAATGTTCGGCGACGGAGCTACCGCGGTCCGGCCACAAACGCCCTTGGTCCCGAGCGGCGGTGAGCGTCCTGACGAAGCCCGGGGGCAAGGCAGAGAAGGTGGCGGGGACGCGGGTTGCCCGGGCGGTAGGGCAGTCCTCTTCGGTCACTTTCCAGCTGGAGTTGTTGAGCACCATCTCGCAGCGGGCGAGTCGGGGGCCATTGGCGGTGTTGAGGCAGACCGTCTCGCCGAGCCTCAGCGAAACCCCGTCACGGGCGCGACAGGTACAGTCGGCGGCGGCCATCGACGCCGGGACCAAAGCGCTCGTGAAGATCAGGGCGGCGAGCGTACGGTGCATGGATGCAACCATAACACGGTTCACGATCTCGCCAAAGGTTCGACGTCTAGCTCGATCAGCACCGGCACGTGGTCCGACGGCTTGTCCCAGCTCCGTGTTCGCTTGTCGATCTGGGCCCCGGCGAGACGGTCGGCGGCGCGCGGCGATAGCAACTGGTGGTCGATGCGGATGCCGTTGTTCCGTTGCCACGCGCCGGCCTGGTAGTCCCAGAAGGTATAGTGACCGGGCTCGGCCGAGCAGGCGCGGAAGGCACAGGTGAGTCCGAGGTTGAGGAGCCGGCGATAGCGGGCGCGCGTCTCGGGCTGGAAGAGAGCGTCCTCGACCCAGTGCTCCGGGTAGCGCGCGTCGATCGGTTCCGGGATGACATTGTAGTCTCCGGCAAGAACGAACATCTCCTCCGCTGCGAGCCGTTCCCTGGCGTAGGCTTCAAGCCTGTCCATCCAGGCGAATTTGTACGTGAACTTCTCGGTGCCGACCGGATTTCCGTTGGGCAGGTAGAGGGAGGCGACGCGGAGGGCACCGCCCTTGATCGAGAACACGCCCTCGATGAAGCGGGCCTGGGTGTCTGTCTCGTCGCCGGGAAGGCCCCGCGACACCTCGTCGAACGGGAGGCGGGAGAGCAGCGCCACCCCGTTGAAGCTCTTCTGGCCGTGCACCTCGATATTGTAGCCGAGGTTCTCAAAGGGCTCGCGCGGGAAGGCCTTGTCCTCGATCTTGATCTCCTGCAGGCAGAGGATGTCGGGGCGTACCTCGCTGACCCACTGCACGGCGCCGTCGATGCGCGCGCGGATGCCGTTGATGTTCCAGGTCGCAATCTTCATGCGGGACGTGCTCCTGACTCGTCGGCGTGGAGCATAGCCCCGCCGAAGCGCACGAGCCTAGCTGTAGGATCGAACCATCAGGCCAGACAACCACGCATCAGCCGAGCAAAGCCTGCACTTCGCAGCAGCAACGGGTGCGGCCGAAAGGGAGCCTGACGCGGGATCGACACCCCGGTGCGAGGAAAAGCCCCCAGGGGATGTCATCCGTGATTGCTTTGGCATTTTTCCCCGTCATCCTCTAAATCGATACCGGCTCGCAGCAATCCAGAGGAGGCGCACCATGGCAGTCATTTCCAAAGCTAATGCCGAGTGGAAGGGCTCGCTCAAAGAAGGCGGGGGCGAGGTCGCGTTCGGCACCTTCAAGGGCGACTACACCTTTGCCTCGCGATTCGAGGCCGGCGGCAAGACCAATCCCGAGCAATTGATCGCAGCGGCGCACGCCGGTTGCTATTCGATGCAGCTCTCGGGCCTGCTCACGGCCGCGGGCAATCCGCCGAAGAGCATCAAGACCACCGCGGCTGTCACCATCGAGGCCGGTGTCGGCATCACCGGCATCGTGCTGGAGACCGAGGCCGAGGTGCCGGGCGTCAGCAAGGAGGCTTTTGCCGAGGCCGCCAACAAGGCCAAGGAAATCTGCCCGGTGTCCCGCGCTCTTGCCTCGGTTCCGAGCATTTCGCTCAAGGCCACCCTGAAGAGCTAGTCCAGGCGCGAGGCGGGATGTCCGTCGATCCGAACATGGTGATGATGCCGAAACGCATCCCGCCCAAGCGGTTCCAGGATGCGGAGTCCGCACTTGCCCGCCTCGCGCAGATCTATGACGCCCATACGGCATTCCTGCGCGAGAAATTCAGGGAGCTGCTGCGAAACGGCACGCTGCCCGGGCGGGTTCGGGCGACCTATCCCGAGGTGCTGATCGAGACATCGACCTACGCCCAGATCGACTCGCGGCTGTCGTATGGACACGTCGCGGGTCCAGGGGTGTATTCAACGACCATCACCCGGCCTGAGTTGTTCCGCGGCTATCTGCTCGAGCAGTTGCGGCTGCTGGTTCGCAACCATGGCGTCTCGCTCGCGGTCGGCCCCTCGCGGGAGCCGATCGCTCTCCACTTCGCCTTCCCCGACGGCATCCATGTCGAGGGCGAGATCGCCGATCGCATCGCGCATCCGCTGCGGGACCTGTTCGACGTACCGGATCTCGCCGTGATGGACGACGCGATCGTCAACGGCACCTACCAGGCCGCGCCGGGGACGCCGATGCCACTGGCGCCGTTCACCGCCTCGCGCATCGACTACTCGCTGCATCGTCTGCCGCACTACACGGCGACCGCGCCGCAGCACTTCCAGAATTTCGTGATCTTCACCAACTACCAGTTCTATATCGACGAGTTCGTCACCAAGGCGCGGCTGATGATGGCCGCCGGTGGCAGTGGCTACGACAGTCTGGTCGAACCCGGCAATCTGGTGACGCCGTCCGGCGCGGAGGCGCCGGTTTCCGGGGCGGCGGTCGAGCGGTTGCCGCAGATGCCGGCCTACCACCTGACCCGGTCGGGCCACATGGGCATCACCATGGTCAACATCGGAGTCGGCCCCTCCAATGCCAAGACCATCACCGACCATATCGCAGTGCTTCGCCCGCATGCGTGGATGATGCTGGGTCACTGCGCTGGCCTCCGCAACAGCCAGGCGCTTGGCGACTATGTCCTTGCCCACGGCTACGTCCGCGAGGACCATGTCCTTGACGCCGACTTGCCAAGCTGGGTTCCGATACCGCCGCTTGCCGAGGTGCAGGTGGCGATCGAGGAGGCGGTGGCCGAAGTCACCGGCCTGTCGGGGTACGAACTCAAGCGCATCATGCGGACCGGCACCGTCGCCACGATCGACAACCGCAACTGGGAGCTTCGCGATCACCGCGAGCCGGTGCAGCGCTTCTCGCAGTCGCGCGCCATCGCGCTCGACATGGAGTCCGCGACGGCGGCGGCGAACGGTTTTCGCTTCCGGGTCCCTTACGGGACGCTGCTCTGCGTTTCCGACAAGCCGCTCCATGGCGAGCTGAAGTTGCCGGGAATGGCATCCGACTTCTATCGCCGGCAGGTGGGCCAGCACCTCGACATCGGCATCAGGGCCATGGAAAAGCTCCGCTCGATGGAGCCGGATCGCCTCCACTCGCGCAAGCTCCGCAGCTTCGCCGAGACCGCGTTTCAGTAACGGGGTTGGGATCGGGACTGCGCGCCAGTCAGCGCCGCGCGACGAGGGCCAGGACGTTGTCGGCCGGGTCCTTGAAGAACGCCATCCATTCCTCGACGCCCTTCTTGCCGAGGCGCCCTTCATCGTCGCGGTGGATCATCGCGGGCTTGTGCAGGAAAGAGACTCCGCGCTGGGCGAGCACGCGGAAGGCCGCGTCGATGTCGTCGACGAGGAAATAGAGCGTCGCCTTCGACGAGGTCGCGGAGAGGATCAGCCGCACCCCGCTGCCGAGACTGAAGAAGGCGAGCCCCGGCGGATCGTAGCGGTCGACGTAGTGGAGGCCGAGGACGTCGCGATAAAAGGCGACCGACCGATCGAGGTCGTTGGCGAGCAGCGCAACCTGGTGGAGCTTGTTGAGGGCAAAGCTCAGGTCGCTCCCGCGACGGAGCGGATGCGGCTGGCTGGGGATGGGGCTCTGGCGAGCCGGGACGGTGGCCGGCGCTGCCGCACGAACGGATGGCTTCCGGTCTGGCTTCTTTCGGGTCGACGGTGCGGCGGCCGCCTTGCCCGCCTTCGACGCCGGCGGCTTCCTGGCCGAAGCTGCAGCGGCCTCACGGCTCGCCGCTTTCGGTGCCGCCTTCTTGGTCTTTACGGAGGGCGGGCGTTTGGCAGGCGCCGGGCGCGCGGCGGTAGGAGATTTCTTCGCGCCGGGTTTTTTCGAGCCTGTCTGGCGTTTGCTCCCCGGCATCGCAATCCCTCAGATGGAGAAACTCGTACCGCACCCGCATGATGCGGTCGCGTTCGGATTCTTTACTTGGAAGGACTGGCCGATCAGGTCATCGACGAAGTCGATTTCGGATCCGCCAACAAAGGGCAGAGACATCGAGTCGATCAGCACCACGGCGCCGCCGCGCTCCACGATGAGGTCGTCGTCGCTCCGGCTGCGGTCGAGATCGAAGCCGTACTGGAAGCCCGAGCAGCCGCCCCCCGATACGCTGATCCTGAGAGCCGTGCCGTCGGGCTCGCGCGAAAGGATCGAGGCGATCCGCCGGGCAGCCCGGTCGGAAAGCGTCACATTCGGAGGCGAAGCGTCTGTCATCACTTGTTTTTCCCGCTCGCCGATAGTTATGAACAGCTCACCACGAAGTCAATTCCCGCGAGGCCGGTAAGCTTTGCCAATGGTAATCGAGGGAAAGGCTAGATTTGCCTCCGATCCGGCGCGGTCGCGCGGCCGGCTCTTCGACGAGCCAGTCAGTCCCACCCGCACCGAATTCCAGCGTGATCGCGACCGCGTCCTTCATTCCACGGGATTCCGCCGTTTGCGCGAGAAGACCCAGGTCTTCCTCGTCGATGAGGGCGATCACTATCGGACACGCCTCACCCACACGCTGGAAGTGTCTCAGATCGCGCGTGCAATTTCCAGAACACTTCGACTTGACGAGGACCTCGCCGAAGCGCTGGCGCTCGCGCACGACCTCGGGCACTCCCCTTTCGGCCATGCGGGAGAGCGGGCCCTTGACGCTGAAATGGCGGAATACGGCGGTTTCGATCACAATGCCCAGTCGCTCCGCGTGGTGACGCTGCTGGAGCGGCGTTACCCGCGCTTCGATGGCCTGAATCTCACCTGGGAGACGATCGAGGGGTTGGCCAAGCACAATGGCCCACTGACCGGCCGGGACGGGTTGCCGGCCGGCCGCCATGCCGTCCGGGGGATCCCGCCGGTGGTTGCCGCGCTCTCGGCCGAGCGCGACCTGTGGCTCTGGAGCTACCCTGGTCCCGAGGCTCAGGCGGCGGCGATCGCGGACGATATAGCCTACAATGCCCATGACATAGACGACGGACTTCGCGCCGGGCTGCTGTCCTTTGCGGCGCTCGAGGAAGTCCCTCTACTGAACGGAATTGTTAAGGATATCTTCCATAGCTACCCCGGCCTCGACCGGACCCGCGCCGGCTACGAACTGACCCGGCGACTGATCGCGGCAGCGATCGAGGACGTGGTGACGGTGGCCCGGCAGCGCCTGGACGACCTGCGGCCGAGCTCCGCAGACGACGTTCGTGCGGCGGCTGCGCCCGTGATCGCCTTCTCGCCGGCGATGGCCGAGAGCGACCGGGAGATCAAGGCGGTTCTCACCCGCGCCGTCTACCGAAATCCGGACGTGATGCGGGTGATGACGGAGGCCGAAGAACTGGTGCGGGAACTCTTTCGTCACTTCATGGCGAATCCGATGGCCATGCCGGAGGACTGGCGTCCGCCTGCCGGTGTCGGTGCGGCGATCGTAGCGCGGCGGGTCTGTGACTTCCTGGCCGGGATGACCGATCGCTACGCGGCGGCGGAGCATGCCCGGACCATCGGCGGTTCGGCGGCATGAGGCTCGGACGCGGCGCGGGGGCACTCCTCGCCGCGCTGGCTCTCGCCGGCTGCGCAGCGACCGCCCGCCACCACGGCTCTCTTGATCCACCGCGCTACCACAACACCGGCACCCGCACGCAATCGGTTGCGACCCACGGAGAGTGGACACGTCACCTGGTGCGCATGCAACTTGGCATGTTCCCGGAGGCGGGGAAGCTGCCCCCGGACCACGTCCTGTCGCGTGAAGGGACGCTCGCGGGCCTCGCCAAAGCGGAACAGGCGAAGGTTGCCGTGACCTGGATCGGTCACGCGACGGCCCTCATCCGGATGAACGGCACGTGGATCCTGACCGATCCAGCGATGCGGGAGACGGTTGGAGCCGGGCCGCTGCGGCTTGCGCGACTGGCCCCGCCTATGCCGGCTATCGAGGACTTGCCGCCGATCGACCTCATCCTGATTTCCCATGGCGACTACGACCACCTCGATGTCTCGACCCTCCGTCGTCTCGCGATCCGCAATCCCGACGCCATCGTGCTGGCGCCCCAGGACAACGCGCGGCTTCTGCGCTCCACCGGATTCCGCACCATTGTCGAGTTGGCCTGGTTCGAACGTCGGCGTCTGGATGGTCTGACGGTCGAGGCGGTGCCGGCTGTGCACGGCCTCCGGCGTGTACCGGAACCCCACGATTCAGCACATTGGGCGGGATGGGTGATCCGCGACGGCGGCACCGCGCTGTATTTCGCCGGCGATACCGGCTTCGGCTCGGTCTTCGAGACGATCCGCGCCCGGTCGGGACGCGTCGACTACGCCCTTGTCCCGATCGGCGCCTATGCGCCGCGCCGGCTGGAGGCGCCCTATCACGTGACGCCCGAAGAGGCCGCCGACATCGCCCGTATCCTCGGGGCCCGGGTGGCGGTCGGCGTCCACTGGGGCACCTTCCCGCTGAGCGAGGAGGCGCCGGTCGAGCAGCGCGCCCGTTTCCTCGCGGCGGCCGGCGGCGGCCTTCACACCGTGGCCCCGCGGGTCGGCGAGACCATCGTGCTGGTGCCCTAGAGGCCCGGGAAGGTTTGACCGGCCACCCGATTTGGTATAGCCGGCGCGCGGAAAGGCGCTGCCGGACACCCCCTATGAACATCTTCCAGGACTTCACCGACCGGATCAACGCCGTCGTCCGGTCGATTGCCGGCGACGACGCGAGCGGACTCGACCTCGGCAGAGCCATCGTCGAGCCGCCGCGCGACCCGAGCCACGGCGACCTCGCCTCCAATGCGGCGATGGTGCTGTCGAAGCCGCTTGATCTCAAGCCGCGAGACCTTGCGACCCGGATTGCCGTCGCGCTCGCGCGCGATCCCGATGTCGCAACGGCAGAGGTTGCCGGCCCCGGCTTCGTCAATGTCCGCCTCGCCCCGGCCTATCTCCACAAGGCGCTGGCGTCGGTGCTGGCCGCGGACGTCGGCTACGGTCGTTCGGACATCGGCGGCGGGCGGGGCGTGAACGTCGAGTATGTCTCGGCCAACCCGACCGGCCCGATGCATGTCGGCCATTGTCGCGGCGCGGTCTTCGGCGACGCGCTCGCCAACCTGCTCGCATTCGCTGGCTACGACGTGACTCGCGAGTACTACATCAACGATGCCGGCGCCCAGGTCGACGTGCTCGCCCGCTCGGCCTATCTCCGCTACCAGGAGGCGCTCGGCGAGGATATCGGGACGATCCCCGAGGGGTTGTATCCCGGCGACTACCTGATCCCGGTGGGGGAGGCACTCGCCCGCGAGCACGGCCCGATTCTGCTCGCGATGCCCGAATCCGAATGGCTGCCGCTCGTCCGAGACACGGCGGTCGCGATGATGATGGCGATGATTCGGGAGGACCTCAGCGCCCTTGCCATCGAGCATGAGGTCTTCTTTTCGGAGCGTTCCCTCACGGCTGGCGAGCCTAGTGCGGTCGCCGCCGTGATCGCCTGGCTCCGGGAGAAGGGGTACATCTACGAGGGCCGCCTGCCGCCGCCCAAGGGCCAGCTTCCGGAAGACTGGGAAGACCGCGAGCAGACCCTGTTCCGCGCGACGGCCTTCGGCGACGATGTCGATCGCCCATTGATCAAGTCGGACGGCAGCTACACCTACTTCGCCTCCGACATCGCCTATCACTACGAGAAGTACCGCCGCGGCTTCCGCACGCTGATCGATGTCATGGGCGCCGATCACGGCGGCTATATCCGCCGGATGCAGGCGGCGGTGGAGGCGATCAGCGAAGGGGGTGCCGAGCTCGACGTCAAGATCGTCCAGCTCGTCCGTCTATTCCGAGACGGCGAGCCGGTTAAAATGTCGAAGCGTTCAGGTGAGTTCGTGACACTTCGTGATGTAGTGGACGAGGTCGGCGTCGACCCCATCCGCTTCATGATGGTCTTCCGCAAAAACGACGCGCCGCTCGACTTCGACTTCCGCAAGGTGACCGAGCAGTCGCGCGAAAACCCCGTCTTCTACGTGCAGTATGCGTATGCCCGTGCCTGTTCGATCTTCCGTCAGGCTGAAGCGGAGCTTCCGGACCTGGACATTTCGCCGGAAGCGCTTCGCGCTGCGCGGCTGGATCGGCTCTTGGATCCGGGGGAGACGACGTTGATTCGGCGCCTCCTCGAGTACCCGCGGGCGATCGAAGCCGCGGCGACAGCCCACGAGCCGCATCGCGTCGCCTTCTACGTTCACGACGTGGCGTCTGAACTGCACGCCCATTGGAATCGTGGCAAGGAGTTGCCGCAATTGCGTTTTATTAACGCTGGCGATTCAGAATCGACCTTGGCGCGGCTCGCTCTCGTTCATGCCACAAAACTGGTGTTGTCCTCGGGGCTGGCTATTCTCGGTGTAAGCGCGCCCGAGGAGATGCGTTGAGGGTCTTGCCGGGCCGCCGGCGGCCCGCGTGACGTCCGGAGCGACAGAAGCGACACGATGCCTGACCGCTACGATCCCAAATTTTCGGTTCGGCCTCCCGGCGATCGGAAGCACGTGGAACCGTCGGATGACACGGATCCGCTGGCGGAACTCGCCCGCA
>JAGRKZ010000192.1 GCA_020442065.1 Bauldia sp.
TTCAAGGCCGAGACCTATCGCTTCCTGCGGCTGGCCCGGCCCACCGACGAGGAACGCGCCGGCGGGGCGTGTTTTGCCGCGGGCACCGTGCATCTGCCGTCCGCGGCCGATAGCGAATGGTGCAAGCAGTTCGTTGCCGAGCAGTTGGTCACCGTCCGGACCAGGCGGGGCTTTGCCCGGCTGGAATGGCAGAAGCTTCGGGAGCGGAATGAAGCGCTCGACAACCGCGTCTATGCTCGCGCCGCGGCCTGGATCGCTGGCGCCGACCGCTGGGGCGAAGCGACATGGCGAGATCTGGAGCGGCAGGTTGCGAGCACGGAAGATGAGCGTGAAGCACAGATTGTCGCCGCCGACCCGTCGAAGAAGGGCCGCGAGGCGGAGCCCGAGACATCCGCCGGTCGGCTCAACCGCCATCGTTCGTCCCGCGGCCGGCGCGTGTTCACATCGACTTACATGAGCTGACCCGCCGCCATGACATTGGATGACATGATCGCGCGGCGTGACGCACTGCTCTCCGCCCGCTGGCGTGGTGTCCGCACCGTCGAGGTCGAGGGGCGGCGCATCACTTATGCGAGCGACGCCGAGATGGCCGCGGCACTGGTCGATCTGGAGAGGCGCATTGCAGACGAGAAGGCCGGTTCGCGCAGGCGCATCGTGCGAACCACCGCGAGCAAGGGATTGTAGGCGGTGATCGCGGCAATTGCTCGCTGGCGCCGGCGCGTCGGCGCGCTCGTCGGCGGCTTCGAGGCCGGTGAGGCGACGCGGCGGCTTCGCCACTTCCAGCCGAGCCGGGCGCACCTCAATACGCTGATCGCGGCGGCCGGCGCCGATATCACCGCTCGGGCCCGCTGGCTCGTCCGCAACAACGGCTATGCCGCCAATGCCATCGAAAGCTGGGCGGGGAATGTGGTCGGCGACGGTATCAAGCCGTCCTCGCTGATCGCCGACGCTGTGCTGAAGAACCAAGTGCAACGGCTCTGGCTCGACTGGACCGACGACAGCGACGCCGAGGGATTCACCGACTTCTACGGCCAGCTGCGCCGCGCCGCCCGTGAGGTATTCATCGCGGGTGAGGTGTTCTTTCGGTTTCGGCCCCGTCGCCCCGTAGACGGCCTCGCGGTGCCGCTGCAGCTGCAAATGATCCCGTCCGAGTTGCTTCCGCTCAGCCGGAACGAGACGGCCGGCGGCGGCAACGTAATCCGTCAGGGCATCGAGTTCGACAAGATCGGCCGGCGCGTCGCCTACCACTTCCTCCGCCGCCACCCCGGCGACGTGACCGCCCCGGGGCTCGTCGGAGAGACGGTGCGGGTGCCGGCCACCGAGATCATCCACGTCATCGACCCGGTTGACGCCGGGCAGCTCCGCGGCATCTCGCGATTCGCCCCCGGTATCGTAAAACTGTTCCTGCTTGACCAGTATGACGACGCCGAGCTCGACCGGAAGAAGGTCGCGGCGATGCACGCGCTCTTCATCACCACCCCGGCGCCGGCCGAGCCCTTCGACGTGGCCGAGAGCGACGAGGGTGGCGAGCGGACCATGGATTTGCAGCCCGGCCAGATCGTCATGCTGGAGCCCGGCGAGGAGGTCCAGACCTCGGCCCCGACCGATGTCGGCCAGACCTACGAGCCGTTCCAGTACCGGACGCTGTTACAGGTCTCGGCCGCGCTCGGCATCCCCTACGCGTATCTCTCGAACGACATGCTCAAGGCCAACTACTCGAACTCGCGGCTGGCGCTGCTGGAGTTCCGCCGGCGGGTCGAGGCCTACCAGCATGCCGTCATGGTCTGGCAGATCTGTCGCCGCGTCTGGGCCCGCTGGCTCGACACGGCCGTGCTCTCGGGCGCCATCGATCTTCCCGGCTATGACCGGCAACGCTCCGCCTATCTCGGCTGTTCGTGGCTGCCGCCGAAATGGGACTGGGTCGATCCGCTGAAGGACGCCCGCGCCGAGATCGAGCAGATCGATGCCGGTCTCAAGAGCAGGACGCAGGCACTCGCCGAGCGCGGCTACGACGCCGACCAGGTCGATGCCGAAATCGCCGCGGACAAGGAGCGCGAACGAAAGCTCGGGCTGGTGTTCGGAACGGCAGCCACGGCGCCGGTTGAGGCGACGAACGAACCGGCTGTCGCGGTGGTGGAGAATTGAGGCCCATAGGCAATGCTCGATCCTGTCGCCGCTCGGCTAGCAGGGCGCCCTCTGGCGTTTGGCTGGCGCGCTCTCGACGCCCTGATGATCGCCGGCTCGGCGCAGGCGCGAGATTTGGTCGCGCCGGCCGCCAACGCGTCCACCTCCGAGGCCAACTACACGGTCACCGATACTGGCATCGCTATCGTGCCGATCATCGGCCCACTGGTCACGCGAAGCGACTGGTTGTCCGTTCTGCTCGGCGCGATCAGCTATGGCGAGGTCGCCGATGCGGTCGAAGCCGCCTCGACCGATCCGGCTATCCGGGCCGTTCTCCTCGAGGTCGATTCGCCCGGCGGCGAGATTGGCGGCCTGTTCGACCTCGTCGATCGGATTTCCGGTCTTGCCCGCGAGTCCGGCAAGCCGCTCTGGGCCGCGGCCAGCGAGTCGGCGCTCTCGGCAGCCTTCGCCATCGCCAGCGTGGCGGAACGCATCTATGTGACACGCACCGCCGAGGCGGGTTCGGTCGGGATCGTGGCGGCTCATGTCGACGAGAGCGGCGCCGACGCAGCGGCGGGTCTCAAATGGACCCTCGTTCATGCCGGCGCGAAGAAGATCGACGGCAATCCGCACGAGCCGCTGACCGACTCGGCTCGCGCCGACCTCCAGGCAGACGTCGATCGGCTCCACGCCGATTTCATCGAAATCGTCGCGCGCAACCGAGGAATGACCACCGAAGCGGTCCGCGCCACTGAGGCTGCGGTCTACCGCGGCGCGCGCGCCGTGGAGATCGGTTTCGCCGACCGACTCGGCACCGTCGACCTGGCGCTCTCCGATCTCGCCGGGTCCCTCGCTCGACATCCGCCCGGTCTGCAGCGCCTTCGCGCCGCGTCCCCTCAACGTCCAAGGAGCCTGTCCGCCATGACTACCGAACCCGCCGCCGCCGACACTCCCGCCGCAATCGATCCGACGCCGCCGCCAGAGAACCCCGAATCCGAAATCACCGAAGCGCCGATTGTGACCGCGCAGCCTGCACCACTTACGCAGCCGGCGCCGGGGCAACCTGGCGCCGCCGCGACGAGCGATGCCGAGCGGCTCCGCGCCGAGTTCGCCGACGTTGCCGCGATTGCGGCACAGGCGGCACGTCTCGGCGTCACCGTCGATGCCGCCGAGGCAATGCGGAAGGGGATCAAGCCCGATGCGCTCCGTCGCTCGGTGCTCGATACCCTGGCTCAACGCGCAGAAGCCAATGTCGTGGTCAGCGCCGCACCGGCGTCGGCCAACCCCGGCGACAGTCCGATCGTCCGCCGGGCGCAAGAGCGCGCCGCGGCGGCACGGAAGTGAGAAGGAGGTAGTCCATGCCCGTCCTTACGATGTCGCCCACGCTGGGCGACCTGCTCAAATATGAGCTCAACGGCAACTACTGCCGCGAGACCGTGACGCTGAAGGCCGGCACGAGCTATCCGCTCGGCGCCATCCTCGGGAAGATCACCGCAACCGGAAAATACCGCGGGTCGCCTGCCGCGCAGGTCGCCGGTGACGAGGGGGCAGAGACGGCTGTCGCGGTCCTGATCGAGGCGGCAGACGCAACCGGCGGCGACCGGATCGGGCTCGTCGTCGTGCGCGGTCCAGCAATCGTCTCGAAGGCGGCGCTGGTCTTCGACGCCTCCGTCGATCTGCCAGCTGAGAAGGCTGCCAAATGCGTCGAGCTTGCTGCCGCCGGCATCGTGGTGCGCGACACCGCCTGATCCCGCCCCGCTCCTGACCGCAACCTTGGCTCCGAAGCGCTCGCTTCGGGGCCTTTTTCTTGACCATTTCCGCCAAGGAGACCCCACCCCTATGGTCGCCATCATCAATCCCTTCGACGCGGGCGGCTACACGCTCGCCGAGATGACGCAGGCCATCAACATCCTGCCGAACGTCTACACCCGGCTTGGGCAGCTGGGCCTCTTCCGCTTCGAGGGCGTCACCCAGCGTTCGGTCATCATCGAGCAGGCGGAGGGCGTGCTGAACCTGCTCCCGACCGTGCCGCTCGGCGGCCCCGCCACCGTCGCCAACCGCGACACGCGCTCCATGCGCTCGTTCACCGTGCCGTGGATCCCGCACGACGACGTGATCACGCCCCAGGACATTCAGGGGGTACGCGGCTTCGGCGTTGCGGATGCCGCCGATCCTCTCGCCACCGTCATGGAGCGGAAGCTCACCCGGATGCGGGTAAAGCACGCCCAGACCCGGGAGTACATGGAGGTCAATGCGCTCCGCGGCATCGTCAAGGACGGCGGCGGCACCACGCTTTACAACTACTTCACCGAATTCGGGCTCTCGCAGCAGGCGGTCGACTTCGTGCTCGGCACGGCCGGCACCAACGTCCAGGCCAAGGTGCGGGACGTGCTCCGCAAGGTCGAGACCGAGCTCAAGGGCGAGAGCATGAACGGGGTGCTGGCACTGGTCTCGCCCGAGTTCTTCGACAAGCTCATCGGTCATGCCAAGGTCGAGGACGCCTACAAGTACTTCTCCTCGACCGGCGCCCAGCCGCTCCGCGAGGACACCCGCCGTCGCTTCCCCTTCGCCGGCATCCTCTTCGAGGAGTACAATGCGACGGTCACGCTCTCGACCGGCGGCACCGAGACGCTCGTCCCGGCCGGCGAAGGCATCGCCTTCCCGCTCGGCACGCTTGATACCTTCGTCACCTACGGCGCGCCGGCCAACCTGATCGAGACGGTCAA
>JAGRKZ010000039.1 GCA_020442065.1 Bauldia sp.
CGCACCGGCCCGAACATGTTGCGCCCGAGAACCCAGGCGCCGATGTTGTCGAAACCGCGCGTGGCGAAAGCGTCGTCGATTCCGGCCGTCCCCTCGCCATCGCCGAACAAGCGCTGAAACGTGCGGGTTGGATAAAACCACTGGTGCAGGTCCTGCCCACCTCTTCCCAATGGATTCCCAACGTCCTGACCAGGCCCGGCGCCATAGCCGTCAAGCGAGATGGCAAACCCGTGAACGCGCAGTCTCGACATCATCGTCTCTCCTCACAGATTGTCTCCGGGACGCCGCTGTGCCACGGACAACGTGCTCGGGGCCTCGGCATTGTGGCCGATGTTCCGCGTGACGCTCGCAGATGGGTGCGAGTCGGGCGTCGTCACAGTCAACAGATTATTCGGTCTTCAACCGGGCAACGGCTGGCAATGCAGAGCACCAAGGGACCCCTACCGCTGGCCCTGCCGTCGGCCCGCCGAATCTGGCTCGCCGCCCAGCGACTCGATGCGCCCGCCCCGTTCGGCACCGGGCCGGAGGCGACCCGGGCTGCGGTCGAGCATCTCGGCTACATCCAGATCGACACCATCAACGTCATCGAGCGCTGCCACCACCACATCCTCTTCAGTCGCATTCCCGACTACCGGCGCGAGGATCTCCGTCAGGCGCAAGCCGTCGACAAGAGCGTCTTCGAATATTGGACCCATGCCCTTTCCTATGTGCCGACCCGCGACTTCCACTTCTACGTCGACGCCATGCGCCGCCACCGCAAGACCCCCGACGCATGGTTCGGCAGCGTCACTCCGGCAGACCTCCGCAAGGTCATGCGCCGCCTCCGCGACGAGGGGCCGCTCTCCATCCGCGACATCGACGACGACGTGCTCGTCGACAAGCACCACCCCTGGGCAAGTCGCAAGCCGTCCAAGCGGGCGCTCCAGTTCGCCTTCTACATGGGCCGCGTCGCCATTGCCGAGCGGACCGGCATGCTCAAGACCTACGACCTGATCGAGCGCCATTTCGGCTGGGAGGCACTGCCGAAACCGGCCAGCGCGCGCGACACCGCCGCCTATCTGCTGGAGCGCGCAGTCCGCGCCCAGGGCATCGTCAGCCTCGACTCGATCTGCTACGGCGACGTCACATGGAAGCCGGCCGTGCGCAAGCTGATCGAAGGGAGAGTGCGCCGCAGGGAACTCGTGCCGGTTGCGATCGAAGGCACCGGCAAGCAGGAGCACTGGGCAACGCCCGAGGCCATCGAAGCCACGCCCGAACCGGAGGATGGCCTTGTTCACATCCTGTCCCCGTTCGATCCGCTGATCATCCAGCGCAAGCGCCTGGCGTTGTTCTTCGGCTACGACCATGTCTTTGAGGCCTACGTGCCAAAGGCGAAGCGGAAATACGGCTACTTCGCCCTCCCCATCCTGATGGGTGACCGGATCGCCGCCGCGCTCGACCTCAAGACCGACCGTACTGCGGGCCGGCTACTGATCCAGCAGTGGACGTGGATCGGCGACTCTGAGAGCCGCGCCGCCAAGCGCCGCATCGAGGAGGCGCTGCAGCGCTTCGAGCGCTTCCAGCTCGCCCCCTGAGCCCACGGCCCTCCCGGATATTGTCGGCGCCACGGGTTGTGCAGCCGAACCGGGGTTGTTTGACTGCCTGCAAAGGAGTCGCCCGTGTCCAAACCGCTCGAAGACTATGGCCTGATCGGCAACATGATTTCCGCGGCGCTCGTCGGTCGCGACGGCTCGATCGACTGGCTGTGCCTGCCGCGTTTCGATTCGCCCGCCTGCTTCGCCGCCCTGCTCGGCGATCACACCAACGGCTGCTGGCGCATCGCCCCGAAAGACGCCTCGCATAGCTCGAAGCAGAGCTACATCTCCCGCACTGCAGTCCTCGAGACCCGCTTCGAGACCGGCACGGGCGTGGTGGTCGTGACCGACTTCATGCCGCTCTCGCACGACGAGGAGCGGGTCGATGTCGTCCGGATGGTTCGCGGCGAGCGCGGCGAGGTCGCCATGGAGATGGAGCTCGTGCTCCGCTTCAACTACGGCCAGGCGGTGCCCTGGGTGCGGCATCGCGACTATGGCCTCAGTGCCGTCGCCGGACCGGATGCGGTCGAACTCCACACCCGGGTGCCGCTCGAAGGGCGGGACATGACCACGGTGTCAGCGTTCACTGTGCGTGAAGGCGAAACAGTCCCGTTCACCCTCTCCTACCACCCCTCGCACAAGGACCCGCATTTCGTTCCCGATCGCAACGAGAGTCTGATGCGGACCGTCCGCTGGTGGCGGAACTGGGTGGACCACTGCACGTTCCCCGAGGAGAACCCCAAGTGGCATGACGCGGTGGTCCGCTCGCTCATCACGTTGAAGCTTCTGACCTACGCGCCGACCGGCGGCATTGTCGCCGCGCCGACCACGTCGTTGCCCGAAGCAATCGGCGGCTCGCGCAACTGGGACTACCGCTACTGCTGGCTGCGCGACTCGGCGCTGACGCTCTACGCACTCGTCAACTCCGGCTACCGCGACGAGGCCGAAGCGTGGCGGGAATGGGTGCTCCGGGCCACGGCCGGGCATCCGAAGCAGATCCAGATCATGTATGGCATCGCCGGTGAGCGCTGGCTCAACGAGAGCGAGATTCCCTGGCTTCCCGGCTATGCCGGTAGCAAACCGGTCCGTGTCGGCAACGGCGCGGCGGACCAGCTGCAGCTCGACGTCTACGGCGAGGTGGCCGACACGCTCTACGTCGCCCGTCAGATCGGACTCGGCCCGCTCGACGGCGGCAAGTTCAACCTTGTCGTCCTCAACCATCTCGAGACCATCTGGCAGTCGCTCGGCAACGGCATCTGGGAAATGCGCGGCCCGAAGCGGGCTTTCACCCACTCCCGGGTGATGTGCTGGGCCGCCTTCGACCGCGCCGTCAAACTGGCCGACGAGTTCGGGGTCGAGGGCAACGTGGAGCGTTGGCGGTCGGTGCGCGACACCATCCACGACGACGTCTGCAAGAACGGCTTCGATGCCTCGATCAATTCCTTCACCCAGTACTATGGCGGCAGAAGCGTCGATGCGAGCCTGTTGCTGATGCCCCAACTCGGCTTCCTGCCGCCGGACGACCCGCGCATCCTCGGCACAGTGAAGGCGATCGAGGATCAATTGCTGCACGACGGCCTGGTCCTCCGTTACCGGACCGACGACGTCGACGACGGGGTGGGCGGCAAGGAAGGCGCCTTCCTCGCCTGCAGCTTTTGGTTGGCCGATGCCTATGCCCTCGTAGGCCGGAAGGAAGAGGCTGCGGCGCTGTTCGACCATCTGCTGTCGTTGCGGAACAATCTCGGCCTCCTCGCCGAGGAGTACGACACGATCGGCAAGCGCCTGGTCGGCAACTATCCGCAGGGTTTCTCCCACCTCGGCCTGATCAATACCGCCAACACGCTCGCAGGTCGGCATCTCGCGGCCCACCAGCGGGCAGCGGCTGGAGGCCCGCAGCCGCGTGACGCCCACTGAATCCAAAGCACTATTGGCTTCCTTCTTGCATCTCGGTCTAGGATGGGACTCGAACGGTTCCCCCGGGGAGGACGATGCCCGAAGCTTTCGACGAAATGACCCTGCCAGACGGCTCGAACCGGCCGGGCTACGCGTTCCTGAAACGGTGGATCGACAACACCAGCGCCGAGAGCCTGGCGCATCGTCGGCTCGAAGCCGAGCTCCTCTTCCGACGGATCGGCATCACCTTCGCCGTCTATGGACAGAACGAGGCCGAGGAGCGGATCATTCCCTTCGACATCATTCCCCGGGTGATGACCCGGACGGAGTGGGAACGACTGTCCCGCGGACTCGAACAGCGCGTGCGGGCCATCAACCTCTTTCTCGCCGATCTCTATGGTTCCGCCGAGATTCTCCGCGCCGGCGTCGTACCGGAAGACCTGATCTACCAGAATCCGAACTATCGCCCGGAGATGGTGGGACTGAAACTGCCCCACAACGTCTACGTCCAGATCGCCGGCATCGACCTGGTGCGGACCGGGGAAGACGATTTCTACGTTCTCGAGGACAATGCGCGCACGCCCTCTGGCGTCTCCTACATGCTGGAGAACCGCGAGGTGATGATGCGGATGTTCCCCGACCTGTTCGCCGAACATCGCATCGATCCCGTCGAGACCTACCCGGACGAGCTGCTCGCGACGCTGATCTCGGTGGCTCCGACGACCCACGCCGAACCGACCGTCGCCCTGCTGACACCAGGGCCGTTCAATAGCGCCTACTACGAGCACTCCTTCCTCGCCGACAAGCTCGGCATCGAGCTGGTCGAGGGTCGCGATCTGCTCGTGGTCGACAATATCGTCGTGATGCGCACAACCGAGGGCCTGAAACGTGTCGACGTTCTCTACCGCAGGCTCGACGACGAGTTCCTCGACCCGCTGACCTTCCGGCCGGATTCCATTCTCGGCGTTCCCGGGCTGATGAACGCCTACCAGGCGGGCAACATCACGCTCGCCAACGCCGTCGGCACCGGCGTGGCCGACGACAAGGCGGTCTACACCTACATGCCGGAGATCATCCGCTTCTATCTCGGCGAGGAGGCCATCCTCAAGAACGTCCCGACGTGGCGGTGCCGCGAAAAGGACGCCTGTACCTATGTCCTCGAGCACCTCGAGGAACTTGTCGTCAAGGAGGTGGCCGGCTCTGGCGGCTACGGCATGCTGATCGGACCGCGCTCGGACCGCGCGGCGCGCGAGGAGTTCGCGCACCGGATCAAGGCGCATCCGGAGAATTACATCGCCCAACCGACACTGGCGCTCTCCACCTGCCCGACCTTCGTCGAAGAAGGTATCGCGCCTCGCCATGTCGACCTTCGGCCGTTCGTGCTGACCGGTGCGGACAAGATCCGGATCGTCCCCGGCGGGCTCACCCGCGTCGCGCTGAAGGAAGGGTCGTTGGTAGTCAATTCGAGCCAAGGCGGCGGCACCAAGGATACCTGGGTGCTCGACGCATGAGGAGCGGCGTGCCTGGCCTCGAACTCTCCACAACCGGGGAAGCCGCCGCACCATGTTGAGCCGCACTGCCGACACCCTGTTCTGGCTCGGCCGCTACGTCGAGCGCGCCGACAACGCGGCCCGGATCATCGACGCCGCAAGTCGCCTCGCGACCGTCCCGGTCCCTACCGCCGCGCGCTCGACCGAATGGGACTCGGCGCTCGCCGCGGCCGGCGCATACTCGGCCTTCGCCGCCCGGCACGGCGAGCCGACGCGCGATGCGGCGATCGACTTCCTCGCCTTCTCGCCAGCCAATCCATCGAGCATCCGCTCGTGCCTCGAAACGGCCCGCAACAACGCGCGTTCCGTGCGAACGGCCCTCACGGCCGAGATGTGGGAGGCGATCAACGGGGCGTGGATGGAGCTGAAGCGCTTCGACGGCGCGATGATGGATCGCCAGACGCTCAACGAGTTCCTGAGCGGCGTCAAGGAAGCCTGCCTCCGCTTCGACGGCTCCGCCTACCGGACGATGCTGCGCAACGACGTGTACTACTTCCTGCGGCTGGGTTTCTATCTGGAACGGGCCGACAACACCGCCCGCATTCTCGATGTGAAGTACAACGTGCTCCTGCCGCACGAATCCAACGTCGGCGGCGGCCTCGACTACTTCCACTGGGCGTCGATCCTGCGTTCGGTTTCGGCGCTGACCGCGTATCGCTGGGTCTACCACGACAGCCTCAAGCCCTGGCTCATCGCCGATCTGCTGATCCTCAACGAGCAGCTGCCACGCTCGATCTCGAGTTGCTACGGCAATCTCGCCACCTACCTCGACGAACTGTCCCAGGCCTACGGCCGGCAAGGCCCGTCCCAGCGCACGGCGCGCTCGATCCGTACCCGGATCCAGAACACCTCCATCTCCGAGATCTTCCAGCGCCGCGGCCTGCATGAGTTCCTGACCGAGTTCATCGCCGACAACGCCCGCCTCGGCGAAGCGATCGCCGAACAGTATCTCGCCTGAGCCGCCGTCATGCGTCTCCGCATCCAGCACGAGACAGCCTACCGGTACGCCACACCGGCGAACCGAGCGATCCAGATCCTGCGGCTCACACCCCGCGGCCACCAGGGCCAGTTCGTCGTCAACTGGCGGATCGACGTCGACCGCGACTGCCGTCTCCAGACCACGATCGACGCCTTCGGCAACCGCGTCCATTCCTTCACCGTCGACGGCCGGCTCGAGGGGCTCACCATCATCGCCGAGGGCGAGGTGGAGACCCAGGACATGAGCGGCATCGTCCGCGACCAGGTCGAAATTGCGCCGGTGGGGCTCTTCCTGCGCGAGACTCCGCTCACCGCTCCCGACGAGGCGATCAAGGCTTTCGCGGACGACGTGGCGTCCGAGTACGGTCCCAACCCCCTCAACCTCTTCCACGGCCTGATGCTCGCCATTCGCGAGCGGATGCGTTTCGATGTGAGGGCCACCGACACCGGGACCAGCGCCGCCAAGGCCTTCGCCGAGGGGCACGGCGTCTGCCAGGATTTCGCCCACGTCTTCATCGCCGCCGCGCGCCATCTTGGCCATCCGGCGCGCTATGTGGGCGGCTACCTGTTCCAGCCCGCCATCGCGCAGATCCAGTCGCAGGGAGACTCCAGCCAGGCCCAGATCCCCGCTGCAGCGCAGGACGCCGGTCACGCCTGGGCGGAGGCCATGGTCGGGGGCCTCGGCTGGGTCGGCTTCGACCCGGCCAACGGCATGTCGCCGACCGACGCCTATGTGCGAGTCGCCATCGGCCTCGACTATCTGGGCGCGGCTCCGGTCCGGGGCACACGCTATGGCGGCGGCGGCGAAGAGCTCTCCGTCCGGATCCTCGTAACCGAAACCGGGCGCCGGCGATGAATCGCCACACGCTTTTCCCCATTGCCAGCGGCGCGATCTGGTCCGACAGTCGTGTGTCCGGAATCGGGGGCAGTCGAAAGCAATGACCTACTGCGTGGGCATCCTTGTCCGCGAAGGACTTGTAATGATCGGCGACACCCGGACCAATGCCGGGATCGACAACATCGCCACATTCCGCAAGCTCCACCTGTTCGAGACGCCCGGCGAGCGCGCGATCGGCTTCGCATCTTCCGGCAACCTCTCGGTGGCCCAGTCGGTCCTGTCGATGGTGACGGAAGGGTTCCGCAACACAGAGACCGGCGAGATCGACCGGATCACGGCGGTCGACACCATGTTCGGCGCCGCACAACTGGTCGGTCGTGCCATCCGGGAGGTCCATCGCGTCAGCAACCTCTCGCGCGAGCAGAGCCAATCCGGCGCCTTCGACGTGACCATCCTACTCGGCGGCCAGGTCAAGGGCGGGCGGTTGCGGCTGTTCATGATCTACTCCGCCGGCAACTTCATCGAGGCGACCGCCGATACCCCCTACCTGCAAATCGGCGAACACAAGTACGGCAAGCCGATCCTCGACCGCTCGATCACGGTGGATACGGCCATTCCCGACGCGCTCAAGCTCGGGCTGATCTCGATGGATTCGACCATTCGCTCCAATCTCAGCGTCGGCCTTCCGATCGACATCCTCACCATCCACCGCGACGCGCTCCGCGCCGACATCATCTATCGCGTCCACGACGCCGAGCCGTATTTCCATGACCTCCGCGAGGCGTGGTCGTCGGCTTTGCGCGCCGCCCACCAGGCGATCCCGCCGCCGCCATACCTGACCGACTGACGAGATCGGCTCGCGCCGCCCGCGCGCAGGACACATTTGGCCATCGGCGTCCGATCGGCTATGGAGACCGCCACGCCAATTCTGACGAGAGGGAAATCCATGGCCGACAAGGTGGCATTGATCACGGGAGCGGGAAGCGGCGTCGGCCGTGCCGCCTCGCTCGGGCTGGCGAAGGCCGGGTTTGCGGTCGCCCTCGCCGGGCGCCGCCGGGAACCGCTTGAGGCAGTCGCCAAGGAAGCCGAGGCGCTCGGCGCCCGGGCGCTGGCGGTGCCCGCCGACGTCGGCACGCCCGCCGGCGTCACCGAGGTGTTCAACGCGATCAAGTCGACCTTCGGTCGCCTCGACGTCCTTTTCAACAACGCCGGCACGACCGTGCCGGGCGTTCCGATCGAAGACGTGACCTTCGAGCACTGGCAGCAGATCGTCGCGGTCAACCTCACCGCCGCGTTCCTCTGCACCCAGCAGGCCTTCCGCATGTTCAAGGCACAAAACCCGCAGGGCGGTCGGATCATCAACAACGGCTCGATCTCGGCCTCGACGCCGCGACCGAACTCCGCACCGTACACCGCGACCAAGCACGCCATCACCGGCCTCACCAAGTCGGCGGCGCTCGACGGGCGCAAGTTCAACATCGCCTGCGGCCAGATCGACATCGGCAACGCCGCGACGCCGATGACAGCGAAGATGGCCGAGGGCGTGCCCCAGGCCGATGGCAGCATGGCGGTCGAGCCGCGGATGGACCCGGCCCACGTCGCCGACGCGGTCGTCTACATGGCCAACCTGCCGCTCGAGGCCAACGTCCTCACCATGACGGTGATGGCCACGCAAATGCCGTTCGTCGGACGGGGCTGACGCCCCGCCGGCGGCGCCGAGCCTATGCGCGGTCGCGGCTGAGCTTCACGCGCGCGCCCGGCCGGACGCCTTTCAGCGCTGTCACGTCATCGGCGGTGCGGGCGAAGACATTGGCAGGGCTGGCGAGCCGGATCTCGTCGCCGAGGCTGACCGGCGTTGGGCCGAAGCCGATGGCGATGGCGTCCCCGTCCGTCCAGAAGGCGATGTCGCCCGGCTCCATCACCGCCCGCGCGTCGGGTTCGCGCGGAACCGAGACCGGCGTGTCGAAATAGACCTCGTCTCCCCAGGTCAGCGCCGAGGCTTCGAACGGCAGCGCCGCCCAGACCGCGTCGGCGGTCGGGGTGTCGTGAAGGTCGGCCGCGATCGCGACCGACCCGAAGTCCATCTTCATCCGGCGCATCGCCGCCTCCGGCCCTTTCCTGCCGTCAGCGACCACGGCACGCGGACGGTGTCAATGCAGCTGAAGCTCCTGCGTCACCGACCGGTACTCGCCGGCGCGGATCAGGCGCTTGTGCGCCACCGTCACCGAGCGGAGCGGGCCCTCAAGCTCACGCTGCCAGAATTCGAGGAACCGGCGGAGCTCGGGGAACTGCGGTGCAAGATCATACTCTTGCCAGACATAGGTCTGCAGCAGCGACGGATGATCCGGCATTCCGTAGAGGATCTTCGCCGTCGTCAGTCCATAGGCATCCCACTTCCGGTCGATTGCGAGTCCTGGCATGGCCTGTCTTCCTTCCGGTTAGCCCGCCAAGACGCGATGCAAAGGGCGAGCCGACGGCCAAGGTTCTCCCGGGATTCGCCGGAAATCAAGCCCGGCGCATTCAAAACATGACGTGAAATCAATGTATTAGCAGCATCCGCCGGCGAGTGCTGACAGCCTAGCCGACGGGCGTGCCGCCGGCGGCGGCAAGCGCCTCCGGCGTGTCCACATCGAGCGCCACGGCGGGGCCGATTTCGACTTCCGTGACGGCATCTGCGTTCTGGCCGACGAGGTGGCGGCCGCCGGTGTCACCGGCGACCGCGGCGAGGTCGGCAAACAGGCGCCGCGACCACAATACCGGATTGCCGCGCTTGCCATCGTGGGTCGGAACGACGATCAGGGTCCCGCCCGCGGGATCGAAAGCCGCGATCAGTCGATCCACGACCGCCGCGTCAACCCCGGGCATGTCGGCGAGGAGCACGACGACGCCGTCGATATCGTCGGGGAGCGCCGCGATGCCGCGACGGAGCGAGGTCGACAAGCCATCGGCAAAGTCGGGATTGTGGACGAGCACGACATCGAGCCCGGCCAACGAGGCCTCGACCGTCGCCGGCTGGTGGCCGGTGACCACCACCACCGGGTCGGCCCGGCTCGCCACCGCCGCCTCGGCGGCGATCCGCACCAGCGACCGGCCGTCGATGGTGGCCGCGAGCTTGTTGGGGCCACCCATCCGCCGCCCCTGCCCGGCCGCCAGCACGATCGCCGCGACCCGGGGAGAGCCTTCGTCCTCGTTCGAGGCATCGCCGCCCTCGCGCGGCTGCGGACGGGAGACGATCTCCATGAGGAGCCCCCCGACGCCTAGGCCGGTGATATCGTCGGCGGTCACGGCAAGGCCGGCGAGCAGGCGCTCCAGCACCCAGTCGAAGCCGTTCTCCCTGGGGCTCCTGGCGCAACCGGGCGCGCCGATCGCCGGAACGCCATCGACGTCGCCGAGGACAAGCAGGTTGCCCGGGTCGACCGGCATGCCGAAATGGACGACGCGACCGCCGGCGGCGACGATTCCGGCAGGGACCACATCGCCCTCGTCGACCGTCGCGGAGGCGCCGAAGACAACGAGAATGTCGCACCCCTCGGCCTTGAGGCGGCGTAGCGCATCCGCCACGGGTCCGGCGTCGTGGGCGACGCGAACCTCGCGGACGAGCCGCGCCCCGGCCGGTTCCAGCCGCTGCTCGAGCAGGCGGCGGGTCTTGTCCATGACCGACGCCTTGAGCCCGGGCAGCGTCGTCGCCACCATCCCGACCGCGAGCGGCCTGAAGCGGGCGACCCGGACGGCGTCCCCGGCCGCCGCTTCGGCCATCGCAAGGCGACCTCGGTCGACCGAGAACGGGATGATCTTGACCGTTGCGATCATCCGACCGGCCTCGACGGCGGCGTGAGCCGGCAGCGTCGCGACGGTGACGGCGGGGTCGATGCGGTTGAGCCGGTCGATGCGGTCGCGCTCGACGATCAGGACGCCGGCTGCTTCCGCATAGAGGTTGGACCGTCCGGTGAAGGGCGGCTCGACACGCACCGCCTCGCCGGCGAGCGCCCTGGCGAGACGGAAAGCGGACTCGTCCTCGTGGACATCATCGGCTTCGAGGCGAGCGGCGATCACCGTCTCGACGCCGGACTCCCGAAGCCGGGCGATCTGATCCTCACCGAGGACGGTACCCTTCTTGAACACCCCGCCGGCATGGCGCACCGAATGGGCGAGAATCGCGCCCTTGGCATCCTCGACGGCGAGCGGCCCGAACTTCACGCCGCCGCCTCGCGCTCCCCGGCGCCTCGCGTCCTCAGGGCGCCGATCACCTCGGCGAGGATCGCGACCGCGATCTCGGCCGGCGACTGCGCCGAGATCGGCACGCCGATCGGGGCACGGATGGACGCGAGCCCGGCCTCTGACGCACCGGCGGCGCGGAGCCGCTCGAGCCGCTTGCCGTGGGTCTTCCGGCTGCCGAGCGCACCGATGTAGAAGCAGCCGGCCCCGATCGCGGCCATCAGCGCACCATCGTCGATCTTGGGATCGTGGGTCAGGGCAGCCACCGCGGTAAAAGCGTCGAAGCCGATCCTCGGGATCGCATCGACCGGCCACTCGGCGAGGAGCGGTACGTCGGGAAAGCGGTCGGGCGTGGCGAAGGCGGTGCGGGGGTCGATAATGGTGACGTCGAATCCCGCGATCCGCGCCATCGGCGCGAGCGCCTGGCTGATGTGGACCGCGCCGATCACCACCAGGCGTGGCGGCGGCAGCTCGACGGTGAGGAACAGGTTGCGGCCCGCGGCCTCGACCATGCCCGAAGCGCCCGACCGGAAGCGTGCCGCGAGCGTCTCGCGCAGCGGGTCGTCGGCATACCCCTCGGCTTCGATCACCACACGCGCGTCGCCGCTCTCGGGGTCGGTGATCAGCATCGCGGCGCGACGCGCTTCGCGCGCGGTGTTGAGGCGACGGAGAAGATCGAGCTTCATGATCGGGCACTCGGGTTATGGGTCATGTTCATGTAGACGCCGCCCTTCTCCAGCTCGTCGACCATCTGCAGGATGCGCTTCTGCCGCGTCTCCGGCAGCTTCGCGCGCGTGATCCAGCCGACGTAGTCGTTCTGCTGATAGTCGGGGCGCGCGCGATAGGCCGCCATGGCATCGGCTTCTTCGAGCGCCACGCGCACGTCCTCAGGCATCGGGTGTCGCGGACGTCTCGTCACGTCAGGCGAGCTTCTCGACATAGACCTTGATGCGCCCGCCGCAGGAGAGGCCGACGCGCCAGGCAGTCTCATCGGCGACACCGAACTCGAGCATGCGCGGCTTGCCGTCGCTGATCACGTCGGCGGCCTCGGCCACCACCGCACCTTCGACGCAGCCGCCGGAGACCGAGCCTTCGAAATTGCCGTCGGCATCGACGACAAGGTGACTGCCGACCGGACGCGGGGCGGACCCCCAGGTCTCGACGACGGTGGCGATGGCAACGTCGCGGCCTGCCCGCTTCCAGGCCTCGGCCGTGGCCAGCACATCGAGATTGGGGGCAGCCGCGGTCTCCATGGCATCCTCATGCGGATCGATCTGTTCGGGTGAATATAACGATGGTGGCGGCGGATCGCCAATGCCTTGTCTCCTTCGCCAACTGGCACGCTCGCCCGGCTTCCTTTTCCGGGAGCTCCCATTGCCCCTCGCGAACCTCGCGTGCTGCCGCCGGGCCAGCCCTCCCTTGTGGGAGGGCCAAAATCGCGGCCGCGATTTTGGGGAGGGGTCGAGATCATGATGAGAG
>JAGRKZ010000193.1 GCA_020442065.1 Bauldia sp.
GCAATGTCGGCATCGCCTTCGCCATCCCGGCCGCGTCGGCGGAGCGGATCATCAACGATCTCATGGACGACGGCACCGTCACCCGCGGCTGGCTGGGCGTTCAGATCCAGGGCGTCAACCGCGACATCGCGGACAGCCTCGAGCTTGCTGACGCCAAGGGGTCGCTCGTTGCCGAAGCCCAGCCGGACAGCCCGGCGGCCGCCGCCGGCCTCAAGTCCGGCGACACCATCCTTGCCGTCAACGGCAAGGAGGTCGAGGGGCCGCGCGAGCTCGCCGCGATGATCGCCGGCATGGAACCGGGCAAGGACGTCACCGTCACCTACTGGCGGGACGGCGCCAAGCACGACGTCGACATCAAGCTCGGCACGCTGCCCAGCGACGACCAGATGGCCTCGCTCGATCAGCCCGAGACGGTGGCGCCGCAGCCGTCCGCGCTCGACGACTTCGGCCTTGCCGTTGCGCCGGCCGACGACGATGTCGGCGTGATGGTGACGGACGTCGATCCCAACGGTCAGGCCGCCGAGCGCGGCCTCCAGCCGGGCGACGTCATCCTGTCGGTCGGCGACGACGCGGTGAAGTCGCCGAAGGACGTCGAGCGGATCGTCGAGTCGGCAAAGGAGGACGGCCGCAAGGCAGTGCTCCTGAGGGTCAAGTCGGGCGACCAGACGCGCTTCGTGGCGCTGTCCTTCGCCCGGGCGTAACCCGGAACCGGAACGGAAGCGATCGATCGTCGCCCCGAGACCTTCCGAGTCCGTGGACGGCAGGCCGGCACCCCCGGCCTGCCGCTCTTTATTCGAGCCCCCCGATCTGGCAATGCTGCATGAGTTCATAGTCGCCAAGCACACCGGCATGCGCATACTGATCATCGAGGACGACAACGAGACCGCGACCTACCTTGGCCGCGCGCTCCGCGAGGCCGGCCACATGACCGAGCATGGCGCCGACGGCGAGAGCGGGGCGGCCATGGCGGCGGGTGGCGGCTATGACGTGATCGTCGCCGACCGCATGCTGCCCAAGCGCGACGGGTTGTCGGTGATCGAGGAACTCCGCAAGCGCGGCGACCATACGCCGGTGCTGGTCCTGTCCGCCCTCGGCCAGGTCGACGACCGGGTCACCGGGCTCCGCGCCGGCGGCGACGACTATCTCGCCAAGCCCTACGCCTTCACCGAGCTGCTGGCCCGGGTCGAGGCGCTGGGGCGGCGGATGCGGCCGGGCGCGGCCGAGACCATCTACCGGGTGGCCGACCTCGAGCTCGACCGGCTGTCCCACACCGTCTCGCGCGCCGGCCAGGCGATTCCCCTCCAGCCGCGCGAGTTCCGGCTACTCGAATACCTGATGAAGCATGCCGGCCAGGTCGTGACCCGGACGATGCTGCTCGAGAACGTGTGGGACTATCACTTCGATCCCCAAACCAACGTGATCGACGTCCACATCTCGCGACTGCGCGGCAAGATCGACAAGGGTTTCGGCGAGCCGCTCCTCCACACCGTGCGGGGCGCCGGATACATGATCCGTGACAGCGCTCGGTAAGGTCGTCCGCACGACGGCGTTCAAGCTCTCGGTCATTTACTTCGTCGTCTTTTCAGTGTTCGCCGTCGCTTTCGTGCTCTATCTGTCCTGGAGCACCAACACGCTGCTCGAGTCGCAGCTCAAGGAAACCATCGAGACCGAGATCCGCGGCCTCGCCGAACAGGGGCGCTCCGGCGGTCTTGCGGCGATCTTCCAGACCATAGAGCAGCGCAGCCACAGCCCGGGCGCCAGCCTTTACCTGATCACCGACGTCAATGGTCGTATCCTCACCGGCAACATCAGCCAGGTGCCGGCGGATCTCTTCGAGCGGTCCGGCATGGGCATGATCACGGTGCCCTACGAACGCAACCTCGGCGAAGGTCCGCGACACCTTGCGATGGTCCAAGTGCTTCGCCTACCGGGCGGGTTCTGGATGCTGGTCGGCCGCGATATCGGCGAACGAGAGGAGTTCCGGCAGATCATCGGCCGGGCGCTGATCTGGGCGGTGGCGCTGCTGATCGGCCTCGCGCTGGTGAGCTGGTTTTTCGTCAGCCGGCGGGTGTTGAAGCGGATCGACTCGGTGGCTGCCACCAGCCGGCGCATCATGGCCGGCGACCTGACCCGGCGCCTCGAGGTGACCGGCACCGGCGACGAGTTCGACCGCCTCGCCAACAGCCTCAACGCCATGCTGGAGCGGATCGAGCATCTCCTCGTCCAGCTCCGCAACGTCTCCGACAACATCGCCCACGACCTCAAGACCCCGCTGACCCGGCTCCGCAACCGGGTCGAATCGGCGCTCGCCGGCCCGCCCAGCGACGAGACCTATCGCGCCGCACTGGTGTCGACGATCGAGGAGTCGGACCGGCTGATCCAGACTTTCAACGCGCTCCTGATGATCGCGCGGATCGAGGCCGGACCGCCCGAAGGCGCGATGACCGAGGTCGAGGCGGGGGCGATCGTCCGCGACGTGGCCGAGCTCTACGAGCCGGTGGCGGAAGAGCAGGGGGTGGAGCTCGAGGCGGTGACGCCGGAGCCGGTGACGCTGATGGCCAACCGCGAGCTGCTCGGTCAGGCCCTCGCCAATCTCATCGACAATGCGATCAAGCACGGCCTGCCGGCCGGCGCCGATCGTCAGCTCCGGATCGTGATGTCGACCGCAGAGGAGCACGGTCGGCTCGTGCTTCGGGTCGCGGACAATGGCGTCGGGATTCCCGAAGCCGACCGCGCCCGCGTCCTCGAACGCTTCGTGCGGCTCGAGAAGAGCCGGTCCACGGCCGGCAGCGGCCTCGGCCTCAGCCTCGTCAACGCAGTCGTCGCCTTCCACAACGGCACGATCGAACTCGCTGACAACGCGCCCGGCCTGAGCGTGACCATCCGCATCCCGATCGCCCCGGAGACCTGAGCCGCCCCGATCCGTGGCGCTTTTGTCGCCGGCCGTTGTCGTGTAGGCCTGCCGGCAAGGGATGGCGACAGGAAAAAGGGCGAGGCCTTGAGCCCGGCAAAGAAGACGAAGACGCCGGCCGCCAAGGGGCTTGCGGCGCTGATCGGACCGCGCCTCAGGCCCACGGCGGAGGCGCGTGCGGCGGCGCGGATCGCCGAGCTGAGCGAGGCGGCGAAGGAGGCCGGCGTCAAGGGCCTCGCCGCGGTTGTTCGCCGGAAGGGCATCGCCGCGTTTGTCGGCTCGGTTCTGGACTATTCCCCGTTTCTCCGCGGCATCGCCACCGACGATCCCGCCCGGCTGATGGCGCTCCTGACCGGCGATCCGGACGAGAGTCTTGCGCGGGTGATCGGGGAGTCGGCGGCGGCGTGGCAGGCCGGTGACCAGGCCGAACTGATGCGGACGCTCCGGCGCGGCCGTCAGGAACTCGCCCTCCTCACCGCCCTCGCCGATCTCGGCGGGGCGTGGGAAGTGACCAAGGTGACGGCGGCCCTGACCGCGTTTGCCGATGCGGCCGTCGGCGCGGCGGCACGCTTCGTGCTGGCCGAGGCCGCGGCGGCCGGCCAGATCACGCTTCCCGACCCCAAGGACCCGGCGCAGGGCTCGGGCTGGATCATCCTCGGCATGGGCAAGCTGGGCGCCTCCGAGCTCAACTATTCAAGCGACATCGACCTGATCGTCCTCTTCGACGCCGAGACGGCGAAGCTGACCGGGGACGCCGAGCCCTCGATGCTGTTCGTCCGCTACACCAAGAGGCTGGTCCAGATCCTCAACGAGCACACCGAGGACGGCTACGTCTTCCGCACCGACCTTCGACTTCGGCCCGACCCCGGCGCAACCAACATCGCCATCTCGACCGAGGCGGCGCTGCAATATTACGAAAGCCTCGGCCAGAACTGGGAGCGTGCGGCACTGATCAAGGCGCGGCCGATCGCTGGCGACATCGAGGCCGGCGAGCGGTATCTCCGCGAGCTCATCCCCTATATCTGGCGCAAATACCTCGACTACGCCGCGATCAGCGACATCCATTCGATCAAGCGCCAGATCCACGATCACCGCGGCCACGAGGACATCGCGGTCGCCGGCCACAACATCAAGCTTGGCCGCGGCGGCATTCGCGAGATCGCGAGTTCTTCGTCCAGACCCAGCAGCTGATTGCCGGAGGCCGCAACCCGGTCCTCCGCGGTCGCGGCACGCTGGAAACCCTCGCCGCTCTCGCCGAGGGCGGCTGGATCGATGCGGAGACCCGGGACGAGCTCACCGAGAGCTACAAGGCGCTTCGAGCCATCGAGCACTGCCTGCAGATGATCGCCGACGAGCAGACCCACTCGCTGCCCGAGGACGACGAAGGGCTGGCGGTGGTCGCAGCGATGGCGGGGTACGACGACGTGCCGGACTTCGCCCGTGCGCTCACCGAGACCCTCGGGCGCGTACGCCACCGCTATGGGGACCTGTTCGAGCAGGCGCCGTCGCTCACCTCGACGGTCGGCAGTCTCGTCTTCACCGGCGACTCGGATGACCCCGAGACGCTCTATACCCTCGGCAAGCTCGGCTACCGTGAGCCGGAGAAGGTGACCGCGACGGTGCGCGGCTGGCACTTCGGCCGCTACCCGGCGATGCGCTCGGCGACCGCCCGCGAGCGGCTCACGGAGTTCGCGCCGGCCCTGATCGAATCCCTTGCCACGACCCGCAGCGCCGACGCGGCCTTTGCCGCCTTCGACCGCTTCCTCGCCCGGCTGCCGGCGGGGGTGCAGCTCTTCTCGCTGCTCAGCTCCAACCCCGGTCTGCTCGGGCTTCTGGCGACGGTGATGGCGACGGCGCCGCGGCTCGCCGATACCGTGGCGCAGCGCCCGCACGTGCTCGACGCGCTGATCGAGCCGGCGTTCTTCGGCAGCGTGCCCGGACGCAAGATCGTCGCCGACCGCCTCGCGCTGACCCTGTCGCAGGCCGAGAGCTACGAGGACGTGCTCGACCGCGCCCGCATCTTCGGCCAGGAGCAGGCCTTCCTGATCGGCGTTCGGGTGATTGCCGGCACCATCGGCGCCCGCGCCGCCGGGGTCGCCTACGCGACACTGGCCGAGGTCCTGGTGACGGCGCTGCTGGAGGCCGCGCAGCGCGAGTTCGAGGCCGCGCACGGCCGCATGCCGGGCGGCGACGTGGCGGTGCTCGCCATGGGCAAGCTGGGCGGACGCGAGATGACCGCAGCCTCCGACCTCGACCTCATCTTCCTCTACGACTTCAACGAGAAGGCCTCGGTCTCGAACGGCAGGCGTCCGCTACCCGGCCCTCAGTATTTCACCCGCCTCACGCAACGTCTGCTCGCCGCGCTTTCGGCGCCGACGGCGGAGGGGACGCTCTACGAGGTCGACTTCCGGCTGCGGCCCTCGGGCAATTCCGGCCCGCTCGCCACCCATGTCGACGCCTTCGCCGCCTACCAGGCCAAGGACGCCTGGACCTGGGAGCACATGGCGCTGACCCGCGCCCGCGCCATTGCCGGCGGCAAGCGCGTGATGAGCAAGATCGACGTGGTGATCGCCAAGGCGCTGTCACGGAAGCGGGAGGCGAAGAAGACCCGCGCCGACGTCCTCGAGATGCGGGCGATGATCGCCGCCGAGAAGGGCGGGGAGGGGACCTGGGACCTCAAGCAGGCGCCGGGCGGTCTCGTCGACATCGAGTTCGTCGCCCAGTACCTCCAGCTCGTCCACGGCGCCACCCATCCCGGCATCCTTTCGCCGGAGACCGAGACCGCGCTGGTCAACGCCGCGAGCGCCGGGCTGCTGCCGGCGCGGGAGGCCGAGATCCTCATTCCGGCGCTCCGCCTCTATCAGGCGCTGACCCAGCTGCTCCGGCTCTGCGTTGACGGCCTGTTCGTGCCCGAGGAGGCGCCGGGCGGCCTTCTCGACCTGCTCGCCCGCGCCGGCGAGCTCCCCGACTTCCCGACCCTCGACCGCCATCTCCAGGACACCCAGGCGGCAGTCCGCGCGAGCTTTGAGCGGGTAATCGGCAAATTGGACAAGGATTGATTGTAGGAATATTATCACATACGCTCGGAGCGACGCTCATGGTCGATCCGGAGACGTCGCCTTGCTCACGCGCAGCGAATTTGACGCCGCCAGACGCATTCAGCGGAACCACATCGGTCTCGGCTTCGAGCTGAGCATGCTCCGCTTCGAGCTGGCGCTGAAGGCCAACTTCAATCCCAGTCAGCCGCGAATCCCGGCCGGAAACCCAACCGGCGGCCGGTGGACGCGAGTCGGCGTTTCGGGCGCGCAGGGCGAGGCGCCGTCGCCGTCGTCTCCGCCGAGCGGTGGGCCCGTTTCCTCGGCGAACGGCCCCGATGCCGATGGCTGGACAATCGTTGGACGGCGAACGGACGGTGTCGTGCGCGAGGAGACTGTCGTCCATCGCGACGGAAGTGCGATCCGTGCCGAGGTGTCGGCAGCGCCTCTGACGACCGGATGGAATGAACGCTACACGGTGATCGGGACCGACGGAGCGATCCTCACGTTCCAGAACCGCGGGCTCCGGCAGCAGGTCTTCGACTCGAACGCCGGCCTGGTCGCTGAAAGCGCATGGACGGGGCAGGGGGCGATCGCCGAACCGATCGTGCAGCCGGTGTTCGCGCTCCCGGCGTTGATAACGGCTTCGGCTGAACTTGGCCTGACGCTCTTCACGTGGCTCTCGACGCGGAATACGCCCGACCGCAAGGCCATCATTGCCTTCTCGGCGCGTGAGTATCGGCCGGGCGCAGCGCCCAGTCTGGCCCTCGACTATGTCGGGGCGCTCGACCGAGAGGATGTCGAGGAAGCCTGCCCACGCCTCGGCGAGGTCCAGGCGCGGACCGATGATGCGGTCGAAACCGTCCGGCGACGCGGGGCCGTCGACCTCTCGCCGACGCAGTTCGGGACGGCGGTGCATGTGGCGTTGAAGCGTCAGATTGACCAGCTGGCCGAAGCGAGTTTTCGGGCAGAGGTTTCCGTACTCAAGACAATCAATGAAGCGTATGGACTGAAAGACTCTATCCGGGTGGATGTCCTCGAGGACGTCAGAAACGGAACGGTGTGTGTGTACGACATCAAGACCGGGAAACGAGGGCTAGGCTTCAATCGCGCGGTCGAGGTAGCACGCAAGGTCGCGGATGCGTTCGGGAGCGCGCACCGCCTGATTATCATTGAGATTCGGCCTACAAACCCATGACCAGTCAACGTCAAGTTAGACAACTTCTCGTGCCCCTTGTCGAAAAGCACCCCGACCTCGCGCTCGTCGGACGCTGGCTGTATCTCAAGCCGGTTCGGCATCTCCTCAGAGGCATTCTCATCGAGCGAACTGGCGAAGCAGATCGGTTCCGGCCGTGGTGGGCCGTGGCACCTCTTTGTGAGCCGGAGAGGGCTTTCCCGCTGAACTGGGCGACGATGATCAGCAGTTCCGCGCGACGACTATGGTTCTGGCAGGACGAAGAGATATCGACCGACTTCGCGGCAGCGCTCGAGGAGCAGGCGCTCCCTCAATTGCGGGCGATCGCGACCCTAGATGACTTCATGGCGTTTGCCGACTCTCCCGAGCGTTTCTCGCTGACTGCGTTCCGCTGGTACCACCTACGAAGCGTCGGCGTAGACGCGGCGCGCGGTGATCTTGAAACTGCCCGCAAGACATGTGTCGAACTCATGGGCGGACGAACGAAATGGTCGGTGCCAAGCATGAGGGAGGAATTCGATCGCGTAACCGGGGAGCTCGGTCCTCTGCTCGCGGCGAACGACCGGGCCGGCATGGCGCGGCTGCTCCACGAATGGGAGACGTATACCGTTGAGCAGCTGAAGATCGGCCATATCTACGAGCCGACGCCGTTCCCGCTGGAGCGGATGGCGGGGTAGAGGCGTGGTCCTGCAAGGCCATCGCCTGACGCCGCGATTTGCGCGGCCCGACGCTTCGCGCGATGCTGGCAGCAAGCGGCAGAGGGAGGCGGGATGACGGGCGCGACGGAGGGGATGAAGGGCGGCGGCTACTACGACGCCAACTCGTCCTTTCAGGCCAAGGTCGCGGCGAGCGGCGATGCACTGCTCGAACAGGCCGTTGCGGCATTGGCGGTCCCGGCCGATGCGCCGGTGACGGTCGCTGACTATGGCTCGTCGGAGGGGCGGAATTCGATCGCGACCGTGACCACGGCGCTGTCCCTCCTTTCGGCACGCCGCGCGGCCGGGTTTGCGGTGCTCCACAACGACCTTCCCACCAACGACTGGCGTGGGCTCGCGGCCAACCTCGCCGGGCCGGGCAGCTATCTCTGGCGCTTTCCTGACACTCGGACGCTGTTCGCGCCCCGGAGCTTCTTCGAGCCGGTGACGCTGCCCGCGACCGTCACGCTCGGTACGTCCGGTTCCTCGGCGCATTGGCTGTCGCGGCAGCCCGCCGGCCTCGACATGCCGCGCTCGCTCTATCGGTCCGATGCGCCCCCGGACCAGCGCGCCAAGATTCTCTCCCAGGCCGCGGCCGACTGGGAGGCCTTCCTTGCCGCCCGCGCCGAGGAGCTGCAGCCCGGCGGCGTGCTCCTGGTCCAGATGCTCGGCACGGACGGGGCGCCGGATCCAGCCCGCGTCAGCGCGGCCGGGCTCCTCAAGCTCATGAACAGCTGCGCATTGGCGCTCGTCGATGAGGGCGAGATTCCCGCCGACGTCTACGCCCGCTACGCCTTCCCGGTCGTGCCCCGGACCGTCGACGAGGCGACCGCGCCCATGACCGGATCGCTCGCGGACCGGCTGGACCTGCTCCATTGCGGCCTGAACGACGTGACGTCTCCCTATGAGGCGGCGCTGGCGCGGACCGGCGACGTCGCGGCCTTCGCGCGCGACTACGCCGCCTTCACGCGAGCGTTCAGTGAATCGAGCCTCCGCGACGGGGTCTTCCGGTTCGCCAAAGCCGGCGTGGATGTTGTGACGGACAGGTTCTATGCGATGATGCAGGATGCGCTGGCGGCGCGGCCGGAGGCCTATCCCTTCGAGGACCTGACGCTGTCGGTGATGGTCCGGCGACGGCGCTGACGACGGCGGCCCGGCCGTCAAACAGGAGGTGATGGCAGATGCGGCTTGGATTAGCGGCAGGGATCATGGCGCTGGCGGTCGCGCCGGCCGTGGCGGCGGACGGTGACATCTGGCGGGTCTATCCGGTCGATGGCGGCGGCGGCACGATCGCGGCGCTTGCCCCCGGCGAAGCGGACTCGCCGGAGCCCTACTGGGGCTTCTCGATGACCTGCATGCCCAACCAGGACTGGACCGCCAACGTGTCGGGTATCGACGCCCGGGCGCTGGGGAGCGCGATCTCGGCCGACGAGAGCATCACCGTCGCGGTGATCGCCGATGACAATCCCGACCGCACGCCGATCTCCGGGTTCTTTCCCGCGATCAGCTTCGGAGAGATGTACGGCGAGTGGGAATACGCTGTCCCGTTCGGCCTCGATGCGCTCGACGAGCTCGGCTCGGCCGAGACCCTGGCGGTGAAGGGGACGGGCGTCGACTTCAGCCTGCCGTCGAAGGACACCGAAGCGGCCTTTGCGCAGTTCCGCGCGCTCTGCGCCGCACTGCCGGCGGCCAACCAGTAGACGGCGGCTAGGCCCGGACCTTCCGCGGCGCCGGCTTTGCCTCGGGCAGGTCTTCGGCCGGAGCGAGCGACGGCGGCGACGGGTCGACCGGCAGACGCACCGAGACGATTGTCCCGCGTCCCTCGCGGGAGCGGATGCGCATGGCGCCGCCATGCAGCTCGGCGAGCGATGACGTGATGGCAAGGCCAAGTCCGGAGCCGCGATGGCTCTTGGTGAACTGGTTGCCGACCTGCTCGAACGGGCGGCCGAGCTTCTTCAGCGCCTCGCGCGGAATGCCGATGCCGGTGTCTTCGATCGAGAAGGTCACGGCGTTGCCGGTCGTGCGCGCCCGGACGGTGATCCGTCCACCCGGCGGTGTGAATTTCACCGCATTCGAGAGCAGATTGAGCATGATCTGCTTGAGGGCCTTCCGATCGCCCCGCATGCGCAGGTTGTCGCGGACGTCGGTGACGACGTCGATGCGCTGGGCGTCCGCCTGGGTCTGGACGATGCGGATCGACTCCTCGACGAGGCTGTCGAGAACGAGCTCCTCATGGTCGAGCGCCATACGGCCCGCCTCGATCCGCGACATGTCGAGGATGTCGTTGATGACGCCGAGAAGATAGGCGCCGCTCTCGTTGATGTCGTGGCAGTACTCCTGGTACTTCGCCGAGCCCAGCGCGCCGAACATTCCCGACTGCATGATCTCCGAGAAGCCGATGATGGCGTTGAGCGGAGTCCGCAGCTCGTGGCTGATGTTGGCGAGGAACTCCGACTTGGAGCGGTTGGCGTCCTCGGCCCGGTCCTTCTCCTCGGCGTATTTTTCGGCGAGCTCGACCATCTGCCGCGCCTGCAGCTCGAGCTTCTGGCGCGACTGGCGGAGGTCGGCGATGGTCGCCATCAGCCGCCGCTCGCCATCGATCAGCTTCGCCTCGTGGCGCTTGAGCTGGGTGATGTCGGTGCCGACCGAGACGAAGCCGCCGTCCTTGGTGCGGCGCTCGTTGATCTGCAGCCAGCGGCCGTCCTCGAGCTGGAGCTCGAAGCTTCGCGCCCCTTCCTCCGGGCGGCCCTCTGAGGCGACCTGGGCGCGGACCAGCGGCTTGCGGCCCGCAGCGATCACCTCGGCGTAGGGGGTGCCGGGGACGAGGGCGGCATCGGGCATGCCGTGGAGCTGCTGGTACTTGGAATTGCACATTACCAGGCGATTGTCGGCATCCCACAGGACAAAGGCCTCGGAGATGGTCTCGATCGCGTCCCGCAGGCGGATGTCGGCGGTCTTGGAGCGCTCGACCAGACGCATCTGCTCGGTGACGTCGACGGCGATGCCGATCAGGTGGGGCTCGCCGGAATCGCGGTCGACCAGCTCGGCGCGCGCGCGAAGCCAGATCCAGCGGCCGTCGGCATGGCGCATGCGGAACATGCGGTCGACGGTGGCTTCGCCGCGATCGTAGAGCGACTCGGCGAGGGCCATCAGGTCGCCGTCATCGGGATGGATCATGCGCGCGACCTCGCCGAAGCCGATCAGGTCGTCGCGCTGGTCCTGGCCAATGATCTCGAACATCGATCGCGACCAGAACATGCGGCCGCGGGCGAGGTCCCAGTCCCACAGGCCGCAGCGGCCGCGCATCAGCGCGGTCTCGAAGCGCTCGTGGGTGGCGGAGTAGATTTCGTCCGCCTCGAGCGCACGGCTCGACTGGGCGAAGTAGCCGTAGAGGATGACGATGAGGATGGCGCTGGTGCCGATGAAGATTGCGACGTTGAGTGAGACGTCGGCGCGCCAGTCGTCGAGAACCGAGGCGATTGGCGTGACGATGGCCACCGCGGCAGGGCCGCCAGCGATGTGGTGGACGGTGGCGAGGGCTTCGGTGCCGTCGGGAAGCACAAGGTCGAGGACGCCGGCGCGCGCACCGAAGACAGTGAGCGGCTGGGCCTCGCCGAGAATGTCTGTCAGTGGCAGGCCTTCGCGGTCCATGTTCCGCGGCGCGGTGGCGATGACCTTGCCGTCACCATTGGCCACGTAGATGCGGCGGCCATCCCCGGTAGCGCCCGGCGGCAGGGCATCGGCGAGCGCGTTGAGCACGGCAATCGCGGACGGCGGCTCGGAGCCGGCCAGATCGGCGAGCGAGCTGGTCAGCACCGAGGCGATGAGGCTCATGGTCTCGCGGGCGTCGTACTCGCGCTCGGAGCGGAGCTGGTAGAGCTCGACGAAACGGGCAAGGCCGACGATGACGAGAAAGATGACGATGAGGACCGGGATGAGACGACGGAGCAGGGGCTCCGCGGCCAGCAGGCGCTGATAAGCGGGGCGAGCGAGGAGCCGGGCGTGTCCGGAGACGGCGGCTCGTCTCGGCAGTCCGAATCCGGACAACAGAAGTCGCTTCGCGACAGACGGCTCGACCGCCTCTGCCCGCGCCATGCGAGGCCCCCTTTCGCTCGTGCTATCCTGCGCTATTTGCAGCGCCTTTCGGGTTACGCCACCCCCCGAATCAGTGCATTTGAATCGAGCCGAATCGTGTTGTCCAGTAAGAAATGGTTAACGACGACTCAGCGGGTACGCAGCAGCGGCGGCGAACGACTCATTGATCGATCCAGCCGCGCCGCCTGCTCAGGAACTTTTGTGCAAGCTGCCGGCGCGGTCCGCTTCGGTACCCATCACCTCAGGGCTGTCTTCCGGAGATCGTGCGGCTGAGTTGTCTCAGGGCAAACACCGCAAAGACCAAGGCCGGAAACATCATGACTATGGTGGCGGCCGAAAGATGAGCCAATTCTTCCGCCCCGCCCCCGACCTGAGCCTCCTTCATCGAGAGCTGGCCCACCGCCCAGGGCGGCAAGGTGAGCGCGTGGTCGGCTGTCAGATAGGCGGCGAAGAGATACTCGTTCCAGCATAATATGAATATGATCAAGCCGATGGCGATGACACTGGACCGCACGATGGGGAGGAGAATGGTGAAGAAGATTGTCAGATGGGAGGCGCCATCGAGCTGAGCGGATTCTTCCTGATCCGTTGCGTCAGATCCCAGCACTGGCATGAGAAGCCAAACTGCCACCGGGATGTTGATGCCTGCGTAGACAAAGATCATGAAGATCAACGTGTCGCGCATGGCTGTTGCTTGCGCCAGGACATACAGCGGCAGAACCAGGACGACCGGAGGCAACACCCGGGTTGCCAGCATCATGGTCGTGGCCGCGGAGGCCGATATGACCGGCCCCCGTCGACGAAGCCCATAGGCAAGCGCAAGGCCCGCAAGCGTCCATGCCAACAGCGCCGCGAGAGAAACCGACCCCGAAGCAGAAGCCAATACGGGGCCGACCCCGAACAGAAGCAGAGCGCCGATGAGAGCCGACCACCGCATCGTGGAATGAAATCGTGTGAGCCCGTAGATCGCCATGCCGCTCGTGACGACCGTCAGTAGCGTGGCGACGCTGCCGATCACTGCCGAATTCACCAGGCGCGAGACGAGGTTCTCGTTGTGCTCAAACAGGATGAAGCGCCACGCTTCGAGCGAAGGCTGGAAGTCCACGAAGGGCACATAGCCCGGCGGCCGGTCGATGTCCTCGATGCCCTTGATCGACGTGATGGCGACCCAGTAGACCGGAAGCAGGCAGACAAGCGACCATACCGCCAGCAGAGCGTAGGTTACGGCTTTGGCCAGCGGCCTCACGGCCAGCCTCGGAGGCTTTGCCGGACGATCCGGCAGGCTGCCACCGGCACATCACTCCAGCTCAGATCGTTGTCAGGCCACATCAGACAGGCGACCGGCTTTTCGCAGCCAGCGCCGGCAAGCGCACAGCGCTCCTCCATGATCTCCGGCGCGAATGAGCGTCATCACTCGGCACATCCCGAGAGGTGGAAGAACAGCGTCGCCTCGCTTCCCGAGTACGGGAACAAGCTGGGGATCAAGTCAATGGGAAAATCGCAAGGCCTGCCACGTCCTATGCCAGCGTGCGATCGATGATGTCGCGGGTGTCGGGGGAGAGGCCGTCGGCGGCCGCGATCTGGCGCAGCGCCGCCTCGGCCTTGGCCCGCCGTCCCGCCTCGAGCGCCTTCCAGGAGCGGAAATTGACGAGGAGCCGCGCCGCGGTCTGCGGGTTGCGGCGGTCGAGACAGAGCACGACGTCGGCGACGAAGTCGTAGCCGGCGCCATCGGGGCGGTTGAACTGGGTCTGGTTGCCGGCGGCGAAGCCGCCGATCAGCGAGCGGATGCGATTGGGATTGGTGATCGAATAGGCCGGATGGGACTGGAGGAGACGGACCTCGTCGAGGGTCGCCGCAGCGGGAACCATCGCCTGGAGCATGAACCACTTGTCGAGGACGAGCGCATCGTTGCGGTAGCGCTGGTAGAAGGCGCCAAAGGCCTCGACCCGCTCGGGGAAGGCGCCCTGGGCCAGGGTCGAGAGCGCGGCGACGCGGTCGGTCATGTTGTCGGCCGACCGGAAGCGGGTGACGATGGCCCGGACGGCCCTGGGGTCGCGGTTGCCGGTGGTGAGATCGAGGGCGACGTTGACCAGCGCGCGCCGGCCGGCCGACTCGGCGTCGGCCCTGAAGGGGCCATGCCCGGCGAGTTGGCCCGCCAGCGCCGTGAGACGTCCGCCGATGCGCTCTGCGATGGCGGCGCGAAGGCTGTTGCGGGAGGTGGCGATGGCATCGGGGTCGATGTCGCGGCCGATTTCCCGGGCGATGTCGGACTCGGCCGGAAGCCGCAGGACCTGGGCGCGGAAGGCCGGTTCCAGCGCATCGTTCTCGGCGACCTCGGCGAGGGCGTCGATGAACGCGAGGTCGAAGACCATCGCCTCGCCGGAACGGGCCTTCGCGACACCGTCGATAAGCGCCGCGTTGGCGAGACGCTGGGCCGCCTGCCAGCGGTTGAAGGCGTCCGCATCGGTGCGCAGCAGGAACAGATTTTCCTCCGGCGCGAGCGGCAGGTCCAGCTTGACCGGCGCCGAGAAGCCGCGGAGCAGCGAGGGAATCGGCCGGGCACCGACGCCTTCGAACACGAAGGTCTGCTCGGCGGCAGTGAGGTGGATGACGTCGCCGTCGACCGCACCGCCGCTGACACCCGCCGCATCGATGTCGGCGCCGTTCGGACCCACGAGGCCGAAGCGGACGGGAATGTGCATCGGCCGCTTGGCGCTTTGCCCCGGCGTCGGCGGGATGGTCTGGGCCAGGGTAAGGGAATAGGTGCGGGCGTCGGGATCGTAATGCCCACGGGCGCTCAGCTCCGGTGTGCCGGCCTGGGAGTACCAGAGCGCGAACTGACCGAGGTCGGTGCCGGTGGCGTCGGCAAAGGCGGCGAGGAAGTCCTCGATCGTGACCGCCTCGCCGTCATGGCGCTCGAAGTAGAGGTCCATCCCCTGACGGAAGCCGGCATCGCCGAGCAGGGTCCGGAGCATCCGCACGACCTCGGCGCCCTTGTCGTAGACGGTAGCGGTGTAGAAGTTGCTGATCTCGGAATAGACCTCGGGCCGCACCGGATGGGCGAGGGGACCGGCGTCCTCCGGAAACTGCCGGGCAAGAAGGGTGCGGACATCGGCGATGCGCTTGACGCCGCGCGAGCGCATGTCGGAGGAGAATTCCTGGTCGCGGTAGACCGTCAGCCCTTCCTTGAGGC
>JAGRKZ010000040.1 GCA_020442065.1 Bauldia sp.
AACAGCACGGCGAGCATCAGGAAGGGCAGCACCATCGGCACGGTGATGGTCCAGAACTGCCGCCACTTGCTCGCCCGGTCGATCTCAGCCGCCTCATAGATGTAGTCTGGAATGCTGCGCAGCCCCGCAAGGCAGATCAGCATCACGAAGGGGGTCCACATCCAGGTATCGACGATGACGATCGCCCAGGGTGCCAGCGTCACCGAACCGAGCATGGAAAACGAGTTGGCAGGAATGCCGGTAAAAAACTCGATGACGTAGTTCACCAGGCCGATCTGCGGCTGGTAGAGAAAGGTCCAGAAGTTGCCCACCACTGCCGGCGAAAGCATCATCGGCAGCACGATGATGGTGGTCCACAGGTCGTTGCCCTTGAATTTCTTGTTGATCAGCCAGGCCAGCGTGAAACCGATCAGCACCTGGAAGAACAGCGTCCAGAACAGGAAATGCGCCGTCGCCTGCATGTTCATCCAGATGCCGTCATCGGTCAGGATGCGCTGGTAGTTTTTCAGGCCAACCCACTCGACGGCACGGTTCAGGCGGTTGGCCCGGTAGTCGGTGAAGGACAGATAGACCGTCCAGATCAGCGGAAAGATGTTGATGGCCAGCAGCAGGAAGATGGTCGGAGCGACGAACAGCCAGGCAATCGTTCGGTCCGAAAGTCCCCTGATCCTGCGCGCAACCGGTTCCGGCGTCTTTTGCGCCAGACTATCCATTGCCGACTGAGACATGACTCATCCTTTCGGCACAATGCCGACCAAAAAGCAACATAAGGGAAAACCCGGCCGCCTGGGCGGCCGGGCTGAAAGAGCCGGTTACAGCTTGCCTTCGTCCTCGAAGACCTCGGTCCAGTCCTCGATCAGGCCGTCAAGCGCTTCCTTGGCAGTGCCCTGGTCGGCCACGATATAGTTGTGGAGACGCTCCTGCATTGCGAGCAGCAGTTCGGCATAGGCCGGCTCCTGCCAGAAGTCCTGAACGCCACCCATCGCCTGAAGGAAGTCGCCGGCAAAAGGCGCGGTATTGACGAAGTTCGGATCGTCGAGAACCGACTTGTGGCAGGAATAGCCACCCATCGACCACCAGCGGCTCTGAACATCGGGCTGCGCAAACCACTTGATATAGGAAAGCGCACCTTCAACGTTGTCGGAATAGGAGACAACCGAGATGCCCTGCCCGCCAAGGGTCGAGGCAGCCACGTTTTGCGGCGGATTGACGAAGAAGTCGATCTTGTCGCCACCGGTATTCGGATCGGCATAAAGGCCGGGGAAGAAGGCGAACCAGTTCATCGCCATGGCGACCTGGCCGGATTTGAACGCATCGAGCGACTGCTCCATGTAGGCGTTGTCATATCCGGGAGGCGTGCAGCACTTGTAGAAGTCCTTGTAGAACTCGAGTGCCTCGACGGCTTCCGCCGAGTTCACGGCACCTTCCATGTCGTACTTGCCGGGGGTGTTTTCATACTTGAAACCCCAGGCATACAGCGCGCCGGTGGCCCCCATGGTGATGCCTTCCGAACCGCGCTCCGTGAAGATGGAGGCGCCGTAAACCGTCTGGCCATCGATTTCCCGCCCCTGGAAGAACTTGGCGATTTCCATCAGTTCCTTCTGGGTCTTGGGTTCGGCCAGATCGCGGCCGTATTCGGCCTTGAAGGCTTCCTGGATTTCCGGTCTGGAGAACCAGTCCTTGCGATAGAACCAGCCATTGGCATCGCCCATCGCCGGCAGCGCGTAATAGTTCGGCGTGCCTTTCGGCCAGGTGGAATAGGCATAGACGGTCGCAGGCGCGAAATCGTCCATGCTGATGCCTTCCTTGTCGAAGAAGTCGTTCAGCTTGATGTAATGGCCGTTCTCGGCACCGCCGCCGATCCATTGCGAGTCACCGATGAGGAGATCGCACAGTTTGCCGCCGGAGTTCAGTTCGTTGAGCATGCGGTCTGCGAAGTTCGGCCACGGCACGAACTCGAAATTCATCTTGATTCCGGATTTTTCCTCAAAATCCTTGGAAAGTTCGACGAGTGCGTTTGCAGGGTCCCATGCAGCCCAGCAAAGGGTCAATTCATTCGACTGAGCCTGTGCGCTGGTGGAATAGGCCGCAGCAAGCGCCGAAACCGCGCAAGCGGTGGCGAGTTTCACGATTCTCATGTTTCTCCTCCCAATGGGTTGGCAACCTTGCACCTGCGCATCATCAAGCGCCCGGGCTAAGGTTGCCTCACGCTATTTGAGGTACGCCCCTCATGTCAATGAAAATTTGATGTACGCACATCAAAATTGCTGCACCGCACTGCTATCCCTTGGAAAAACAGCGTTTTCCACTGCCGCGCGGAAGCGTCTAGCGACGCTTGTGAGTTGATACACCGCCCTTGCGCTTTGATCCTCGTGAAATCTGCAGCGCGATCAATCTTACTTGGAGATGACGTTCTCTCGCCAGTTCCGGCTGATGTGGTCCAGTCTGATGGCTTCCGTCCCGTCTTTCAACAGTCCAAGGACCCTCGGCGGCGTCAGCGGCAGTTCCGAAACCTGCTTTCCGGTCGCGTTGGCAACAGCGCAGGCAATCGTCGCGCCGACATTCAGAATGGGCACTTCACCGGCCCCCTTCGTGCCGAGCGGGCCGATGGACGGCGCGCCCTCATACATCTCCAGATCAACGGGGATGACATCTCCCGCCAATGGAATCCGGTAGGTCTCGAACCCGGATTGGTCGAAAAAGCCCTTATCGTTAATTGTGATTTCCTCATGCAGGGCATAACCCAGTCCCTGCACAACTCCGCCCTGGACCTGACTATGGACAGCGCGCGGATTGATTGCCCGGCCCACATCCTGAATCACGCGGTAATTGCGCACAACAACGCGCCCGGTGGCGATCTCGACATCAAGCTCGCAATCGTGAACGGCAAAGACCGGAATATCGATGGCGTCAATGAAGTGCCCCGCCGCACAACCGGGCATGGCTGCAACACCCGGCGCCGTGAATGCACCACTACCGGAAACAGGCCCAACCGTCGCCTCGGCGCGGGCAATTACATCGGTCAGCCTGACGGAACCGCCGGCTCCGTCGCGGAACTCCACCCGTCCGTCCTTCAGAACAAGCCGCGAGGCTTCGGCCTGCAACAACTCACCGGCAACAGCGAGAACCTTCTCACGTACATCGGCGCAGGCCGCAGCGCTGGCTGCCCCCAGAGAAACCGTCTGGCGGCCGCCACCGACGCCCAGATCACGGCCTGATGCATCCGTGTCGGCAGATTTGACAATCACCGCATCCGGTTCAATGCCCAGTTCCGAGGCGATAATTTGCGGCAACGACTGCATCATTGATCCGGAACCGATCTCAACACCGGACGTGACCAGTGTGGCGCTGCCATCGGCATTCAGGTTTACGGTGGCAGCGGAAGGTCCGACGAAAACGAACCAGGTTCCAATCGTCGTGGCGCGACCTCGCTTCCAGCCATCCCTGGCCGATTCCACCGATGACGCGTAGGGGTACTTCTCCACCATGCGCTCCAGCATCGGGCGCAGCACATCGCCCTCAAAGACTTGTCCAGTCGCGCCGACGTCGCCGTTACCAATTGCATTGCGGCGGCGAAACTCTATCGGATCCAGGCCGATTTCCCTGCAGATCTCGTCGGTGTGCCGCTCCAGGACAAAGGTGTTGTAGACACCGTTGCAAGCCCGGAACGCACCGTTGGGCGGGGTGTTGGTATAGACAGCCCGGCTTGCCAGCTTGACGGCACCGACGCGGTAGTTGCCGCCGAGCGTATGTGCGGTCATCGTGGTGAGGAACACCTGTTCACCGCCATAGGCCCCGCAATCCATCAGAACGGTTGCCTCGCGGCCAACGATTTCGCCGTCCGGCGTAACCGCAGAACGGATACGGATTTCGGCATTTTCGCGGCACAGGCAGGTCAGTTGTTCCTCGCGGCGTGAATTGATGAGGGAAACGCTGCGCCCTGTCATCTTTGCCAGGACTGCCGCATAGGGTTCGAGCGTACAGTCGAATTTCAGGCCAAATCCGCCGCCGACTGCAGGCACAGTCACCCTTACATGGGATTCGGGAATGCCAAGCGCCCGTGCGGTGACGCTTCGAACAGTCCAGGGCACTTGAGTTGAAGTCTCGATGTTGAACCGTCCGTCTTCGAAGCGGGCGTTGACGGCGCGCGGTTCGAACGGGACATGACTCTGCCGGCCGACCCGATAGCAGCCCTCGACGATGGTAACGTCATCACGGGAAAAAGCGGCATCGCTATCGCCGCGTTCCACGGTGGCTTCCCAAGCCACATTGCCGCCCCGCTTGGCACCCTCAAGCAGTATCTCGTAGTCCTTCCAGTCGGCATGGATTTCGCGGGCACCCTTTGCCAGCGCCGCCTCCATCGTCAGCATTGCCGGCAGAGGATCGAGCTCAAGCTCTATGAGCTCCATTGCCGCTTTTGCCTGTTCCATTGTATCGGCTGCAATCGCGGCTATCGGTTCTCCGTGATGGCGGATGACATCGCCGGCAAAGAGGACATGGTCGGCTATGCCGAGCCCGAATTTCCCCGGTGCATCGGCCGCCGTCGCAATCGCACGCACGCCAGGTGCACGCCGCGCGGCCTCGACATTGAGTCGGACGATCCGGGCAGCGGTAATGTTCGACCGGAACAAAACAGCCTTCAGCGTTTCCGGGCCGGCGCGATCAACCGTGTAGCGTGTTCGCCCGGCAAGCTTGTCCTGTGCATCACATCGCGGATAGTCCATCACCGCAGTGGAAGCATCGTATCCGCCGCTCATGGTCTTGCCTCAGCATTGTCCTGCAGCGACATCACCGCATCGATAATGCGCTCGTAGCCGGTACAACGGCACATGTTGCCGGTCATTCCCCGCTTGACCTCCTCGCGGCTGGGTGACGGATTTTCCTCGAGCAGCTTGGAAAGGCTCATCACCATGCCGGGAAAACACATTCCGCACTGAACCACGTCATGTTTCCGGAAAGCAGCCTGCAGCGCGTGCGGCGCATCGCGCTCCGCAAGGCCCTCGATCGTTGTGACGGAACAGTCGGCAACGAGACCTACCGGGCGCAAGCAGGACGGAACGGCCTCGCCATCGACATGGACGGTGCAGGCTCCGCAAAAGCCTTCCTCGCAGACCGCCTTGGCTCCGGTCAGCCGATAGGTGTCACGCAGTACATTCAGCAGCGATGTACGGGGATCACCATGATAGATGACCGTTTCGCCGTTTAGTCTGAAGCTTGTTGCCATCGGGTCATCCCTGAACCTGTTTTCCGATTTCCGCGAAAGCCGCGCAGACGAGATGCGGCAATATTTCCAGCCGGTACCATGAGGGCGCATCAACACCCTCACGGGGCGTGAAAACCCCCAGATTTGCCTCGGCGGCGGCCCTGATCCCGGCAGAATCCAATGCCTGGTCGATAAGCTGGCTTTCAAGCGCCTCCCACCGGCGCGCCGTCGGTTCGACGGAACCGACTGCAATCCGCAAAGCCTCGATCCTGCGGTCCTGGGACAACTTCGCTGCTACAGTGACGATGGCGACGGGATATTCGCCGGCCTGACGCATTGTCTGCCGGGCATGAGCACTGAGATAGCCGGTATCTTCGATCTCGATGCCGGTGATGATGCAAGCCTCCGATCGGTAAGACCTGCCGTGGAGAAAATCCTCAACCGAAAAACGGATCGTCCCGTTGCTGTCTGCAACCGTCAGCGATGCATCAAGTGCGACGAGTGCAGGCACGAGATCGGCAGCAGCAAAACTTTCAGTCGCAATGTTGCCGCCCAGTGTCGCGAGACGCCTTACACCCGGATTAGCTGACAGGCCCGCAGCCTGCCCGAGAGCCCTGAGCGGCGTCGCGGTACCGAAGCGCCTTGCCAGATCTTCATGGGTAACCATGGGACCGATTGTCCAGCCCTTGCTCTGTTCGGAAATCGAAGTGAAATGCTCCACGCGTGCCAGCGAAACAAGAATGGTCGGGAGCTTGTCACCACGGAGCCCCGCCCGCATCAGCCATGTTGCCCCCCCAACGATCTTCGCATCGCCCGGATGCCCATCGAGAATGGCAAGCGCTTCTTTCACAGAAGTTGGAAACACGACTTCCGGCTCCATCACATGTATCTCCGAAGCAGCATGCTTGCCTCCAAATGTTACCCGTCCGAGCCTGAAGCCTTGCCGGCCGGATCAATCGACGGCACCTGACGAGATGGATTCCATATGCGGTGATCGGCATCGATGCGGACGGACCCTCTGGATAAAGGGCCCGCGCCCCGGCTGTTTCAAATCGCCGTAACTTGCCGACTTAGCGTCTCGACACGTGCCGCCACACAAGTGGCAATACAGCAGCCGCAAGCGCAATCTTGAATGCCGCGCCAGGCAGAAACGGCGTGACACCCAGTTCAAGCACAGGCTTGTCCCAGCCGATCACGGCACCAAGCCACAGGGCTCCGAAGAGAAAGATCACGGCCGTACCGATTACCATGGCCAGCAGCGTGGTGACGGCGTTGCGGTCCCAGCCTCGTTCGCCAAGCCAGCCGGCAAGGGCGGCAGCCGCCAGGAAGCCGGCAAGATAGCCGCCCGTCGGACCCATCATGTAGGCAATGCCGATGCCGCGTTCCGGCGTACCGGCAAAGACCGGAAGGCCTGCCGCGCCCTCTGCCAGATAGAGCAGTACGGTCGCCGCGCCCAGGCGCCAGCCAAAGGCCATGGCAATCACCAGCACCATGAAAGTCTGCATGGTCATGGGAACGGGATAGAACGGTACCTGTACCTTGGCACTGATCCACAGCGCAAGGGATCCGCCGACCGCCAGAATGAGATTGCGCAGCATGGCATTGTCCGAGGGCCAAAGCGTTTCGGCCAGCGTCGGCGCCAGTGCTGCGGGAAGCGTGTTACGGGTTGTCATGGTCAAATTCCTTTCCTGTTGTCAGGCCCGTTGCCCGGCAAGCGTTTCACGAATTGCAGAAAGCGTGGCAGCGCGTTCCTGCCGGGCAGCCAGCGCCTCTTCCATGTCCACCTGCACGAAGTTTGTCGGCGTATGCGGCTGCAACTGTCCGATCAGGTCCATGTCGGCGGAAATGACCGTTCCGATCATGAAATAGCCGCCGCCCGACACCGCATCGCGGTGCAGGATGATCGGCTCGGTACCGCTCGGCACCTGTACCGAGCCATAGGGATAACAGGCATCGGTGATGTTGGAGGGGTCCGCACCGGCACCGAAGGGCTGTTCACGCTCGACGAATTCGAGCGGCTTGCCGCCCTGGAAACGGTAGCCCATCCGGTCCGCCTCATTGGCCACCTTCCAGGTATCGTCGAAGAAGTCCTTCTGCGCCTGTTCGGTGATGCGGTGCCAGTAGAGGCCGGGCAGCACGCGCAGCTCCGCCGGGTTGCCGGGTCCGCGCCGCAGCGCCTGCGGAACGGCGAGCCCTTCCCTGACCGCTTTCGCGCCGTTGCCGAGCGGCAGCGTGTCGCCCGGCTGGACGGCACGGCCGTTCACCCCGCCGAGCGCGCCGATCGCGTAGGTCGAGCGGCTGCTAAGCTTGGGCTCGGTGTTGATGCCGCCCGAAATGGCGATATAGGCGCGCGCGCCGCCCTTGAGGAAATCGAAGGACAGGACCTGCCCCGCCTTCACCGGAAAGGCCGTCCAGGTCTCGCGCGGCTCGCCGTCGACCCTGGGTGGCAGTTCCGCACCGCAGACGGCGACCATGGCATCCTGAGTGAATTCCAGTTCCGGCCCGACGAAGACGGATTCCAAGCCGGCCGCCCCTTCGTCGTTGCCGACCAGAAGGTTGGCGCTCCGCAACGCCAGCCGGTCCATGGCGCCCGAAATCGGGATACCGAGGTGATAGTAGCCGGGACGGCCGAGGTCCTGGATCGTCGTCGCCAGGCCGGGATGGATGACCTTGATGCTCACCGCAGGGCCTCCTCGAGCTTCTGGTTGTAGGCGTCGGGACCGGCATTGAACGCGTTGAGGTCGAAGGTGACGTTCGCCATGCGCGGCGCGAACCGCCCGGCATCGACATCGGCCACCGCGGCGTCGTAGCCGTCGCGGTCGACCGGCTTCCACTTCACGATGTCCCCGGGCCGGAAGAAGACCATGAAGTCCCGCAAATAGCTGATCTCCTGCTTGGGGTCGAAGATCGGCATCGGCGTGATGCCGAACATCTGGTAGCCGCCGGCGCCGCGCACCGAATAGATGCAGCCGAAGCAGCCACCGTGTCCGATGGTGAGTTTCGGGGTGTCGGTGCGGGGGCGGAGGTATTTCGGCACCTGGAGCTGCCGCTTGCGCTCGACCATCTGGTAGAGGAACGGCAGTCCGGCGACGAACCCGACCATCGAGACGAACCAGGGCGCGCCCGAATGCGCCTTGATGAAGTCGTCGGCCGAGCCCAGTCCGTTGACCTTGGCGGCGTATTCGATGTCGGTCGACTTGGGCTCCTGGTGCCGTTCGCGGAAGCGCATCAGGGTCTCATGGGTCCAGGGGTCCTGGTAGAACACCGGGATCTCGACGATGCGGGTCGCAAGCACCGCCTCGGCCTGGCTGGCGGTCGATTCGAGCGCCTTCAGCTCGGCCAGGAGGTCGTCGGGCGCGATGCGGTCGGGGTCGAACTTGACCTGGAACGAGGCATTGGCCGGACAGATCTCGGTGACCCCGTCGATCTTCGACTCGCGCACGGCGTTGGTGATCGACAGGCTCTTGAAGAACGCTTCGAGCGACATCGCTTCGTCGACCTCGACGAAGATATGCTCGTCCCCGCCAAAGCTGTATCGGGCTGCCATGGGTTGCCCCCTCTCATTCATCGCGACAAGGTTTTGGAATTGGATGTGAGCCAGTGCTCAAGCCAACGGGTGTGGATGTTGCCCTCGCGTATGTCCTCCTCGTCCGCAAGGGCGAGGAAGAGTGGCGCGGTGGTCTTGATGCCGGCGACGTCGAGCTCGCCGAGGGCCGATTTCAGCCGCGCGATGGCGTGGGGCCTGTCCTCGCCCCAGACGACCAGCTTGCCGAGCAGGGAATCATAGAACGGCGGGATGGTGTAGCCCGCGTAGAGCATGGTGTCGAAGCGGACTCCGGGGCCGCCGGGAACGCGCAGACCGGCGACGGTGCCAGGCGCCGGCAGGAATCCGTTGGCGGGGTCCTCGGCATTGAGGCGGACCTCGATCGCGTGACCGCGCGTGCGAACCTCGCTCTGGCCGAAGCGCAGCGGCGCGCCGCCGGCAATGCGTAGCATCTCGCCGACGAGATCGATGCCGGTGATCCATTCGGTCACCGGATGCTCGACCTGGATGCGGGTATTCATCTCGATGAAGTAGAAGGCTCCGGTGGCGTCGTCGTAGAGATATTCGAGCGTGCCGGCGCCGGAGTAGCGAACGGATTTGGCGAGCGCCACCGCGGAGGCGCAGAGGTCATTGCGAATATCCGCCGGAAGCGCTGCGGACGGCGCCTCCTCCCATACCTTCTGCCGGCGCCGCTGGAGCGAGCACTCCCGCTCGAAGCAATGGATCACGTCCTCGCCGTCGCCGAGGATCTGAACCTCGATGTGGCGGGCCCGTTCGATCAGCTTCTCGACATAGAGGCCGCCGTCGCCGAAGGCGGCCTTGGCCTCGGCGCTGGCCTGCGGGAACAGGCGCTCGAATTCGGCAAGGTCGTGGGCGACGCGGATACCGCGCCCGCCGCCCCCTGCGGCTGCCTTGATCATGACGGGGAAGCCGATCCCGGCGGCGCACGCGCGCGCGGCGTCGAGATCGTCGATCCGCCCTTCACTGCCGGGAACGGTCGCGACGCCGGCAGCAGCCGCCACCTCGCGTGCGGCCACCTTGTCTCCCATCAGCCGGATCGTCGCCCCGGAGGGGCCGACGAAAGTCAGGCCGGCGACGGCGACCCGGTCGGCAAAGGCCGGGTTCTCGGCGAGAAAGCCATAACCGGGATGGATCGCGTCGGCGCCGGTGGACTCGGCCGCGGCGAGAATTGCGTCGATGTTGAGATACGACTTCGCCGCCGACGGCGGTCCGATCTCGACAGCCTCGTCGGCGAGCTGGACGGCCAGCGAGTCGGCGTCCGCGGTGCTGTGCACCTGTACCGTCGCGATGTTCTGCTCGCGCGCGGCGCGGATGATGCGGAGCGCGATTTCGCCGCGGTTGGCAATCAGGAGCTTGGAAATCGCCATCGTCGTCCCGGTGCAGCGTTCAGCCGGCGACCTCGGCGACCGGCTGGCCGGCCATGACCGCATCCTCGTTGTCGATCAGGAAGCGGGTCAGCGTTCCGGCGCTGTCCGCCTTGATCTCGTGGAAGGTCTTCATCACCTCGACCAGTCCGACGACGTCGCCGACGGCGACCGCATCGCCCTCGGACTTGTAGGGCGGCTGATCGGGCGCCGGGCTGCGATAGAAGATGCCCGGGAGCAGGGAGAGTATCTGTTTGGTCGCCATGGTTGGTCTTCCTTCCAGTTCCGCGGAACCCTGTGTTGGCTGAAACCCCGGCTGCGGGCAGGGACGATCAGGCCGCGTCGAGCCAGGGCGCCACCGCGGCCTTCACGGTTCGCGCGATGTCGACCGCGTTCGGCGTGTCCGAATGGACGCAGATGGCGTCGGCTCGGACGGCGACGTCCTTCCCGCTCACCGAGGTCGTCTTCCCTTCGCGGACGGCGCGCACGCAGCGCTCGGCGGCCTTGGCGGTGTCCACCGGCGGGTGGTCGCGGGTGATGATGACGAAGCCGTCGTCGGAGTAGTCGAGATCGGCATAGAACTCGGCGATGAATTCGTGGCCACGGGCGGTGTAGATGCTCTCGTGCAGCGTGTTGATCATGCCCATCAGCGGGACCTGGTAGACATCGGCCGCGTCGCAGACGGCTTCGGCCGCGTGCTCCATCCGGGCAGCCATGCCGTAGAGCGCGCCGTGCGGCTTGATGTGGTTGAGCGCGATCCCCTCGGCGTCGAGGAACCCCTTCAGGGCGCCGATCTGGTAGATGAGGCAGTCGGCCAGTTCCTCGCGGCCGATCTTCATCTCACGCCGGCCGAAGCCCTGGAGGTCGGGCAGGGAGGGGTGGGCGCCGACCTTGACGCCCATTCGTTTGGCCAGCCGCACCGTGCGGTGCATGTGACTGAAATCGGAGGCGTGGAAGCCACAGGCGACATTGGCGACGGTGATGTGCGGCATCAGGCCTTCATCATCGCCCATTCTATAGAGGCCGAAGCCCTCGCCCATGTCGCAGTTGATGACCGTCATCATTCGCTCCCTTGTGCCCGCCGTCCGTTTCCTCTCGCGTCCCGGTTCGGCCGCGCGTCGTCAGTCGTTCATTGCCGCGATGTAGCGAAGCCTGATCTGATCGGCGATCACCGCCAGGATCAGCAGCCCGCCCAGCACCACCATCTGCAGGTAGCTGCCGATCCGCGCGAGGTTCATGCCGTTCTGGACGAGGACGATGAACAGGGCGCCAAGAACCACGTTCTCGACGCGCCCGACCCCGCCGCGCAGCGACACGCCGGCGATGACGCAGGCCGCGATCGATTCGAGCGGCAGCGAGGCGCCGACATTGGCCTCGCCGGTGTCGAGCCGCGCGGTGAGGAGCATGCCCGAGACGGCGGCGAGGAATGCGCACAGCACATAGGTGACGAACAGCGTCAGCCGGGTGTTGATGCCGGACAGGCGCGCGGCTTTGACGTTGCCGCCGACGGCGTAGAAATAGCGGCCGAGCCGCGTGCCGTTGACGAGCAGATAGACCAGAACGACGAGCCCGACGGCAAAATAGATCGGAACCGGGATTCCGAACAGCGTGCCGAAGCCGAAGATGTCGCCGAACTCGATCGGCATGCCATACACGGGCACTCCGCCGGTGATGTAGAGCCCAGCGCCGAAGCCGACCGACGAGATGCCGAGGGTCATGATGAACGGCGAGACACCGAACACCGAGACGCCGATGCCGTTGAGGAGGCCGACGGAGGTTCCGGCGAGGACACCGGCAAGGCATCCGAGGGCGATCGCGAGCCACACGGTGTCGGGCATCGCCGTCGCCGCTGCGGCCATCGCCATGGCACCGACCACGGAGGTGATCGCGACAATGGTGCCGACCGAGAGGTCGAAGCCGCCGGTCAGGAGCGCCAGCATCTGCCCCAGAGCGACGATCATCAGGTAGACCGACTGCCGGACGACGTTGGTCAGATTGCTCACGGTCAGGAAGTTGTCGGACGCCAGCGTGAACGTGACGAGAGCGACGATCAGCAGGAAGGGGAGGACGCCCAGCCGGACGAAAACGAGCTTCAGCCAGTGAAACGCGGACCGCGAGTCGGCCGTTGCGCCGTTCCTCGATGGCGGACTCATCAGGCAGCCTCCCGTTCGAAGAAGTGGCGCAACAGATTCTCCTCGGTGATTTCGTCACCGGCAAGCTCCGCCTGGACGCGCCCGCGATAGAAGACGTAGGCCCGGTGAGTGAGGTGGAGGATCTCGGGCAGGTCCGAGGAGATCAGCACGACGGCGGCGCCGGCCTCGCAGAGGTCGCGGATGAACCCGTAGATGGACGCGCGCGTCGCGACGTCGACGCCGACGGTCGGCTCATCGAATGCGTAAACATCGACCGCGCGGGTCAGGCTCTTGGCCAGCAGCACCTTCTGCTGGTTGCCGCCGGAAAAGTGGTCGACACTCCGCTCGATGCGACGCGGCTGAAGGTTCATGCGCTCGGCGAGCTCGTTGGCTCGGCGAGCCTCTCCCCGCCGGTTGATCGCGAAGCGGCCGAGCGAGAAGGGCGGCTGATCGAGGGACGGCAGGCTCATGTTCTCGCGGCAGGAGCGGATCATCACCAGGCCTTCGTCCCGCCGATCGGGCGGGATGTAGAACATGCCCCGCCGCATCATGCGGCGCGGCGAGAGGCCGGTGACATCCTCGCCCTTCAGCGTGATCCGTCCGGCGGTCACGGTCTCGAGGCCGAAGGCCGCCCGCATGATTTCAGATTTGCCCGAGCCGATCAGTCCGGCAAGGCCCACGACTTCGCCAGCGTGAACCTTGATCGAGGCCTCCACCGGCGAGCCGCGGGCGGTGGTCAGGCCCTCGATGCGGAGGACCTCGGGGCCCCGTTCCGTCCGGATCGTCGGAAAGATCTCGCTGATCACCCGCCCGGTCATCAAGTTGACCAGCTCGCCCTCCGAGACGGTCCTGGCGTCTTTGGTGGCGACGTAGCGGCCGTCGCGCAGCACCGTTATGCGGTCGCCGATCCGGCGGATCTCCTGGAGACGATGCGTGATGTAGATGATGCCGACGCCGTCCGCCTTGACCTGCTCGATCAACTTGAACAATTGCTCGGTCTCGCGGTCGGTCAGGGATGCGGTCGGTTCGTCGAGGATCAGGACCGAAAGGTTTGACCGGAACGCCTTGGCGATCTCGACCATCTGCTGCTCGGCGCGCGTCAGGTGGAGCACGGTCTGGCCCGGCTTCAGCGGGAACCCGAGCCGCGCAATGATCTCCTCGGCGTTGCGGCGCAAAGCCCGCTTGTCGAGAAAACCGCCGCGGGTCAGTTCGGCGCCGAGAAACAGATTCTCGGCGACGGTCATCTGCGGGACGAGGGAGAATTCCTGAAAGACGGCCGATATGCCGCGCCGGCGTGCGTCGTGCACCGATTCCAGCCGTACGTGCTCGCCCCGGAACAGGATCTCGCCGGCGGTCGGATGGTTGGCGCCGGCGAGAATGGAGATCAGGGTCGACTTGCCGGCGCCGTTCTCGCCGAACAGCACATGGACCTCGCCGGCCCGGAGGTCGAAGTCGACATCCGCGAGGGCCAGGGCATTGGGGTAACGCTTGGTCAGGCCCCGGACCGAAAGGAGCGTGGCGCTCTCCGAACCGGATGCGCCGCGCCCCTTGTCGTCGCTGTTCATCGACCCCTGCGACACGTCGGTGTCTTTTGTCTACTCCACGCGGAACACCGGGCTGAAGCCGTCCGGCGCCAGGGTTGAGCCGGGGTCGAAGTCGGCGATGTTGTCCTGGCTCACCACGAACAGCGCCGGGCCGACATGCTTGGCAAAGTCCTGGCCTTCGAGGATGCGCACCGCCTGATCAACCGCAATGCGTCCCTGGATCACCGGCGAGTCGGTAGGCGCCGCAAGGATCTGGCCACGACGGATGCCCTGGTCGACGCCGGGGGTGTAGTAGTAGGACAGGACCTTGATCTGGTCAGTCAGCCCGCGCGAGCGAAGGATCGGAATCGCCGCCTCGGCGGTCACCGCAGTGCCGGCGATGTAGTCGAGGTCCGGGTAGGCGCCGAGGGTGTCCTCGATCAGCGCCGACTGGGCCTCCTTGCCGGTGTCGCCATACTTGGTCTCGACCACTTCGACGGCGCTGCCCTTGACCGCCTCAAGGAAGCCGGTGTTGCCGGCCTCGACCCATCCGGCGCCGGCCGGGCCGGGGAACCAGCCGACCTTTACCGGGTCCGAGCCCGCCGGGTGCATCTTGGCCAGGAACTCGCCGGTCTTTGCGCCCATCTCGCCGAACGAGACCAGCGACTTCGCCGACAGCTCCGGCGACGACATGCCGTTGATCACGTCGATCACCGGGATGTCCTTGGAGCGGACCTCATGGACGAGGTTGTTGAGGCCGTCGAAGGAGATGGCGCCGATGATCACGGCGTTGGCCCCGGCGGCGACGCAGTCCTCGATCTGGCTGATCTGCTTCTCGAGCTCGGTGTAGCCGCCCGCTTCCACCAGCTGCATCTTCACGCCGAGGTCTTTGGCCTCCTCGGCGACGCCGTAATCGACCGCGAGCCAATAGGCGTCCTTCATGTGCGGGAAGGAGACGCAGATTTCCCAGGGCTTCGATGCCTTTTCGAGCGGAACGTAGCTCAGCTTCTCCCGCGGACTCGCCATGTCGAAGGGCGGGTTCCAGGATTCGACCTCATAGGGATACCAGGCGTCGGCGGCGACCGCGCTGCCGGCAAACGCAATCAGCAGGCCAGCGGCCAACGCCGCGCGAGATTCCAAGACACTGCGCATCGCAATAACCCCTCTATGTTCGTTGATGCACTGTCGATCGTTGGTTGGCCCGCCGGTCCTCACAAGCGAGCGCGCCCGCCGACTGTCGCGCATTCGTCCTGATATGAAAAATAGAAAAAGATGCGACCAGTTATCTGAATTTCAGATATGCTTGCATTTTGAACGGGCAGCGAGGTTGCCTGCTCAAAGCCGCATCATGGCCGGAAGGGGAGACCGTTGAGCATCACACTCCGCCACATCCGTTACTTCCTCGCCACTGCCGAGGCCGGCCAGATCTCGCGCGCTGCCATCGACGTCGGTGTGTCGCAGTCGGCGGTGACGGCGGCGGTGAAGCAGCTCGAAGCCTATGTCGGGGCGAAGCTGTTCGAGCGCCACGCGCAAGGAGTCGCCCTGACTCTTGAGGGCAGCCGCTTCATGCGCCACGCCCGGAATATCGCGGCCTCGGTCAACGAAGCGCTCCATTTCGAACAGGAGCCCGCCCGCAAGATCCGAGGCACCGTCCGCGTCGGCGTCACCTATACGGTCGCCGGCTATTTCCTGCCCCAGCACCAGGTGCGGTTTGCCCGCAACTACCCGGACGTCAACATCGAGCTCCGCGAGGCGCCGCGTGCGTCGATCGAGGAGGACCTGATCAACGGCCGCCTCGACACCGCGGTTCTCCTCACTTCGAACATCGAGAACAGCGACCAGCTCGATTCAGAGACGCTGATACGGTCGCGGCGGCGCCTGTGGCTCGCCCTCGACCATCCTCTCACCCACGTCGAGGCCGTTCATCTCGGCGATGTGGCGCGGGAGCCCTATGTGATGCTGACGGTGGACGAGGCGGCCAAAACCACCGGCCGCTACTGGACCGACACGGGCCTCCGGCCCCGGGTGATCTTCGAGACGTCGTCGGTTGAGGCGGTGCGGAGCATGGTCGCCAACGGCATGGGTGTCACCATCCTCTCCGACATGGTCTACCGGCCGTGGTCGCTGGAGGGCCAGCGGATCGAGACGCGCGTCGTCTCGGAGCCGATCCCGAGCATGGATGTCGGCCTGGCCTGGGCCCGCAAGGCCGACCTGTCACGGGCCACGCGGGCCTATCGCGACTTCATGAGCCTCACCTTCAACGGCGCCGACCACGTCCTTGCGACCTGAGGCGGGCTCGCGGGACAGGATCCGCCGCCTCAACCCATGGCATTGAAAGTCCTCGGCGCCGTTCAGCCTCGGCGCATCAAGACTGCAACATTCGCCGCAGGCCCGGACGATCGAGAATGCGAAGCTTCCGGTAGCCGATTTCGACCAGGCCGGCCTCAGCGAACCTCCGGAGCAGCCGCTCCAATGTCGGCACCGACAAGGCGGTTGTCAGCGCCAGCTGGTTCTGGGCGATCGTGATCCAGCCGGCCGGGTCACGGACGTTTTCGTCGTAGTGCAGGAGCCGCAGGGCCAGGCGCTTGTCCGACCCGGTGACGGTCATGTTGGCCAGTGCGCGCATGATGGTCTGACCATTCTCATAGGACATCTTGTAGAAGTCCCGGAACACGTGTGGCGCCCCGTCCAGCAGTCCGCGCAGTTTCGATCGCGACAGGAAGAGACAGAGCGTGGGCACCGCGGCGGTTACGGTTGCCATGCGCGGCAGCTCGGAGAACAGCTCAAGGTCACCTACCCAGAATCCCGTATCCGCATGGTAGATCACCAGTTCCTGTCCATCGTCTGTCGGCATTGCGATGTGTACCGCGCCCTCGGCAACTCCATAGATGCCCTCCGGTTCGTCGCCGATCCGAAACAGATCTTCGCCGCTCTCAAATCGTGAGATTCTGCCCAGAGCCAGCAGATGGCGTTGCAGGTCCGGACTGCATCTCGCCAGCCAGCCGCTCGCCGTGAGAACCGTTTCGATGGTCGACCTGTCGCGGATTTCCGTTCCCCGAAGCTCGGATTCCCACATGTGATGGGTTCCCCGTCGTGACGAGCCGCTACCTAGAAAACGACGAAATCAGGCGCCTCTCGGCAGGTCGCCGGTCGGCTCTGCCGCTGCCCAGGTTGTAGACCGTTCGCATGTACGGAAAGCAAGCCAGGCGGGGCGCTTGCCATCGCGTCGATCCGACGACTAGCGCAAGACAACTTCATCGGAGCCAGCCAAATGTTCCTTCGATCTGCGATCGCGGCTCTGACGCTTGCGGCCCTGTGCGGAGCGGCCGCATCGCAAGACGTGACGCCGCCGATGGACGGCTCCGTCCTGCCGATTCCGCAGGCGTCTTTTGGCGGCGTTGTAAAACCAACATACGTGGGCTCTCAGCCGGACTATCCTCAGCCGGTGCAGGCGCCGGAGGGGGCGCCGAACATTGTCCTCATTCTGATTGATGACCTCGGCTTCGGCCAGCCGGGAACGTTCGGGGGGCCTGTGCCGACCCCGGCCCTGGATGCATTGGCCGAAGAGGGACTACGCTACACGAGGATGCACACCACGGCGATCTGCTCCGCCACACGCGCAGCCTTGCTCACCGGACGCAATCACCATCAATCGGGTTTCGGCAGCATCACCGAGCTTGCCACCGGCTACCCCGGCTACAACAGCCTTTGGCCTCGGGAAACGGCGAGCATCGCCGAAATTCTGAGGGCAAACGGCTATTCCACCTCGGCGTTCGGCAAGTGGCACAATACGCCGGGCTGGGAAACCTCCCCGATCGGACCTTTCGATCGTTGGCCGACCAGCCTTGGCTTCGAGTACTGGTACGGGTTTCACGGCGGCGAAACGAGCGAGTGGGAACCACGACTGTTCCGCAACACCGTTCCGGTGGAACCCCCGAAACGTCCGGACGAAGGCTATCACCTTACCGTCGATCTCGTCGATGAGACGATCGCTTGGATAGACGAGCAGAAATCCATCGCGCCGGACAAGCCCTTCTTTGTCTATTTCGCGCCCGGCGCAGTGCACGCCCCGCTGCACGTCGGCAAAGAGTGGGCCGACCGGTTTTCGGGCCAGTTCGACCAGGGCTGGGACGTGGTTCGGGAAGAGACACTCGCCCGGCAAAAGGCGCTTGGGCTGGTTCCGGCAAACACCGACCTGACGCGGCGGCCGGATGAAATCGATGCCTGGGACTCCCTGGACGACAATGCCCGCAAGGTCTTTGCGCGGCATCAGGAAGTGTTCGCTGGGTTCGTCGCCCAGACCGATCACGAGATCGGCCGTCTGCTTGATGCCATCCGGGCTCTGCCCAATGCGGACAACACCCTGATCTTCCTGATCGCCGGCGACAACGGACCGAGCGCGGAAGGAACGACCACCGGAACGATCAACAACACGATGACCTTGAACGGGATACCCGATTCGGTCGTGAACCAGCTTCCGAAGATCGACGAGATTGGCGGGCCGGCCCACGACAACCACTATCCGGTCGGTTGGGCCTGGGCCGGCTCGGCGCCGTTCCAGTGGATGAAGCGCGTGCCCTCCCACTTCGGCGGCACCCGCAACGGAATGATCATCTCCTGGCCGGCCAGGATCGCCGACAAGGGCGGAATTCGCACCCAGTTCCACCACGTCATCGATATTGCTCCGACCCTACTTGAGGCCGCGGGGATCAAAGAACCCGACGTCGTCGACGGCGTGTCCCAGGTTCCCATGGCAGGGGTGAGCATGGAGTACAGTTTCGCCGATGCCGACGCGCCGGGCCGGCGCGTGACCCAGTATTTCGAGACCGGCGGGCATCGCGCCATCTACCACGACGGGTGGGTCGCCGCGTCGTTCCACGGCGTACCGTGGAATCTGACCGGCTCACTCGGTTTCGATCACAACGAATGGCAACTCTAAAACATCGACGAAGATTTCAGCGAGGCGCATGACCTTGCAGCCCGGAATCCCGAAAAGCTTGCGGAGCTCCAACGAATCTTTGACGAGGAAGCGGAGAAATTCAGCGTCTATCCGCTCGACGATCGCTTCACCGAGCGCGCCAGGGATCCTGCCCGTCCTTCGCTGACGAAGGGTCGGACGCGCTTCGAGTACAGGCCCGGAACAACGCGGATACCCGAAGGCATTTCGCCCTCGGTATACCAGCGAACGCACCGGATCATCGCCGAGATTGAGGTCCCCCCGGAAGGCGCCAGCGGGGTCATCATCGCGGACGGAGGCTCCTCCGCCGGATACACGCTGTACTTGGACGATGGGCGGCCGGTTTATGAGTACAACTTCTTCGGGCTGGAGCGGTATCGTGTGGCCGGCGCGGAGCGTTTGGCCGAGGGACCGCACACGATCGTCTTGGACTATCAGCAGCAGCCTCTAGACCACCCGTCGATTGCCGGAGGCACCGCACGACTGCTTGTGGACGGGGAGACTGTCGCGAGCGGACGCATCGACAAAGTGGCCCCCATCGCCTTCTCGACGACCGAGACCATGGACATCGGCGTCGATCTCGGCGCCACCGTGTCGTTGGCCTACGAGCACAACGCGCCGTTCCCGTTCACGGGTCAGATCGAGAAGGTCACTGTGGTCCTGGAATAGGGGACCCCTGCCCAGCAGCCTCTTCTACGGATGCTGGGCTCGCGCGAGCAATCTAAGTCCTTGATTTATTGGCGCTCCCTAGGGGACTCGAACCCCTGTTTTCGCCGTGAGAGGGCGACGTCCTGGGCCACTAGACGAAGGGAGCGGGCGCAAGAGGCCCTTCTATAGCTATCGCCGTGCGCCACTTCAAGGCGGCGCTCGCCAAAAGCGCCGGCGGCCACCGGAGATGGGGAATGCGTATCGTGGCCGCTTTCTTGCACCAACGGGGTGTCCTAGACTTGGCGCGAAGTTGAAGGACCTCGGTGGCGCCAAGATGATGGGTCCTCGGGTGCCGCTGCCGTGGGACTGGCATGCTCCTTGCGAAAATTCCGCGCGGTCCTGCGGCCTTTGCTTGGCGCCGCGCGGCAGGAAATGAGACGGGACACGGAGGGCCGCATGGTCGCGGCCACGAGCAACAGGGAAGCGGAGAAACACAAAGATGAGCACTCGGAAGATGTTGGCCGCGGTCGTCGGCGCCGGCTTTGCGGTGGCGTTCGCCGGCCGGGCGATGGCGCTCGACGAGGTCGTCTTCGGCACAAACTGGGTGCCGGAGGCCGAGCATGGCGGCTTCTATCAGGCGGTCGCCGACGGAACCTACGAGAAGTACGGGCTCAAGGTCACCATCATCCCCAAGGCCGAGCGTGCCATGCTGCTTGGCGGCAAGATCACCTTCTACATGGAGGGCAACCTGCTCGGCACCTTCGACGCCGTCGCCAACGACATCCCGGTGACGACCGTGGCGGCGATCTTCCAGAAGGACCCGCAGATCTTCATGACCCATCCCGAGGCGGGGGTGAAGAGCTTCGCCGACCTCGCCAAAGTTCCGACGATCTTCATCGGTGACGATCTCTTCGCCACCGGCTGGCAGTGGATGAAGGGCGCCTATCCCGGCTTCAAGGACGAGCAGCGCAAGCCCTATCCCTACAATCTCGCCGGCTTCCTCGCCGACAAGATGAGCGCCAACCAGGGCTACCTCACTTCCGAGCCCTATGCGGCCGAGAAGGAAGGTGGCTTCAAGCCCGACATCTTCCTCATGGCGGACGCCGGTTATACGACCTATTCGACCCTGATCGCCGGCATGAGCGACTACGTGAAGGCCAACCCGGACGTCACCAAGCGCTTCGTCGAGGCCTCGATCGTCGGCTGGTACAATTACCTCTACGGCGACAACAGCGCCGCCAACGCCATGATCAAGGCCGAGAACCCGGACATGACCGACGGCCAGATCGAATTCACCATCGCCAAGCTCAAGGACTACGGCCTGCTCGAATCGGGCGAAGCGCTGGAAAAGGGCATCGGCTGCATGACCGACGAGCACGTCGCCGATTTCTACAAGAAGATGGTCGACGCCGGCGTCGTCAAGGACGGCCTCGACGTCAAGCAGGCTTACACCACCGAGTATGTTTGCCAGGGCGTCGGCATGGACCTCAAGAAGGGCTGACGCGACGTTCTTTCGGGGGTCGCGCCACGCGGCGTGGCCCCCGCGCCAATCCTCGACCTCGTGACCGGGAATGACCCTGACGTGCCATCTGCCGCAATGAGTGCAAGTGTGGCCGGGGCGCTGTCGTCGTCGCCTCCGGCGGCCGGCGGCGCGCCTCTGGTGTCGCTCACGTCGATCTCCAAGACCTTTTCCAACGGCACGGTCGCGCTGCGGGACCTCTCGCTCGATATCGGCGAGCGCCAGTTCGTCAGCCTGCTCGGCCCCTCCGGCTGCGGCAAGTCGACCGTGCTGCGGATCATCGCCGGCCTCGGCGATCCCACAGCGGGAACAGTCACCTGGCCGGCGTCGGCGGATCGTGCCGCCAGCCGCCATCAGCGCGAGATCGGTTTTGTCTTCCAGGAGCCGACGCTGATGCCGTGGGCCACCGCTTTCAACAACGTCTGGCTCCCGCTTCGCCTCCGCGGCGTGGCGAAGACCACCGCCCGCGACCAGGTGATGGAGGCGCTCCAGATGGTCGGGCTCGAGAAGTTCGCCGAAGCCTACCCGCGCGAGCTTTCCGGTGGCATGAAGATGCGGGTGTCGATCGCCCGTGCCCTGATCACCCGTCCCAAGCTCCTGTTGATGGACGAGCCCTTTGCCGCGCTCGACGAGATCACCCGCTTCAAGCTCAATGACGACCTCCTCCACCTCTGGGAGACCTTTGGCTGGACCGTGGTCTTCGTCACCCACTCGGTGTTCGAATCGGTCTACCTCTCCAACCGCATCGTGGTGATGGCGGCCCGGCCTGGCCGCATCTTTGCGGACCTCGCCGTCGATGCGCCCTACCCGCGTGACGAGTCGTTCCGCATGTCGGAGACCTACAACGACTTCTGCCGCCAGGCCTCCGGCGCGCTGCACGCCGCGATGGAGGCGAGCGCGCCATGACGGCGGTCGAGGCCGGGCGGGCTGCGGCGCGCGAGACCGTGCAGGAGGATGCACCCCTGCCACCACCCCGCACCGGGCTGGGCGAGCGGGCGCTTCGTATCGCGGTGCCGGTGGCGATGCTGCTGCTGGTATTTGCCGCGTGGCAAGCCTACGTCACCATCGCCGAGGTGCCGCACTACATCCTGCCGAGCCCGGTGCGGATCGCGCAGGCGCTGGTGTCGGACTGGGACGTTCTCGGCCGTGCCTTGCTGATCACCCTCCGCACGACCTTCCTTGCGCTCGTCCTGGCGCTGGTCGGCGGCGTGCTGCTCTCGATCGTCCTCGTCCAGTCAAGGTGGATCGAACTGGCCCTCTTCCCCTACGCCGTCATTCTCCAGGTCACGCCGATCATCGCCGTGGCGCCGCTGATCCTCATCTATACCGAGACCACCCAGCAGGCGCTGCTCATCTGCGCCTTCCTCGTCGCCTTCTTCCCGGTGCTCGCCAACACCACGCAGGGGCTGAAGTCGACCGACCACAATCTCCTCAACCNNGCGCTGCATGCGGCAATGGAAGGCAGCGAGCACCGATGACAGCGGTCGAGGCCGAAAAGCACGAGGGCGAGATGGCGCGGACGTCGGTGCAGGATCTCTCGACCGACGAGGCGCCGCGTCCGGCGGAAGCCGGCAGCGCGACCGGTCGCTGGCTCCGCTTCCTGATACCCGTCCTGATGCTCGTCGGGCTGATCGTTGTGTGGCAGGTCTATGTCATGGTCTACGACGTGCCTCATTACATCCTGCCGAGCCCGGTCAGGGTCGCGCAGGCGCTGGCTGCCGACTGGCCGGTCCTGCTCTCGGCGCTCTGGGTGACGTTGACCATCACCCTCAAGGCGCTCGTCATCGCCTTGGTCGGAGGCGTGGCGCTGGCGATTCTGATGGCGCAGTCGAAATGGATCGAGCTGGCCCTCTATCCCTATGCGGTGATCCTCCAGGTGACGCCGGTCGTGGCGATCGCGCCGCTGATCCTGATCTACACGCCAACCACCCAGGCCGCGATTCTGATCTGCGCCTGGATCGTCGCCTTCTTCCCGGTGCTGTCCAACACCACCCAGGGACTGCGCTCGACCGACCATAACCTGCTCAACCTCTTCGAGCTCTACCGGGCGAGCGGCTGGCAGACGCTGGTCTATCTGAAACTCCCCAACGCGCTGCCCTTCTTCCTCGCCGGCCTCCGCATCGCCGGCGGGCTCGCCCTGATCGCGGCGGTGGTCGCCGAGTTCGCGGCCGGCACCGCCGGCGGCAATGCCGGGCTTGCCTTCCGCCTGCTCGAATCCCAGTTCCGGCTCAACATCCCGCGTCTGTTCGCGGCGCTGGTCCTGCTCTCCTTCACCGGCGTCCTCATCTACGCCGCCACCAGCCTCATCTCGTACCTCCTGCTCCGCAAGTGGCACGAGAGCGCGCTGCGCCGGGAGAATTGACGTGACCCAACGCGGTTTCGCCGCCGTGCCCGAGCTGCCGCGCTATGTCCTCGCCAACGCCACGGTTCCCGGCGTCCTCCTCGCGGATGCGTGGTCGGAGCGGGACGCCGAGGGTCTCTGCGCCGTCGATATCGTGGTCGCCGAGGGCCGCATCGAGGCCATTGCGCCCGCCGGCAGCGTCACCGGCGTGGCGCGGCTCGACCTCGACGCGGGCATGGTCTGGCCCGCCTTCGTCGACATGCACACCCATCTCGACAAGGGGCACATCTGGCCGCGCCGTCCCAATCCCGACGGTACCTTCATGGGCGCCCTTGGCGCCGTCGCTGCTGACCGCGCCGCGAACTGGTCCGCCGGCGATGTGCGGCGCCGCATGGAGTTCGCGCTCCGCTCTGCCTTCGCCCATGGCACCGCCGTGATCCGCACCCACCTTGATTCCGCCGCGCCGCAGCACCGCATCTCGTGGCCGGTCTTCGCCGAAGCGCGGGACGCCTGGGCCGGGCGGATCGATCTCCAGGCGGTCTCGATCGTCAGCATCGAGGAATACCGCGACGACGCCTATGTCGATGATCTCGTCGCCACCGTCGTCGCCCATGGCGGCGTGCTCGGCGCGGTCACCTACATGGTCCCTGACCTCGGGCCGCTGGTCGAGAAGGTCTTCCGCCGCGCCGCCGAAGCGGGCCTCGACCTCGACTTTCATGTCGACGAGACCGGCGACCCAGCGGCGCACTCGCTCCGCGTCATTGCCGACACCGCGATCCGCCTTGGCTTCACGGGCCGGATCGTCGCCGGCCACTGCTGCTCGCTGGCCGTCCAGCCGGCGGAGGAGGCGGAGGCGACGATGGAGCGCGTCGCGGAAGCCGGCATCGCCGTCGTTTCGCTGCCGATGTGCAACATGTATCTGCAGGACCGCCATGCTGGCCGAACGCCGCGGTGGCGCGGCGTCACGCTGATCCATGAGCTGATGGCGAACGATGTCGCAGTGGCGGTCGCCTCCGACAATACGCGCGACCCCTTCTACGCCTACGGCGACCTCGACATGCTCGAGGTCTTCCGCGAGGCGGTGCGGATCATCCAACTCGACCATCCCGTCTCGTCGTGGGCAGCGCTCGTTGCAAGGGCGCCGGCGGCGATCGTCGGCCGCGCTGATCGCGGCGTGATCGGTGAGGGCCGGGAGGCCGATCTCGTCCTCTTCCGGGCGCGGACCTGGACGGAGCTGCTCGCCCGGCCGCAATCAGATCGCACCGTCATCCGCAATGGCAGCGCCATCGACCGGGCATTGCCCGACTACCGTGAGCTCGACGACATCTTGAGGTCTCCTTCGTCATGACCGACATCGCCCGCCTGAAGGCCGCCCTCGACGGCATCCGGATCGAGGACAACCCGGCGATCGTGAAGCAGAAGAGCCGGGATTTCTTCTGGTATTCGCCGGTGCTGAAGCGCGAGCTCGACCACGTCACCGGCGACCTTGTCGTCTCGCCGAAGGACGAGGCCGAGGTGATCCGCGTCCTCAAGGCCTGCTACGAGCTCGGCGTGCCGGTCACGCCGCGCGGCGCGGGTACCGGCAACTACGGCCAGGCAATGCCGCTGTCCGGTGGCGTCGTCCTCAGCCTCGCCGATTTCAACGCGTTGAAGTCCGTATCGCGCGGTAGGGCGGTGGCCGAGCCGGGGGCGATCCTCGCCAACATCGACAGGGAAACGCGAAAGCGCGAGCAGGAGCTCCGCCTCCATCCCTCGACCTGGGCCACCGCCTCGATCGCCGGCTTCATCGCCGGCGGCTCCGGCGGCATCGGTTCGATCAACTGGGGCGGCCTTCGCGACATCGGCAATGTGCTTCGCCTCCGCGTCGTGACCATGGAGGAGAACCCCCGCGTCCTCGAGTTGACCGGCTGGGAGCTCCACAAGGTGATGCACGCCTATGGCACCAACGGCATCGTGACGGAGGTCGAGATTCCGCTCGATGGGGCCTACGACTGGGTCGATGTCATCGTCGGTGTCGACGATTACCTGCGCGCCGTCCAGCTCGCCGATCATCTCGCCAACCGCGACGGTCTCCTCTTCAAGGAGATCGCCACCATCGCGGCGCCGGTGCCCCACGACTACTTCCTGCGCCACCAGAAGTTTCTCCGCCGCGATCAGTCGGTGGTCCTGCTGATGGTCGCGCCGCATGCCATGGACCCGCTGACGGCGCTGCTCGCCCGCGAGAAGGCAGAGGTCGTCTACCGCTCCGATACCGCAAGCGAAGCGGAGAAGAAGGGCCTTCCGCCGGTCTATGAGATGGCGTGGAACCACACCACGCTCCGCGGGCTCCGGGTCGACCCGACCATCACCTACCTCCAGGTCCTCCACCGCTTCCCCGACCATGTGGCGAGCGTGCGCAAGATGACCGAGGCGTTCGGCGACGAGGTGCCTGGCCATCTCGAGTTCATTCGTTTCGACGGCAATGTCTGCGCTGCCGGCCTGCCGATCGTCCGCTACACGAGCGACGCGCGGCTCGACGAGATCATCAAGATCCACGAGGACAACGGCTGCCCGATCTTCAATCCGCACCGTTACACGCTGGAAGGGGGCGGCATGAAACAGACCGACGAGGTCCAGCTCGCCTTCAAGCGCGAAGCCGATCCGAAGGGCCTGCTCAATCCCGGCAAGATGATCGCCTGGGAAAATCCCGATTTCGACTGGAAGAGCAACAAGACCTATCTCTTCCCCGGCCTCCAGTCGGCGGCGGAGTGACGGCGATGCCGCTTCGCTTCGCGGGCGCTGCCAACGCCGCGTCTTCTCCGGCAAGCGGGCGGCCGGACGGCGGACGCGGTCGGGCTACCTGCCGGTCACGCCGCGCGCGCCGGGGCTGATAGTGCGCGTCCTCGTCATCTTCGCCCATCCGGTCGAGACCAGCTTCGGCGCCGCCGTTCACGCGACCGTGGTCGAGGGCTTGCGTGCCGCCGGCCATGAGGTCGACGACTGCGACCTCTATGCCGAGGGCTTTCTGGCCGCGATGAGCCGGGAGCAGCGGATCGTCTACCAGGACGTCGGTGCCAATCGCGCCGAGGTCGAGCCCTACGTCCGGCGCCTGCTCGCCGCGGAGGCGCTGGTGTTCGTTCATCCGGTCTGGAACTTCGGCTATCCGGCCATCCTCAAGGGTTTCCTCGACCGCGTCTTCCTGCCGGGCGTGTCGTTCGAGATGGTCGATCGCAGGGCCCGGCCGTCGCTCCGCAACATTCGCAAGTGCGCTTTCGTCTGCACCTATGGCGGCTCGCGCTTTCGCGCCTGGCTGATGGGGGACCCGCCCCGGAGACTGGCCAAGCGCCACATCCGCGTCACCATCCGGCCCGGCGCCCCGCTCGGTTACTACGCCCACTACGACATGAACCGGTCGACTCCGGAGAGCCGCCAGCGCTTCCTCGACCGGGTCGGGGCGGCGATGCGGTCTTTCTGAGCCGGCGAGTCTGTCATTTGCCCGACATGTTTCCTGCTTAGACGCATAAGTTATGGGGTTCGATCATCGCCGCAGCGTGACCTATCGCCTGGCCCAGGCCGCCCACGCCTATCGTGTGCGCTCGGGGAGCCGTCTTGCCCGGATCGAGCTGCATTCCGGCCAGGAAGCGCTGCTCAAGGCGCTCGCCGAAGACGACGGCCAGTCGATGAGCGATCTCGCCGCGAGCCTCGGCGTCCAGCCACCCACCGTCACCAAGATGATAAGCCGGCTCGCCGCGCAGCACTACGTCGAGCGTCGCGTCTCCAAGGGTGACGGCCGCCAGGCGATGGTGTTCCTGACCGAGCGCGGCAAGGGCGCCATCGACGACATCGACAAGGTGTGGAAGCGGATCGAGAAGGATGCCGTTTCCGGCATCGACGACAAGGACCGCAAGAAGCTCAGGAAGCTCCTCCGCCAGATCGAGCGCAATCTCGGCGCACGCGACAATGGCGACGATCACGAGTTGGAAGTCGAGGAAGAGGCCGGGCACCCGGCCTGAGACCGGTCGCGGCATTGCGCTCTCGATCTTCGGCCTCGACGCCGTCGCCGCCCTCCTATAAGCGATGGCGCGGGTCCAGGCAGAATTGGGAGCGCCCGCCATACGGGCGAAATGACGTCGGATGTCGATTACGTTTGATTTTGCAGGTCGGGGCGCGGTGGTGACCGGCGGCGCCCAGGGCATCGGCCGGGCCGTGGTGGAGAAGCTGCTCGACGGTGGCGCGAAGGTCGCGATCTGGGATCGCGACAAGGCCCTTGCCGAAAAGACGGCGGGTGAGCTTGCCGCGCGGGGCAAGGCGATCGCCGTCGGCGTCGACGTCGGGGATTTTGCAGCGGTCGAGCGGGCTCGCGACGAGAGCATTGCCGGGATCGGCAAACTCGACATCCTGGTCAACAGCGCCGGCATCGCCGGTCCGATCGCCAAGACCTGGGAGCATAGCTCCGAGGCGTGGGAGCAGGTCCTCCGCATCAACCTCACCGGCCCGTTCAACTGCTGCAAGGCCCTGGTGCCCGGGATGATCGAGCGGAACTACGGGCGCATCGCCAACATCGCCTCGATCGCTGGCAAGGACGGCAATCCCAACGCCTCGGCCTACTCGGCTTCCAAGGCGGGCGTGATCGGTCTCACCAAGTCGCTGGGCAAGGAACTCGCCACCTACGACATCGCCGTCAACGCGATCACGCCGGCGGCGGCGCGGACGGCGATTCTCGACCAGGTCACCCAGGCGCATATCGACTACATGCTTTCCAAGATCCCGCGCGGGCGGTTGGTGCTAGTGGAGGAGATCGCCAACACCATCGCCTTCATGGTCTCGGAAGAGTGCTCTTTCACCACCGGCTTCACCTTCGACATTTCGGGCGGCCGGGCCACCTACTGACCGGAATCGGGGCCGCCGTGGACACGAACGAGCGGTCGTCCGCGGAATCGGCGGCCCGGCTTCGCGGTATCGCATTGATGTGCTTTGCGATGCTGATGTTCTCGGTGCTCGACACGAGCGCCAAGTATGTCAGCCAGTACATGCCGGCGCTCGAGGTCGTCTGGGCGCGCTACGCCGTCAGCGTCGTCTTCTCGGTGATCATCCTTCGGCCGTGGGCCCACCTTGCCGACTATGTGATGAAGCGGCCGTGGATCCAGACGCTCCGCGGCCTCTTCCTCCTTGGCTCGACCATCTTCAACTTCCTCGCGCTCCGCTATCTGCAACTGGCCGAGACGGCGGCAATCGGCTTCGCGACCCCCTTCCTCATCGTCGGCCTGGCCGGCCCGGTACTGGGCGAATGGGCGGGGCCGCGCCGCTGGGCGGCCGCGGTCATCGGCTTCATCGGCGTCCTGATCGTTGTCCAGCCCGGCCCGGCCACCTTCCAGCCGGCGGCGCTGCTCTCGCTCTCGGCCGCCTGCTGCTACGCCGGCTACAACCTCACGACCCGGCTCCTGAGCCACAGCGAGTCGCCGGCGGGGATGCTGATCTACCCGGCGGTGCTGGCGACGGCGCTGCTGACGCCGTCGCTGCCCTTTGTCGGCACCGTCCCGCCCGACTGGCTCATCGCCATGCTGATGTTGCTCACCGGCGCGGCCGGCGGCCTCGGCCACTGGTTCCTCATCGTCGCCCATCGCAAGGCTCCGGCGTCGCTTCTGGCGCCGTTCCAGTACACTCAGATTCTCTGGATGCCGTCTCTCGGTTATCTGGTGTTCAGCGACGTGCCGTCATGGAATACCCTGTTCGGCGCGATCATCATCGTCGCGAGCGGGCTCTACATCCTCTATCGCGAGCGTGTGCATCACGACCAGTAGCTGTCGGCGCGTGTCGTCGACCAACGGACAGGGAAGGACGTTCTGAGGCATGGCGAAGGTCGATATCCTGGTGCCGGGGCTGCTCCCGGCGAAGTCGGTCGAGACGCTCCGGGGCTTGTTCGCCTGCCATCGCCTCGAGGGACACGTCGGCGTCGACGCCATCCCCGCTGATGTTGCCGGACGAATCCGGGGCATCGCCCGCGGCGGTCACTTCCCCGTTGGCCGCGACCTGATCGACCGGCTGCCGGCGCTCGAGATCATCGCCAATTTCGGCGTCGGTTACGACGGCATCGACCTTGCCCGCTGCGCCGAGCGCGGCATCGTCGTCACCAACACGCCGGACGTGCTGACCGAGGAGGTGGCCGACACCGCGCTCGGTCTACTGCTGATGACGGTCCGCGAGCTCTCGGCGGCCGAACGTCATCTTCGTGCGGGGCGTTGGGAGCGCGAGGGCACCTACCGCCTGACGCCCGCAACTCTCCGCAATCGCACCGTGGGCATCGCCGGGCTCGGCCGTATCGGCCTCGCCATCGCCCGCCGGCTCGATGCCATGAACGTGCCGGTGGTGTACCACACCCGCAGCCCGAAGCCGGGCGTGCCCTACCGCTACTATGCCGATCTCATCGACATGGCGAAGGCGGTCGACACGCTGATCGTGGTGCTGCCCGGCACCGCCGCCACCAGGGGCGCCGTCGACGCCGCGGTGCTCCGTGCCCTCGGTCCCGACGGCATCCTCGTCAATATCGGCCGCGGCTCGGTGGTCGACGAGCCGGCGCTGATCGAGGCGCTTCGTTCGCGCACCATCCACGCGGCAGGCCTCGACGTCTTCGCCGATGAGCCGCGTGTTCCCGCAGAACTCTTCGACCTCGACAACGTCGTCCTCCTGCCGCATGTCGGCTCGGCGTCGGTCTTCACCCGCGACGCCATGGGCCAGCTGATGATCGACAATCTCACCAGCTGGTTCGAGGCCGGCAAGCCGCTGACGCCGGTCCCGGAAACCCCGTGGCCGGCCAAGGCCTAGCGAAGCGCCGCTCAGGGCGCTCCGCCGCCTACTTGACCCAGGTGCCGCCGAGCTCATCCTCGATATGGATGCGGATGATGTCCTCGAAGCTCTTCTCGGCTTGGAAGCCGAGGGCCGGCGCACGGACCGGGGCGAAGTTGCGCGGCCAGCCCTCGACGATCTTCATGATGACGGCGTCGGGTTCGCGGCGGATGCGCTTGACGACGCTCTCGCCCGCCACCTTGCGCAGCGCCTCGATCTGCTCGCCAACGGTCGCCGATACGCCCGGCATGCTCAGAGTCCGGCGCGGGCCGACCTTGGCGCCGTCGATCCCGGCGGCATGGATGAGGAAGTTCACGGCCGACCGCGGGCTAGCATGCCAGTGGCGGACGTCTTCCGAGACCGGCAGGACGGCTTCGTGTCCGGCGAGCGGTTCGCGGATGATGTTGGAGAAGAAGCCGGAGGCTGCCTTGTTCGGCTTGCCCGGGCGCACGCAGATGGTGGGGAGGCGAATGCCGATGCCGTCCATGAAGCCGCGCCGGGTGTAGTCGGAGAGCAGCAGCTCGTCGATCGCCTTCTGGGTGCCGTAGGACGTCAGCGGCGTGTGGTGGAACTCGTCGGGAATGGCGTCGGGGAAGGGCGCCCCGAAAACCGCGATGGAAGAGGTGAAGACGACACGCGGGCGGTAGCCGTCGCCGACCTTGCGGATCGCCTCGAACAGATAGCGGGTGCCGTCGAGATTGATGCGGTAGCCCTTCTCGAAATCGGCCTCGGCCTCGCCCGACACGATGGCGGCGAGGTGGAAGATCACATCAGGCCGGTCGGCGACGAGGCGCGTGGCCGCACCCGGTTCCGAAAGGTCAACGGCTTCCGTTGCGACAGCGAAGGGCGCGCCCTCAGGCCTCGACGGCGCCACCACGTCGACGAGCGTCACCTTGTCGACCGCCTTGCCGCCGATTGCCCTGTCCTTGATCAGGCGGTTGGTGAGCTTGACGCCGATCATGCCGGCGGCGCCGATGATGAGAATGTGCATCGCTGTCTCTTTCTTTGTTCGCCGGGAACTTCGGTGCGGATCGTCGCCCGTCGCCCCCGATCCCTGGACCAGGCGCGTCTCAATGGCCCGAAGCGCGGTTTCAGACAAGAGCGTCGGTGACGGGAAGTGCAAAGCCAGGGCAATGGCCGGCTTCGGTTGTGGCGCTTCAAAGCGGAACGGAACCGTGTCAGAGATTGAGAGCGGCGGTCGTGCCGCGGCGATCAGGGCGCACATGGGCAGGGAACGGCAGGTCCTCATGCGGAGTCATCGTTGCGCTTTGTCTCTGGTCGCAGCGGTCGTGGCCGCACTCGCGCTCGCCGCCGGGGCAGCGGCACAGCAGCGGTTGACCGTGATCAATCCGGACTCCGCCTACCCGGAAGGCCCGTCGGTTGTCGACGGCGTGCTCTACTACGCCGAGATGGGCAACGATCGGGTGATGCGGTTCGATGGCAAGGACAATCGCCAACTCTGGTCGCGAGACGGCTGCGGGCCGACGTCGGTCCAGCCGATGGGTGATGGATCCCTGGCGGTGCTCTGCCATCGCGAGGAAGTCGTCACCCTGATCACGCGCGATGGGCGTGACGTCAAAGTCATCGACCGCGATCGCGACGGCGGCGACTTCCGCGATCCCAATGCCGCGGTGAGCGATGGTAGGGGCGGCATCTACTTCTCGTCGTCCGGATTGTTCGCTCCCGGCGCGCGGGCGACCGGCGCGATTCTTCATCTCAGTTCCGCCGGGACCCTGACCCGAGAGGCGGAAGGCATCCACTACGCCAACGGCGTGGCCGTCTCGGGCGACGGGCGCACGCTCTATGCCTCGGAGCACCTTGGCCGCCGCGTCTTCGCGTATGACATCGATGCAGAAGGCCGGCTCTCCAACCGGCGGACATTCGTTAATCTCGACGACCTCGATGCGCCCGATCCCGACCGGACGTGGGAGCTTGGCCCCGATGGGCTGGCCATGGCGCCCGACGGCAATCTGGTGATCGCCGAGTATGGCGCCGGCCACCTTCTGATCGTGAATGGCGCCGGACACCTGGCGGCCACCGTCAACGTGCCGGAGCGCTACGTGACCGCCGCGGCGTTCAGTGCCGACGGCCGCCGCTTGTTCATCACGGCGCCGGCATCGCTCGTTTCGCCCAACTCCGGAGCGGTCTACGCGATCGACTATCCGGTGCCCTCCACCCCCTGATTGGCGGGGCCCCGTCCCATCTTCGAGTCGGGTGCCTGCGCTGCGATGCGGATCGCGCTGAGCGTGCCTCTTGCGCCACGGGAAAAAAAGGCTCCCTTCTGGTGGCAATCGAGGAGCACGCACAATGATCGATCCAAACACCCTTGTGACCTATGTCGCGATCGTCGCGGGTTTCGTCTTCATCCCCGGGCCTGCCACCCTGCTGACGGTCACGCGGGCGGCGACCTCGGGAACCAAGGTTGGCATCGCGACCGGCGCCGGGATCGCGGCCGGCGATGCCGTTCACACGCTGATGGCGATCGTGGGCGTCTCGGCGGTCATCGCCGCGTCAGCAGTGTTGTTCGGCGTCATCAAATATGTGGGCGCCGGCTATCTCATCTACCTCGGTGTCCGAGCTCTTCTTGAGAAGGCGCCCACGACGTTGGTCGCCCGCGCGCTTCCGATTTCGGCGGGGAAGGCCTTTCGCCAGGCGATCCTCGCCGAGATGCTGAACCCAAAGACAGCGCTCTTCTTCCTCGCTTTCCTGCCCCAATTCGTACGGCCCCAAAACGGGAGTATTGCCCTGCAGCTGGCGCTCTTCGGTGCAATCTTCGTTCTGCTCGGCCTCGTCAGCACGGTTATCTATGCGGTGAGCGCTGGCAGCCTCGGCGAGTTCCTTCGCCGCCGTCCCGCCGTCCTCAAATGGCAAAGCAAGATTGTCGGTGCGATCTTTTGCGCGCTGGGCCTGCGCCTGGCGTTGGAGAGGCGGTGACGGCAGAATCCGGCTGGGCGCGGGGGCACAAGGTGGAAGCCCCGGCCCCCGCCGCGGCTTGCCGGTGCGGCGGCTGGCCGCACGCATCCCACGAACGGGACGGTTGCGATCGCGGCGTCCGGCCCCGCGGCGGCGCCACGGGCTTGCGGGCGGCTACATCAACCCGGCTGTTTTCGCCCGGCGCCGCCGTTGCACTGGCCGCTGCGGCGAGCTTGGCGGCGCTTTGACAGTCGTTCGAGCCGGCTGATAGCGTCTTGGTGACTTTGGCGGGAGCGGACCTATGCTGAGACGGCTCGTTTGCATCACGATTGCCGCGGGGATCGGCTGCGGCGCGGCGACCGCGGCCGACACCTTCGATCCCTCGACCTCCTGCAGCGAAATACTCTCAGGGGAGAGCGGCATCCCCGAGGTCGCGGTGAGTTTCTGGGCTTTCGGCTTCCTCGCAGCGGCCAATGATCGTCCGGAGACGATCACGCCCGAGCTGATGGCCACGATGCGGGATATCCTCCATCAGCGCTGCGCCGGAGCGCCCACCGCCTCCCTTGCCCAGATTGTGCAGGAGATGGCGGCTGCCGAGGCCGAGGCGAGCCCGGAGTCGACCACCGACGTCGCCGCCGATGGCCGGGCCTTTCTCCTGCGCTTCCTTGATGACAGCGAAGATCGCGGTGCGATGACCCTTGCCCTCAAGCCGACGCCGGAGGATGTGCGGGCGGTCTATGCTGAGCCGCTCGCCTCGAGCCTCATCGACGCCTACGAAGGGCTGTTCGTTCCGGGCGCTGTGATCCAGCCCAAGCCCGGCCAGACCGAGCTCCTCTCGATCTTCACCACCACCGGGGCGCTGAAGTCCGGAGATGCGGTGCTGGCCGAGTTCCCGGGCGGCTACAAGGATGTTCTGGACTACATCGTCGGCGATGTGCCGATCGCCCGCTTCAAGTTCGTCGAGCCCGGCGAGGATCTCGGCCTCGCCTTCGATGGTCTCGTGTTCGTGAACGGGCGCTGGGTGTTCATGCCGAAGCCGTGGAACGGCCTCTAGCCGAAAGCATCGCAGCGGCGCTCAGCCGTCGCCGAGATACGCCTTCACGGTCTCGATGAACTTGCCGACCGAGATCGGCTTCGACATGTAGGCCTCGCAGCCGCCCTGCCGTATTCTCTCCTCATCGCCCTTCATGGCGAAGGCCGTGACGGCGATGACCGGGATGTGGCGCAACGCGTCGTCTTCCTTGATCCACTTGGTGACTTCGAGCCCCGAGACCTCCGGAAGCTGGATGTCCATCAGGATCAGGTCGGGCTTGTGCTTGCGGGCAAGATCGATCGCCTCGAGGCCGTTGCGGGTCTCGACGATGTTGTAGCCGATCCCTTCCAGAAGATCGTGGAAGAGCTTCATGTTGAGCTCGTTGTCTTCCACGATCAGGACGGTCTTGGCTGCACGCGGCTTGCCCACGGAGTTGCGCTCAGCGGACATTCTGGTCTCTTGATAGTTCATCGATAGCGAAGCCTGCCCTCATGCCACGGCCGTTTTGCACCGATTCTCCTGAAGATAGTGCTGGTCACTGTGCTCCATGAGACCTAACCAACAGTTTAAGCTCACCACCAAATTAACAGGACCTGGCAAACAAGGATCAGAATGCCGTTGCAACACGCCCCAGATAGCGAAGCTGCACATACAATCGCACTCCAGGCACTTGCGTTTCTAGCCAGTGACGGCGAGCGGTTGGGCCGGTTTCTCGCTTTGACCGGCATGGGGCCGGCCGAACTCAAGGCGCAAGCCGGTGACACCGCTTTGCTGCAGGGGGTTCTCGATCACCTGATGCGGGATGAAAGCCTGCTCCTGGTATTCGCCAGCGACGCTGGCCTGAAGCCCGAGCAGGTGGCCGCCGCGTTCCATGCCCTTGGCCAGGTTCAGCGGGCACGCGGGCGGCATGGATGAGCCACGAAGGCCAGGGCAATGCACGGCAAGCAAGCGGATTGGCGACGGCCGAGTCCGGCCCTGCGATGGCGTTGTCCACTGACACACCCACCATCGGCATCGACCTGGGCGGCACCAAGATCGAGGCTATCGCCCTGCATCCCGATGGCAGAACGCTTGCCAGCATCCGCGTCCCGACACCGCGTCAGGACTACGAAGCGACCCTGCAGGCGATTGCCGCCCTCGCCGTGCAAATCGAGCAACGCGCCCAATTTGACACCCCCGCCTCCGTCGGCGTCGCGATGCCCGGTTCGATCTCGCCGTCAACCGGCCTTGTCCAGAATGCCAATTCAACCTGGCTCAATGGACGCCCGTTCGCATCAGATCTCGCACTGGCACTCGGCGGCCGGCCACTGCGCACTGCCAATGACGCCAACTGCTTTGCGCTATCCGAAGCCGTCGATGGCGCCGCAGCAGGCGCACACTCCATGTTTGGCGTCATCCTCGGTACGGGGTGCGGCGGCGGAATTGTCTACAAAGGGGAATTGATCGACGGCCCTCGCGGCATTGGCGGCGAATGGGGACATAATCCCCTGCCCTGGCCCGATCCCTCCGAGCTTCCCGGGCCCGCCTGCTGGTGCGGGCTGAACGGTTGCCTTGAAACATGGATCTCAGGCCCGGCGCTAGCCGCAGACCACGCACGCTGCTACGGCGAAGCACTATCGGCCGAGGAAATCGTCGCGCTCGCTAAGCAACCATCCGGCGCAAGGTCATCAACTGCGCGCGCCACACTGCAGCGTCATGCCGAAAGGCTCGCACGGGGCCTCGCTCATGTTGTCAACCTGCTGGATCCGGCAGTCATCGTGCTGGGCGGCGGCCTGTCGAACATGGCACACCTTTATGACCAAGTACCACTCCTCATGCGCAAGTGGATCTTCGCCGTCGACCGCAGGGTGGACATCCGCGCGCCGCGATATGGCGATGCCAGCGGCGCACGCGGTGCGGCACGCCTTTGGCAACAAGCGCGCCCGTCCTCGCAATGACAGCCGACCCGGAGCGCCAAGCCTTAATTTTCACTTGCCCTTGGGGCCGGGCTTGGCCCCAGCCGCAGACGATGTGCCGGCTTCACAACTAGACTGGGAAAGAAAGGTCAGCTCCTTGAGTTCGCCGCGGACGGCGAACTCCCCATAGTCGATGACCATGTCTGTCGAGACCCCGTTCGCGAAAATCCTGAACGACAATTCGTAGGACGGCACGGAATCCTTCGCTGCCTGCGCCGGCTCGAAATAGGCAATCGACACAGGCCACGATGTAATGCCTGTCAGACTTTTCGGATCCTTGGGTTGCAACTCTGAGCGCGGACCGCCAATCCATGCACTCGTTTCGTAGGCCTTGGTGCCCTTTTCCGAACCATCGTAGATGCCGACCGCGAGTTGCCTCTCGCCGCCGCGTGCGGCACGCACCAGAGCTTCGGACTGCTGCATGGGGAACAGATACCGCGCCGGGATCGTCAGCGATTGTTTCTCAGGCTTCGCCACCTGCACCACCGTGTCGCCACCGTCGGCAGGACGCCGCGCATCCCCAGTCGTGCTCTCCGCCAGCTTCCTGTCGCGATACTGTTCCGAGTTGAAGCGCAGCCGCTTGCCCGCGCCATCTTCCCAACTCGAAGTCCTCAGATCGTTGAGTTGTTCGGTGCCGTCTTGCGACATCACCTGCGTCACGAACCGCATATTCTGCGTATAGCCCTCGCAACGGCTGCCCTGCAGTTCATAGACCATGCGGCCTGCGAGTTCGACCACACCTGAGCCCGAGGCGGCCCTCTCAAGCGTGATCTCGTAGACCGCGCGATGGGGTGCGAAGCGAACCATCTCGGTTGGCGCTGTTGCGCGGGCATCCGCACTGCCAGCGACCGCGATTGTCGCTATCAATGCCCCAAGGCGGCGGACCCCATGCTGACGCATTGCGTACTCCCAGCTCATTTGCCCCGAAAACGGCGCCAGACCCTAAGGCGATGGGACGCGGTTGCCTAGCGCAAATCACGCCGCACATCTCCCAATGACCAAATCCAGCGGCAGGTGGACCTCAAACGTCGTCAAGATTATGAAGGATACCCATGTCGCACCCCAGCGACATGATCCGCACAAAGACAAAAATGGAGGCGTCATGAGCACCAAGCCCGAGCAACGTCTGGCAGCCCTTGGTTTGACGTTGCCCAACGCCCCAGCCCCTGTAGCCAATTACGTGCCCTACCTGCTATCCGGCGACCTGCTCTACATCTCAGGACAGGTCTCCAAGGCGCCAGACGGCACGCTCCTGTGCGGCAGGCTGGGTGATGGCCTATCGGTGGAAGAAGGTCAGAAGGCCGCGCGTTATTGCGCCCTCAACATTCTGTCACAGGCCAAGGCTGCCTTGGGAGACCTCGGCCGCATCGAACAGGTCCTCCGCCTCACAGGGTTCGTCGCCTCGGCACCTGACTGCGGCGATCAGCCCATGGTCGTCAACGGCGCATCAGACCTTATGGTCGACGTGCTGGGCGACGCCGGCCGCCACACCCGCGCCGCCGTCGGTGTCGCCGCATTGCCTGGCGGCTGCGCTGTCGAGGTGGACGCCATTCTCCGCGTGCGGCTCTGAGTGCTGATTGCAGCCAGCGACGTGCTCACCGGGCGCGCCAAGGAACCTGCCTCATGCGTGACATGCAAGCATTCCTCAAACCGATCGCCCACCGCGGCCTACATGGCACGCCGGGGCATGGCGCTGTGGAAAATACCATGGCGGCATTCAAGGCCGCCCGTGATCGCGGTTATGGCATCGAATGCGATCTCCGCCCGGGACGTGACGGCCTGCCACTCGTCTTCCATGACTTGGACCTCGACCGTCTCGTCGCTGGCGTCGGTCCGGTGTCGGTCCTGGGCAAGCACGACGTGCAGCGGTTGGCCTTCCGCAGCGCCCCGAGTGAACGAATTCCCTTGTTTGCGGATCTGCTGGCATTGGCGGCAAACGACACACCGCTTCTCGTAGAGATCAAGAGCGAATGGAAACCGCCCGATCGCGCATTTCTGGCCGAGATCGCCCGCCTGTCGCGCAACCATCAAGGCCCGTTGGCACTGATGTCTTTCGACCCTGATGTCATGGCTATCCTCAAAGATCTCGCACCCGAGGTTCCCCGCGGCATCGTTTCAGGCAACTACCTCGCCGGCGGCGATGGAGATCACTGGTGGGAACATGTTCTCACCCGCGAACGCGCCGAGAAATTGACGCACCTGCTTGAATCAGGCCCAGCCGATCCCAGTTTCTATGCCTATCACGTCAAGGCTCTGCCGACCCCAGTCACCCGCTACGTGCGAGAGGTGCAGCGGCTGCCGCTCTTCACCTGGACAGTGCGCGACGATGCGGATCTGTCAGCAGCCCGCAGGTTTGCCGACGCACCGATCTTCGAGGGGTTCTTGGCCTGACAGGTAACAGTCCGCGATGATAGCCGGGTTGAGTTCGTGACCGAAAAAGCCAGTGCAGCACAACAGCCCGCGGCCAGCATTGCCGGCTCGCTGGAACACGTTGAAGCGGCCGCCTGGAACGCGATCGCGAACCCCAATCAAGCAACCTACAATCCTTTCATCGACTATGCCTTCCTCCGCGCCCTGGAAATCTCCGGCTGCGTCGGCACAGGCACGGGCTGGCACCCGCGCCACATCCTTATTGAGGACGAAGCGGGCCTGACCGCCGCCATGCCGGCCTATTTGAAAACCCACAGCCAGGGCGAATACGTTTTCGATCATTCATGGGCCGACGCCTATCAGCGCGCAGGCGGCCATTATTATCCCAAGCTGCAATGCGCTGTGCCGTTCACCCCGGTGCCGGGCCACCGGCTGCTTGTGCGCGAGGGTGAAACAGCAGCCGACCTGAGGCGCATGCTGGCTGCCATCGCCGTTCAAGCAACCAGGCAGCTCGAAGCCTCGTCATTCCACGCGACTTTTCTGACTGAGAACGAATGGAACGAGCTTGGCGACATGGGCTTCCTCAAGCGCACCGGGCAGCAATTCCATTTCACTAATCCCGGCTACCGGACATTCGACGATTTTTTGTCCGAACTTGCCGCCCGCAAGCGCAAGGCCATTCGCAAGGAACGTGCCCAGGCCGGCCAAGGCCTCACCATCCGGCAGCTCACCGGCAGCGAAATCACCGAAGCCGACTGGGATGCATTCTTCGCTTTCTACATCGACACCGGCTCCCGCAAGTGGGGCCGCCCCTATCTCAATCGCGAGTTCTTCTCACGATTGGGGGAAGCGATGAGCGAACGCTGTCTTCTCGTCTTCGCATATGAGCACGGACGCCCTATTGCGGGTGCCCTCAACATGATTGGCGGAGATTGCCTCTATGGCCGTTACTGGGGCGCGTGCGAGCAACGGCCCTATATGCATTTCGAGCTGTGCTATTATCAGGCGATCGACTACGCCATTGCCCACGCCATTCCGCGCGTGGAAGCTGGCGCGCAGGGCGACCACAAGCTCGCAAGAGGCTACCAGCCCGTCACCACGTATTCGGCCCACCATATCGTCGACCCCGCGCTGCGCCGGGCGATAGCACACTTCCTTGAGCACGAACGCGAGGCGATTGCCGAAATCAACGAAGACCTGGCGGCGGCAGGTCCATTCAGAAAGGATGAATGAATGCGCCTTGCGCAGCAGCCGGGGTTTCCTGCATGCCGAAATATGCTAGTCATGCACCAAGTGCGGTTCCGACCAAGGCGGAACGTTGAGGCCGCGACTGCGGCCCGGCGCCTTGCTCCGCCCCCGCGGAGCAGCTCGAGCGAAAGCGAGGGTTAGCTGCGTGAGCGAAGAAGGCTGGATCGTTTCAACGTAAGTCGAAACGATCTAGTGCATGTTTGGCTGAAATGTGTAGCGATTCAGCGTGAGAAACATGCACAAAAACAAAAAGGTTGAGCCCGCTCCCATTTTCAAGAACAAGCGCGCTCTGGCATGCAGCAGTGACGAGCGACGGCAGACGATGACGGATCAGACCGATTTCCCCGACTACGACGACAGCAACATTTTCGCCCGGATTCTGCGCGGCGAGATCCCATCCCACAAGGTCTTTGAGGATGATGACGTCATCGCCTTCATGGACGTCATGCCCCAGGCGCCAGGCCACACGCTCGTCGTACCAAAGGCGCCGTCACGCAATCTGCTCGATGCCGACCCCGCGGTGCTGGCCAAGCTCATGCCGTTCACCCAGCGCATCGCCCGGGCGGTGAAGAAGGCGTTTGAAGCAGATGGCATCACCATCATGCAATTCAACGAGCCGGCTGGTGGACAAACCGTCTTCCACCTTCATGTGCATGTGATACCGCGCCACGATGGCGTAGGGCTCAAGCGGCACGAAGGCGGTATGGAAAAACCCGATGTGCTGGTGGCCAACGCCAACAAGATCCGCCAGGCATTGAAGGAAGAAGACGCCTGATGCCTACGGCCGATCGCACTGACGCGATCTTCATTTCCGACGGACCGGATCGATCTGTTCACGCGCCAGTTTCGGCTCGATCAGATGCGCCGCATCGTCGGCATCGACGCCCACACCCCGGCAATCAACGAGCGGCATGTCGCTGTCGTTCCAACCCTTGATGCCAAGCTTCAGCGACGCGACGTTTTCATAACCGATGATGCCCATCACCATGGCCGCCAGCGCGCTGCGGTTCCCCGACCGGCAGACCACAACCACCGGCCTTTGACGCGCCTGCACGAGTTCTGGCTCAGTTTCCGCATAGTCCCATTCGCACGCCGCCTCCAGAATGCCGCGCGGCACGTTCATTGAACCTTTGATGTGGAATGCCTCGAACTCCGAACGCTCGCGGACATCCAGCACCAGCAGGCCGGCGTTCTCGCGCATTGCCGCTTCGAGATCCCACGGCATCAGCTCCATGACTTGCCCGGCTGCCTTTTCCGCCAGCGTCTTGTAGCTCTCGCGCGTCATGCCTGCACTCCTGCCCTGCCGCACTCCCGCCACGCTTTTCGCAGCGCGATGTGTTGGTGTAACCTTTATTGGAAATATACTTCGATCACCGCCCTGCATTTCGGTGACAGGACGCACAAACAAGTCTGCGAGCAAAGGAACACGCCGCGTCATGTCCACTATTCTCGTTATGGGCGCAAGCCAGGGCATCGGCCTGGAGACCGTCAAGGCGCTCCTGGCCGGCGGCCACCACGTTCGCGCCTTCGCGCGCTCGGCAGAGCGCATTGCCTTGAGCGATCCGCGCCTGGAAAAATTCGCCGGCGACGCTCTCAAAAAGGATGATGTCGCCCGCGCGCTGCAAGGCACCGATGCCGTCGTACAATGCCTGGGCGCAGGCAAGAGCATCTCCGCCCTCATTCAAGGCACCACCCTCTTCTCGCGTGCGACACGCATCCTCGTCGACCTCATGCGCGGACAGGGTCCCCGCCGTCTCGTCTGCGTCACCGGCATCGGAGCCGGAGATAGCCGTGGCCACTTTGGCCTACTCTACGACGGCATCATGTTCCCGTTGATGTTAAAGCGCATCTATGACGACAAGGACATTCAGGAGCGCATGGTGAAGGATTCAGGCCTCGACTGGACGATCGCACGGCCGGGCATACTTGTTTCCGCTCCCGTCACTGGCACCTACCGTGCACTTGCCGATCCGAAAGAGTGGGAACTCAAGACCATCGCCCGTGCCGATGTTGCACGCTTCCTGGCCGACGAAATCGGCGATGGCAAATTCATGGGCAAGGCACCGGTCATCATCTGAAGCAGGACTATGATCCGAGCGCTGTCACCAGCCGCTATGCCAAGCCACGGGTTGATCGCATTGGGCCAAACAGAAATCGCGTTGGCGCAAACAGAAAAGGAGTGGCCGGGGAGACCACTCCTTTTCCAGGCCGAAGCTCATGGGCTTGGCCATATGACAGAGCAGAGGGACTGGGGATCTGCTCCGTTCGTCGCTGACGCCCTGGGGGCAGAGCGTGGTAACAGTGCGACGCGATACGAAACTGCTTCAGCGATGTCGGTATTCATCTCTTTATTTGCGATTCGCTTCAAGATGAAATCACTACGTTGCATCAACACTCATGCAGGGTTCGGCTAAGACATCATGGTCCCATGATAGATTGCCCTGCGACGAGCACGACGGCAGCCGTGACGACACCAAAAGAGATGCGCCGCCCGAACAGCAAATAGACACCAAGCCCACACAGCATTGCGAGTACCCGCACCAGGAGCGGCACACCGCCGAGCGCACCGGCAGGAAACACCACAAGCCGCGTCACCAATGCCGCGACAAGTGCCGTGGAAACCGCGCGCACCCAGCGGAACAACTCGCTGTCGACATCGATGTTGCGCCCGAGAATGAGACCCAGCCACCGCCACGGCTCATGCGTTGCCAAAGAGATAACCGTCAGGATGAGCGCGAGCGTAAGTCCAGTAGGTAGTGTGCCCGACGCTGCGCCTGCCGCCTGGGTGACCTCGTGCAGAGAAGAAGTCATCCCGTCCCCCTGCTTCGCACAACGAAACGCGCGATCGAGCCCCCGATGATCCCTGCAAGAAGCAGATCAAAACCGGGAAATGCAACATAAAGCGGTGGGCCCAGAAAACCGCCCAGAACAATCGCAAGTCTGTCGGCCTCGCCTGATGCTGACGCAATCAGCGACAGCAAGAAGTAGATCGGCGTCAGGAGCAGCAGCACCGCCTCCACGACATGTGGAACGCTGCCTGCAAGTTCGAAGCCCGCCCATGTGCCCGCCAGTGTTGCAAGCACAAGCCCGGTGCCAATGCCGATGAAATGGTCCATGCGCAGCTCGGACGGTACCAGTGGAAGTCTCCGCCACCCCTCCATCCACGCAGTCACGGCAATGAAGTGCCCCGCCACAAGATAGCGCCAGCGCGTTGCCCGCTTGCCCTTCAGCAAAGGCATCAGCAACACGCTCATCGGCAGCAGCCGCATACCCGTCAGCGTCACCGCCAGCGTGCCAGCCATCAGCGAACCGCCGCGCGCGATCTGATCGAGCAGCACGACCTGCGCGGGAAGCGCGAAAAAAACGCCCATCATGAAGACCGAGTTGCCAAGCGAGAACCCGGCGTCACGGGCAAGAGCGCCATAACCAGCAGCAGAAGCGAACAGAATGATACCGGGCACGGTGAGCGCTACGGCCATACCGCGCATGAAGGCCTGTCTCGGCGTCACCCCTTGCCAGTTGTCATTACGGCCGGGGCCGGCGGGCAACTCATAGTCCTCGGCAGGTGTCACGGGGCAGGCGCTCTTGCAGGCTGTTGGCTAGAAGGATCGCCACACCCTACTGCCTTATCGGGGCGGGGGAAATGGCCGGCCACCTGACCAGCCGCAACCCCCGCCATCAGTTGTATTGCCTGGATTTCCACGCAACTCCGCTAAGCCTTGCAGACGTAATAGTAGTTCTGGATGTCGTGCTCCAACTCATGCACCTCCACTGTGCCGAAGCCTGCCTCCCGGAACATCTGCTCAGCCAGCTCCCGGCCCCACATGGCACCGAGCCCGTCGCCACCCTGCGCCAGCGACACCGTCATGCAGTGCATGCACGAGATCGTATAGAAGAACGACCCCAGCGGAGCGTCGAGGTTCTTGCTGTGCTCGCTCGAACCTTTGATGTCCTGGGCGATATAGACGCCGTCCGGTCCCAGCGCCCGGCGAATGCCCTTCAGCATGTTGGCAGGCTTTGCCTGATCGTGGACCGCATCGAAGGTGGTAACGAGATCGAACCGTCCTTGCGGTGCCGTGCGGTCGAAGTCGGAAAGGTCGCGCACCTCGAATGTCGCGTTTTCAAGCCCGCGCGCCTCAGCCTGCGTGCGGGCCCACGCAATTGCGTCACCTGATAGGTCCATGCCACGGAATGAGGAATTCGGGAACGCTTCAGCAAGCTGGAGGATCGCACGACCACGCCCGCAGCCAAGGTCAAGCACCTGGATACCGCGCTCCAATCGCCCGATCAGCCCAGACACGAGAGGCAGTATGGCGGTTGTCAGTGCAGGCAGCACCGTCTGCCCGGATTCTTCAGCCATCACCTCGTGGAAACGGCCGAACCGCTGGTAGGGCACGCCGCCGCCATTACGGAAGCACGCAACGATGTCGTCCTCGACGCCACCCAGAACCGCAAAGAACTGCGCCACAACGGCCATGTTCGCGTCGGCTGCCCGCGTGAGTCGCGCGGCATGCTCGGCCGGCAGCACATAGGTGCCGCTAACGCCATCGTGTTCGATGACTCGCGCGCAGACCATCGCGCCCAGCCATTCGCGCACATAGCGCTCGTCAAGCCCGGCGCGGCTGGCGATCGCTTGAGAGGTGGCCGGCGTCATGCCAGCCATCGTGTCGAAAAGACCGGTGCGATGACCAACCGATGTCATGAGCATCAGTGCACCATCGTTGAACGCACCCACCAGGCGTTGCTCGAAGGCTGAAATACGATCTGTGTCGGTGGCACGGGGGATTGGGGGACATGCAGTACACATGAGGGTTTCTCCTGTTGATTGAGGACCCGCGCAGCACACGCTTTGCACCGCGCGATGAAGTCGTGGTGACTAGCCGCCACCATCCCGCCAAGCTGTCCCTCCAGGAACTGACACCTCGCGCCAACATTGATTGCGCAAAAACGCGAAAGGCTGCCAGCGATGCACTGGCAGCCCCCACGAACAGAACGAACCCATTAGCGTCCCGGCTTATTCGCCCTTCTTCGGACGCGGCACACTGGGCACACTACCGGCGGCTCCGCCACTCCCGCGCGTACCAGCCCCACCCTTATCCTTCTTGTCCTTCGGACCAGGCAGGGCTTTGCGCACCGTGGCACCGACCAGCGCCTCTTGCGGCTCGTCACCCTCATCGTCGTCATCATCCCGATCGGCCGCCTTGGGACGCTTGGCGAGATCCAACGGCAGGTACTCGAACGCCAGCTTGGCGTCTTCGCCCTCGCCTTCGACGAGCACCCGGACCGTACCGCCGTTTTCGAGCTGGCCGAACAGCAGCTCTTCCGCCAGCGGCCGCTTGATGTACTCCTGAATTACGCGCGCCAAAGGACGGGCACCGAACTTCTCATCGTAGCCCTTCTCGGCAAGCCACTTCTGCGCCGCCTCGGTCAGCTCGATGGTAACGCTGCGGTCAGCAAGCTGCGCCTCCAGCTGGAAGATGAACTTCTCCACCACCTTGGCGATAACTTCAGGCGCCAGTCCGGCAAACGGAATGACCGCATCAAGCCGATTGCGGAACTCGGGCGTGAAGAGCCGGTTCACGGCCTCCGTATCTTCACCCTCGCGCTTGGCACGGTTGAAGCCCATCGGCGGCTTTGCCATGTCGGATGCGCCCGCATTCGTCGTCATGATGAGCACGACGTTGCGGAAGTCGACCGACTTGCCGTTGTGGTCGGTGAGCTTGCCGTGATCCATGACCTGCAACAGGATGTTGAAGAGATCTGGATGGGCCTTCTCAATCTCATCGAGCAGCAGCACGCTATGGGGATGCTGATCGACGCCATCGGTCAAGAGACCGCCCTGGTCGAAGCCCACATAGCCCGGAGGCGCGCCGATCAACCGCGATACGGTGTGCTTTTCCATGTATTCCGACATGTCGAAGCGCAGCAACTCCACGCCCATGAGGCTGGCAAGCTGCTTGGCGACTTCGGTCTTGCCGACACCCGTGGGGCCGGAGAACAGATAGCAACCGATCGGTTTTTCTGGCTCGCGCAGTCCGGCGCGCGCAAGCTTGATCGACGATGTCAGCGACTCGATCGCGCGGTTCTGTCCGAACACGAGCCGCTTGAGGTCCTTCTCCAGATTGGCGATCACCTCGGCATCAGACTTGGTGACGGTCTTGGGCGGAATCCGCGCCATGGTCGCAACCGTCGCCTCGATCTCCTTGACGCCGATCTTCTTCTTCCGCTTGCCGGCCTGCAGCAGCATCTGCGAAGCGCCCGTCTCATCGATCACATCGATCGCCTTGTCAGGCAACTTGCGATCGTGGATGTAGCGTGCCGACAGCTCCACCGCCGCCTTGACGGCATCGTTGGTGTACTTGAGCTGGTGGAACTCCTCGAAGTAGGGCTTCAGGCCGCGCACGATCTCGATCGCATCCTCGACCGTCGGCTCCTTGACGTCGATCTTCTGGAAGCGGCGAACGAGCGCGCGATCCTTCTCGAAGTGCTGGCGGTATTCCTTGTAGGTGGTCGAGCCGATGCACCTGACCGTCCCGGACTGCAGTGCGGGCTTGAGCAGGTTGGAAGCGTCCATCGCGCCGCCCGACGTTGCGCCAGCACCGATCACGGTGTGGATCTCGTCGATGAAGAGTACAGCACCTGGATAATTCTCGATCTCGCGCATCACCGCTTTGAGGCGTTCCTCGAAGTCGCCACGATAGCGCGTGCCGGCAAGCAGCGCGCCCATATCTAGCGCGAAGATGGTTGCGTCCTGCAGTACCTCGGGCACCTCGCCCTTGATGATCTTGCGTGCAAGCCCCTCGGCGATGGCCGTCTTGCCGACGCCAGGATCGCCCACCAGCAGCGGATTGTTCTTCTGCCGGCGGCAAAGCACCTGGATGGTCCGCATCACCTCAGCCTCGCGGCCGATCAGCGGATCGATCTTGCCGTCGCGCGCCTTCTTGTTCAGGTTGACGCAGTAAGAATTGAGCGCGTCCTGGCCAGACTTCTTCTCTTCGCCGTCGCGCGCATGCTCCTCGTCAACCCCGCTCACCGGGCGCGGCTCCGACATGCCCGGCCGCTTCGCCAGACCGTGCGAGATGTATTGGATGGCGTCGAACCGCGTCATGTCCTGCTCCTGCAGGAA
>JAGRKZ010000194.1 GCA_020442065.1 Bauldia sp.
AGATCCAGCCCCCGCAACCACACCGGAAACGCCTCGGAGCAGCTGCTCCGGGGCGTTCTCTTTTCTCTCGTGCGCCATCGGGGAATGCCAGGATTGTGGCGAGGTCGCCATCGAGCACCGCATCCACTCCGCCCTCGCCGCGCGGGTTCAATATGATCTTGCTGTTGAGTGAACGGAGCACGTTGCCGGCCTCGTCGCGGATTGCCGGCTCATCCAGCGCCGCCTCGAGCTTTACCACCTTGTCGGCGTAGACCGCGGATCGGCGCACGGTGTCCCGACGATCAAGTCAGGGCGGCGCAGCGACGCGGACTTCCGGCGATGGCGGTCGTGGGCTCGCCACCTCCGGCCTGCGCGGGAGTGAGATAGGACTGTCGAGGCCGCGGCGGACCGACTCTCGTCGCGGCCTCATGAAACGGAGGCCGGCGCTATTGGCTGGCGCCTTCCTTGAGCACCGTTTCCGTGACCTTGCTGTCATCCTCGAGCGAGCGCGTGGGAGCGATGCCCTTGTCCTTCAGCGTCGAATGGTAATCGCGGACGGCCTGAAGCGGGGTGACGGCGCCGTCGGCGACGAGTCGCATGAAGCGAACGATGTCGAGCTGGCTCTCGGCGAGGTTGATCTTGCGGCCGAACAGGGCGACGCGCGCACCATACTTCTCCGCTTGGTAGAGCAGCTCGAACGTGTCGCGATTGGTCCCGGCGCCGCCGCCGAGCACGCCGACCACGAGTTGCGGATCGAACGTGACCAGCTCCTCTAGCGCTTTCGGTCCGTTGAAAGGATACTTCAGGAACTCGGGCCGCTTGGCCTTGAGCACGCCCGACAGGCAGCGCGCCAGGTTGTCGTTGACGAAGCTGCCGAGAGCCTCGGCGGGAATACCGGGGTCGACGTTGGGGTTGAAGACCTCAAGGAAGTACTTGATTCCGTTGGCGGCGGCGTCCTCGCGGAAATCGGCAAAGGCCTCGAGCGAGCGGAGGTCGGCCTCGATGTCGTTGACGAATGTAACCGAGTAGAGTCCGAGATCCGAGAGGCGTGCCGCAGCGATGTCCTTGAGGTTGGCGGTGCGGAACGGCCGCGAGGGGCCTAGCTTGCCATAGCCGTTCGGTCGGGCGCCCCAGATGTCGGTGGTGTCGTTGGCGCGGAACGAGGGCTTCACCGCGCTGTCCTTGAAGACGCCCGCCTCGGTCAGCAGTTCGAGATTCGAGGCCGAGACCAGCATGATGTCGAGTACATCCTGCTCGACGAGCCGGGTGATCATCTCCAGGAACTCGGCGCGGCTGCGAAAGCGGGTGACGTTGCCCTGCCCGTCCCGGATCGGGCCGGTTGCCGGAATCGGGTTGGACATGTCGCCGTCCTTCGCGTCGGCGATGATGAAATCGCCCTTCGCGTAGTTTCCGGCGCGGATCTTGGCGAGCTTCGTGTCCAGGCGGTACATTTGTGTTTCCTTGTGTGCAGCATATTGATGGACGAAGGTGAGGAGTGGCGATACCGCCGCCCGCTCACGGTGGCTCTACGACGGTCTCTCGGTCGGGACCGCAGCGGCAGCCGTTTTGGTCGCGCCTCCCAGGACCACAAGCGTTCCCGCCAGAAAGGTGTCTCCCAGCCCGATCGTTGCGGCCGGCTTCTCGAGATAGGGGGCCGGACAGCACGCGATCGACCAGCTGCCGCGCCGAAGGGAGATCGGCAACGGGGGTGCCGGGAAACGCGCGCTGTCCGGAACTCGGTCGGGAATGGCAAAGTAGCCTTGCGCCGCGCGCGTCGATGCGAGCAGGCAGCCGACTTGAAGTGCTTCGAGTTCGCGCTCCGGGTCACCGCGCGTCACAGCAAAGGCCCACCCATCGGCGTGGATGCAGGCGCGCGACAGGCCATGCGTCTCCGCGATACGGATCGCAGCCGTCTCGGGAGCCTCGCGATCGCTGCTGAGTTCCGCGAGCTCGGAGCCGCTCATGCCGACGGACGTGGCTTTCGGCAGCAGCCGGTCAATCGTTGCGTCCCGGAGCGGCTCGTCTGGAAAGTCGCCGAGTTCGACATGGATCAGGTCCAGGCCGGCGCGACGCCAAGTATCCGCTATGCCCGCGGCGTAGTCGAGTTCCGTCGCCGCGCTCTCGGGCGGAATCTCGTTGAAGCCGCATAGGATTCCGGCTCCGGCATTCTTCGCCTGGGCCATCGCCGAGCGCTCGAATGCATGGTCACGCTGCAGCGCGCTGTGGTCGAAGCGCACGATGGTCCTCGACGACCGCGGAACCGGATGCGCGCCGATCGTTTCACCGGCGGTGAATTCGAAGATGTAGTGCGGTGCGCGTGCCGCGCCCTGGGCCTGCAGTGATGCCACGTGTACCAGCCCGTCCGCATCGGCGGCGAGGGTATTGGGGTGCAGGACGTCAAGCTGGCTGGCGCTGCGGTCTTCGATCGCGATCAGGGCTGGAGCCCCAAGTTGCGCGAGCATATAGGCGGCCTGCGCGCTGGTCCCTCCAACTGCACGGCGGCCGGAGATCTGCCGGTCAATCCAGGCCGGCCCGGCCGGCCAGTCGACGAACAGCTCGCCGCCGACGCCGCTGGTGGCGCGTCGCATGAGCTCTGCCAGCATCGCTGCGCCTTCCGCACTGTCACGCGCCGCCACGCTCAGCGGACCGATCGCCTCCCGGAGCGAGAGATAGACATCGACGCAGGCGCTGAATCCCCCGACCGTCAGTCGTGATCGCTCGACGATTTCGGGAAGGCGTGCGATCAGTGCGGCGTACTGTTCCGGCCAGTGGATGACCTCGCTCATGCCGGCTCCACGTCGATCGGGTCGAAAGAGCAGCCTACCGGCCTCGCCGCGCCGCGGTCGCCGCTGTGCCAGATGCGACTGTCCGGACGGGCGAAGCGCTGCTGCGCTTGGGCTCGGGCACGCGACGAGGAGCGCACAGTTTCTCCCGATATTTTGCTTGTTTTTGCACTTAGATGCCGCTTGTTGGAAGTTGTAGTCGCGAGAAACAGCAAGGTCAAGCTAGCCTCTGACTTAAATTCCTGTAGCTTAGAGCCGGTTTGGCTGGGTTCATTTGATCAGATATGTCCACGACGGAACGAGGCGGTCCCTCGCAACACCAGTTTCACCCGGAAGGTGATTTCTCGCTACCGGCGCGGCGGCGCAGCGAGCTCCTCAAGGTCGCCAAGACGCGCGGCTCGATCACCGTTACCGAGATCGCCAGCGAGTTCGCTGTCTCCGCCGACACCATTCGGCGCGATCTGGATTACCTCGCGAGCCGCGGTCTGCTGACGCGGACCCATGGGGGCGCCGTCCCGGTGGACGGGTTCGTTGACCGCGACACGCCGGTGGCGTTGCGTGTCAACGCCCGGGCCACGGAGAAGGCGCGGATCGCGCGGGCCGCGGCCGCGCTCATCGCTGATGGCGAGACCCTGATCATCAACGGCGGGTCGACGACGCGCGCGTTCGTCGGCGAGCTCGGGTCGCTCCGGAACCTGACCATCGTCACCAACAATCTCGGCGTTCCGGCAGTCGTCCTCCCCAACACCACGCGGGGCGTCTACCTGCTCGGCGGCCATGTGAGGCTCGAGCTCCAGGTCACTATCGGCGCCGTCGGGTTCGCCGACGCCGGGCCGATCAGCGCCGATACCGCCATCATTGGCGTAGGGGGAGTTTCGGCCCGCGGGCTGTCGACGACCATGCTCGAGGAATCGACGATGATCACGGCGATGATGGAATCGGCGCGCCGGGTAATCGTATTGGCGGATTCGGCCAAGTTCGGCGCTACCGTCCTGGCCCATATAGCGCCGCTGGCGCGGGTGCATGTGCTGGTAACCGATGCCCCGCCGCCGCCGGGCCTCGCGGCCGCGCTCGACGACGCCGAGGTCGAGGTCATCGTCGCGAGCTGAGCGCTCGCCGTCCACCGGGCGGCCCCGTCGGACCCTCCGCCCCACGACGGGAACGGCGGGCGGCACGCGTCCCCACACCCCGACCACGGCTATCGCACACGGCCGCGCCACGGCAGCCACCGCGCCCTGCGGTACGGCCACGAGGCACGTCCCGGCTCCCGCTTGCTCACACGGTCGATTTGGCGCCCGGTGCAATTTGTTGCGGCGCTAGGATGCTTGACGTTCCAACGATGCACTGATAAAAACGCAAAATACAGCGGTTTCACGCTTATCTTGAGCGTTTTTACGCTGCGGTCGGCGATCCAGGCCGACGTGTGATGGTTATGGCTATGGCGGGAGGAGCTGAAGCCGGCAGAACCACGCGGCGACGTCCTATGACCCCCTCATGAAACAGCGGGGGCAGTGATCAACCTGGGAGGAAGTGATGAGACTCTTGAAATCCACGCTGCTGGCGAAGTCGGCAGCCCTCGCGCTCGCCTTGACGATCGGCGGCGCCCATGCCGAGACCAACCTCGAGTTCATCCAGTGGTGGGAGCCCGAACTCCCGGCCGGTGCCCTTCGCGGCATCATGGATGACTTCGAGGCGCAGAACCCCGGCATCAAGGTCACGCTCATCAGCGGGCCCTACGCCAACACCCGCGATCAGATCGTTGTCGGCGCTGCATCGGGCACGCTCAGCGATGTCGTCGGCCTCGACGGGGCCTGGGTCAATGATCTCGCCAAGCAGGGCGCCATCGCCGACCTCAATCCGCTGATCTCCGCCTCGGGCTTCGACGTCAACGAAGTGGCCGCCGTCATCAAGGTCGGCGACGGCAGCTACATGTTCCCGGTCGCGTCCTTCGTCTACCCGGTGTTCATGAACCTCGACCTTCTGAAGGAGGCCGGCGTCGACACGATGCCTTCGAACCGCACGGAGTTCGTCGATGCGGCGCGGAAGCTCACCAGCGCCGACAAGAACCAGTACGGCTGGGTCCTGCCGCTGTCCCTGGAATCGCCGAACGGCATCCAGAACGACGTGATGTCGTGGGTATGGGCATCGGGAGACAGCATGCTGAAGGACGGCAAGCCCGACGTCACCAACGAGGCCGTGGTCGGCACGCTCGAGTTCATCAAGTCGATGTATGACGAGGGCCTCATCTCCCCCGGCACCTTCGCCAAGAAGGAGCAGGACAAGGTCGAGGAATTCGTCAACGGCCGGGTGGGGATGATGGTGGACTCGCTGGCCCACATCAACCTGATCCGCGAGCGCAACCCGGACCTCAACTTCGGCATCACCGCGGTGCCGGCCGTCGACGGTTACACCGGCAAGCGCGGCCTGCCTTACGCCTCCTGGGGCATCGGCGTCAGCGCGAACAGTGAGCACAAGGAGGAAGCCTTCAAGTTGGTCTCCTACCTGATGAGCAAGGACGTCAACGCCAAGCTCGTTTCCATCGCCAATGCCTTCCCGGGCAACGTCAACGCCAAGCCCGACTTCGTCACCTCGGACGCGCTGTTCGGCAAGGCATTCGAGATCTTCCAGGAAGGCTATCTCGCCAACGAGTTCGTCGGCCTGCCGGTCGCCGAGGAGCTGATGCGCCAGATGGACGTCGAGGTTCAGGGCATGCTGGAGGGCAACCAGTCCGCCGCCGAAGCCGCTGCCAAGACCCAGGCCCAGTGGGAAACCGCGTTCTAGGATCGGCTTTTAGCTGACATGATGGGGCGGCGCGCCGCAATGCGCCGCCCTTTCCATGACGGGGCAGGAAGGCGACGGCGCGATCGCGCCGGACCGGTTGACCTGTCCGCGCCGACAGAGAGGCGTGCGAGGAAGAGACATGGCCTTTGCGACCGCCCAATCGCCAGGTGCCATCGGCCGAGGCATGGCCTATGCCCTGCTCCACCGGCGCAAGCTCGCCCCCTACCTGTACGTCGCGCCGTCAGTCTCGCTCTTCTTCCTCCTGATGCTCTATCCGATGGTGGCGGTGTTCCGCTACTCGCTGCTTGACGGGGCTATCCTCAAGCCGTCGCCGAAATTCGTCTGGTTCGACAACTTCCTGCAGATCTTCTCCGATCCGGTGTTCGTGCAGGCGATCGGCCACACGCTCTACTTCTCGATCATGAGCGTGATCTTCCACATCATCGTCGGACTGTCCTTCGCGCTGATGCTGAACTCGGATCGCATCGCGCGCCCGCTCCAATCGATCCTGCGGGTTCTCTACATCCTGCCCTGGCTGTTCACGGCGGTGATCATCGCGATCATCTGGCGGCTGATCCTCGACCCCAACGGCGTGATCAACGCGATCCTGATGGCGCTCCACATCGTCGACTTCAAGGTCGAGTGGTTCTCTTCGTCAAGGACGGCGATCCACGCCCTGACCTTCGTCAACATCTGGGCCGGGTACCCGCTCTACATGGTGACGCTGCTCGCCGGCCTGCAGGGCATTCCCCGCGACCTCTACGAGGCGGCGAGCATCGACGGCGCCGGTCCGGTCCGCCAGCTCTTGCACGTAACCCTGCCGCAGTTGAAGCCGATCATCGTCTCGATCGCGCTGCTCGATTTCATCTGGACGATGCAGGTCTTCCCACTGGTCTGGATGACCACCGGCGGCGGCCCGATCCACGCCACCGAGATGATGAGCATCTACACCTACAAGGCGGCGTTCTCGCGTTTCCAATTCTCGATCGCCTCGGCGAGCGCGGTGGTCCTCTTCATCATCTCGATGAGCATGACCTACTTCTACATCAAGCATCAGAAGGCCGTTCGGTGATGGCCACGGTGAGCCGCTTCGAGAGACGCTCGCGCCTTGTCACCCTGCTCCTCTATTGCGGCCTGGCGGCCGGCCTCGTCTTCGCCTGCTTTCCGATCGTGTGGATGTTCTTCACCTCGCTGAAGTCCAACACCGAGATCTTCGCGTTACCGCCGCGCATCCTCCCCAAGGTCTTCACCTTCGAGGCCTACGCATCGATCTTCTCCGACACCGCGAAGCTCCGCTTCTTCCTCAACAGCTACCTCGTCGCCGGCGTCGTGACGCTGCTCACTGTCGTCGTCGCGCTGCTCGCCGCATACGCCTTCAGCCGCTACGAGTTCCGGCTGAAGAAGCCGTTCAATCTCCTCGTCATCAGCACGCAGACGGTGCCGCCGATCACGCTACTCATCCCCTATTTCGGGATGGTCGTGGCCTTCGGCATCTTCGACACCTACTACGCGCTGATCCTCACCTACATGGTCTTCACGCTGCCCTACGCGATCCTGCTGATGACTGGGTACCTCAACACCCTGCCGAAGGACCTCGACGAGGCGGTACTGGTCGACGGCGGCACGAGCTGGACGGCGTTGTGGCGCGTGATCGTGCCGCTATCGGTACCCGGCATCGTGGCGACGGCGGTCTACACGTTCCTCCTTGCCTGGAACGAGTTTCTCTTCGCCCTGACGCTCACCAAGTCGATGGACATGCGGACGGTGCCGATCGGCATCAGCCTCCTCATGGGCCAGCACGCCTTCGAATGGAACGAGATGATGGCGATGAGCGTCCTCGGCTCCCTGCCGCTCCTCATCCTCTACCTCATCGCGCAGCGGTACTTCCTGGTCGGCATGACGGCGGGCTCCATGAAGGGCTAGACAGCCTCTGTCATGAATGGAGACGGCGACGCCGATCCTTCATATTGAGACCGAGGTCGCAAATTCTCGGTGGTTTCGGGCCCCCGCAACCACACCGGAAACGCCTCGGAGCAGCTGCTTCGGGGCGTTTTCTTATTTCGTTCGGGCAAAGATACCGACGGCTGAGACGTGATCCGGCGGTTCACGCCTTGATCACGGCCCGGAGCTTCTTCGGGTCCGTGACGAGGATCATGCGGTACTTGAGCGCGATCATTCCGGCCTCGGCGAGCGCAGCCAGGTCCTCCGTCGCCTTGGACAGCGAGATGTTTGCCAGCGCCGCCAGTTCCTGCTGGCTGGCATGAACGACGGACCAGGGCTCCGTCCCTTGCGTGTTGGCGCGATAGCCTGAAAGCCGCAGTAACACGGCGGCAAGCCTCATGTTGCCTTTGCGGAGGGTCAGGTCCATGGCCCCGTGTGTTGAGAGCAGCCGCATAGTGGCCAACAACCGAATGGCCGCCTCCCACAGGCCTGGATGGCGGTTCGCCAACCGGAGGAAGTCGGCCCTGTGGATGCGCAGGATGGTCGTGTCGGTCGCTACCCGAGCTTCCTCAGTGGTCGGGGCGCGACGGGCGACTCGTGCGGCGCCGACCCAGCTTCCGGGTCCGAAGATGTGGCTGAGCGTGGGACCGATCTCGTCGAATGTCGCGAAATAGCGAACGTACCCCTCCTGAATGCCCCAGAGCCAGGGGGCCTCTCCATCAATGGGATGGATGACCGAACCATCTCGCAATGTGATCAGATCACTGGATCGTCTGAGCAAATCGACGACGTCGGGCGGGATGTCGTGAAGCCACTGGGCTGCAAAAGGATCGGTCATGGTTTCCTTTTGCCGTTTTTGACTCGCTCGAATACCCGACAGTGGTGATTCTTGTCGCACAGCCTGCTCTACGCTCCTTGCGGCCGTAAACTGGTCGTCCCGGCTTGTAAGAACTTCGGTGTGGGGAGAGCTTCCGATGATCCGCCCTGTGATCTTGATTGCCTCACTCTTTTTCGCCGGAACGACTGTCGCTGCGCAAGACTTCGACGACAATCCCGCGCTCGCCACGGTCCTGAAGGGTCGACCGTACTCGCCTTATGCCGATCGGGCTTATCCGGGCAACGTCTACTTCGGCGACACCCACGTGCACACAGCGCTGTCGGCTGACGCGGGCGGCAGCGGTACGACACTGATGCCGCGAGACGCTTACCGCTTTGCCCGGGGCGAGCAAGTCGTCTCGAATACTGGCCAGCCAGTGCGGCTCTCACGCCCCCTCGATTTTTACATGGTGACCGACCATTCGGACGGCATGGGAGTGATCACTGACATCATCAAAGGCGCTCCCAACATCCTTGCCGACCCGCAGGGCGCAGAATTCCACGAGGCCTTTGCCGCCGGCGGCGAGGAAGCTTTCCGGGCGGCGCAGAAGATGACCGCAATGTTCGCGCAAGGTGAGGTGCCCGAAGCTCTGAACTATCAACCTGGCAATCCAGGCTACGAGAGCACTTGGAACGACATCGTTGCCGCCGCGGAGGAGTTCGACCAGCCCGGCGTCTTCACCACCTTTGTTGCCTTCGAATGGACCTCGTTGGTCAGTGGCAACAATCTCCACCGCAATGTCATCTTCCGCGATGGCGCCGATCGCGCCGGTCGCATCCTGCCGTATACGACAACACCGCCGGTCGGCTCGCCCAACCCGCGCGACCTCTGGGCATGGCTGCAGAATTACGAGGACACGACCGGTGGCAAGGTCCTCGCGATTCCCCATAACGGCAACCTGTCGAACGGCATGATGTTCGCCATGCAGGACGACTTCGCCGACGGTGCCCCCCTCGATGCCGACTACGCCGCAACGCGCCAGAAGTGGGAGCGGCTCTATGAAGCGACCCAGATCAAGGGCGATGGCGAGGCCCATCCCCTTCTGTCGCCCGAAGACGAGTTCGCGAATTTCGAGACGTGGGACTACGGCAACCTCGACGCCAGCGAGAAGAAGACACCCGACATGCTTCCGGGCGAGTACGCCCGCTCCGGGCTGAAGCGCGGGCTCGAGCTTGAGGCGCAACTAGGCATCAACCCTTTCAAATTCGGCCTGGTTGGCGCTAGCGATACGCATACTGGCCTGACGACGCCCGACAACGATAACTTCTTCGGCAAGTTCGCCACCTACGAGCCTGGCCCCGAACGCGCCACCCATGTCAGCAAGAAGTTCGCCGACGGCACGGTCGCCCTCAATTCGTGGCAATACATCACATCCGGACTGACAGCGGTCTGGGCAGCGGAGAATACCCGCCCGGCGATCTTCGACGCCATGGAGCGGCGCGAGGTCTACGCCACGACCGGCCCGCGCATGCGGGTTCGTTTCTTCGGCGGCTGGGACTTCGCCGCCGATGACGCGCTGCGGCGCGACCTGGCTCTGGTCGGCTACACCAGGGGCGTGCCGATGGGGAGCGATCTTGCCGCGCGCCCGGAAGGCGCCGGGGCGCCCAGCTTCCTCGTCTACGCGCTGCGCGATCCGATGGGCGCCAACCTCGACCGCATCCAGATCATCAAGGGCTGGCTGGACGCCAACGGTGAAGCCCAGGAGAAGGTCTACGACGTCGCCTGGTCGGACGATCGTCAACCTGACGCCGACGGCAAGGTGCCTCCGGTGGGTGACACGGTCGACCTCTCGATCCCGAGCTGGACGAACACCATCGGCGCTTCCGAGCTCGGCACGGTCTGGACCGATCCGGATTTCGATCCTGGCCTTCGCGCCTTCTACTACGCCCGGGTGATCGAGATCCCGACCCCACGCTGGACGGCCTACGACCGGGTGAAGTTCGGCCTCGACTTGCCCGAGGACATCCCGCTCAAGACGCAGGAACGCGCCTACACATCGCCGATTTGGTACGCGCCGCAGAGCTGACGGAGAAACCGTCGTGACGCGGGCCCCCGACATCGGTTGCCTTGGCGTTGGCACGGGGGTTTGGCCTTGGGTGCGGATCGCCGGTGTGCCGGTGCAGTTCAGTTTCCAGTACGAGCACGACTTTTGCCGACGATCAGGTCGGGCCGAAGGACACGCTGCGATTCAACACGAAGCTTCTGTTGCCGACGAGGTAGCGGGCAGCATCGGACGATACGGGGAGACGGCAAGATGCGGAACCTGCTGATGAACGGAATTTCCGGGCTGGCTCTCATCGCGGCGCTGTTCGCCTGGGCTCCTCCCGGCTTCGCCCAGGAGCGCGATGCCGCAGCCGTCGCAGCCGCCGAGGCAGCGGTGCCGGAAAACCCGCTCAAGGACGCCTACTTCGGTGACACGCACGTGCACACGTCCTTCTCGCTCGATGCCTATATCGGCGGTGGCCGGCTCACCCCGTTCGACGCCTATCGTTTCGCCAAGGGCGAGGATGTTTCGATCAACAACGTCATCCGGAACATTGGTCGCCCGCTCGATTTCACGGCGGTGTCGGACCACGCGGAGTACATAGGCGAGATGCTCTCGACTCAGATTCCGACCGCACCCGGACACTACCAGGAGGCGCTTGTCGAGCTCCGTGGTCTCAACGACGTCGACACGCAGCGCGCCTGGTTTCTGAAATACGTCGTCGAGAACGCGCGCTCGGGTGCGCCCGAGCATCCGCCGTTCTACGCCGGGCCCGACACGACGGCCGCGGCGTGGCAGCTCGAGATCGCGGCCGCCGAGGAGCACTACGAGCCCGGGATCTTCACCACCTTCATCGCCTACGAGTGGACCTCCGCCCCCAATGGCGGAAACATGCACCGCAACGTCATCTTCCGGGACGCCGTGGTGCCCGACCTGCCGCTGAGTTCGCTTGACACCACGGACGAAGAGAAGCTCTGGGCCTGGATGAAAGAGCAGGAGGCCGCGGGCTCGACCCTGCTGGCGATCCCGCACAACTCCAACGGCTCGAAAGGCCAGATGTTCGAACCGGTCGACAATGCCGGCAACCCGCTGAGCACGGAGTATGCGCTGAACCGGGCGAAGTGGGAGCCGCTGATCGAGATGATGCAGATCAAGGGCAATTCCGAGGTGGTTGCCTCGCTGTGGCCGGCCGACGAATTCGCCGACTTCGAGAACGCGGAGAGCCTGGCAACCTACAGCGACCGTACCTTCCGCAAGGAGAACTTCGTGCGTTGGGCGGTGACGAAGGGGCTCGACTATCAGCAGAAGCTGGGCGCGAACCCGTACAAGCTCGGATTCATCGGCGGCACCGATACCCACAACGGCACGCCGAGCGACGTCGACGAAGCGACCTACAACGGCAGCCACGGGGTTGCAGACGGAACCGTTGAACAGCGTCGGAACGGCGAGATTGATGGCTGGTTGAAGGGACCGGATGCAAACCCCGGCTCGCTGGCCGGGGTCTGGGCGACCAAGAACACGCGGGGCGCGCTCTTCGACGCAATGCGTGCGCGCGAGACCTTCGTGACTTCCGGACCGCGCATCAAGCCACGATTCTTCGCCGGACCCGCCCTTGCGGACACCGACGACCCGATGAGGATGGTCCTGGACGGCTATGCCAACGGCGTGCCGATGGGAGGCACCCTCACGGCTCTCGACGGGCCGCCAAGTTTCACGGTGTACGCCATGAAGGATCCGATCGGCGCCAACCTCGACAGGATCCAGATCATCAAGGGTTGGGTCGACGACGCCGGAGAGCCGCAGGAGAAGATCATCGACGTCGCCTGGTCGGACGGACGCCAGCGCGACGCGGACGGGAGGCTGCCCGCCGTCGGCACCACCGTCGATACCGCGACGGCAACCTACACCAACGACATCGGCGCGGCGGAGCTGATCGGACACTGGTCGGACGATGACTTCGATCCCGCCAAGCCTTCGCTCTACTATGTGCGGGTTCTCGAGATTCCGACGCCACGCTGGACGACCTACGACGCGGTCCGAAACGGCCTGCCTTTGCTTGAGGACGTGCCGGCGACGATTCAGGAGCGCGCCTGGACGTCGCCCATCTGGTACACGCCCGCCGGCTGAACCGCCGCGCCCAACGTCCAGGAAAAGGGGGGACAGCGATGAACAAGACAATGGGGATCGCCGCGATCACCGCCGGCCTTGTTGTGCCGTCGGCGGCACTGGCGGTCGAAGGCGGGACAGGCGCGTATCTGCTTGGATCGAGGGGTGTCGCTGCCGGTTTCGTGCCACCGCCCGGCGTCTATTTTACCGACACGCTCGTCTACCTGAATGGCGGCACCAAGGGTGACATCGCCACCAGCGGTGGCGCGATCGTGGCCGATCCGTCCTATGAGGCGTGGCTGAACATCTTTAGTGTGACGGTTATTCCGAAGGGCGACTTCCTCGGTGGTTCGCCGGGCATCAGCGTCACACTGCCCTATTCGAGCGTCAACATGGACTTCGATGCCCGCTTTCTTGGTGGGCCGCTCGATGCCAGCGACAGCCAGGCCGGCTTCGGCGATCTCGTCGTCACACCGTTGATCGGCTGGCACAACGGATTCTGGAACTACAGCCTCTCTGCCTCCGTCTACCTCCCGACCGGCGAGTACAGCCCGTCGGTCGTAAAGCCGCGCCAGGGCGTCTACGATGTTCTCAACATCGGCAAGAACAAGGCCGCGATCGACCCGACCTTCTCGGTCACCTGGCTCAATCCGAACATTGGCCTTGAGATCGATGGCGCGCTCGGCGTCACCTTCTCTGCGCTGAATGAGACCACCGACTATCAGACCGCGCCCGAACTCCACTTCGAGACCGCGATTGCCCAGCGCTTCCGCAGCGGCGCGGTGATTGGCGCGGCCGGCTACGCTTACCAGCAGCTCGGCGATGACAGCGGATCGGGCGCCGAGGCGCTCAAGGCGGCGCTTGGCGCCAAGAGCCTGCGGGCGCGGGTCTTCGGTATCGGCCCGGTCCTCGGCTACCAGACGGCGATCGGTGCTACGAGCGTGAACCTGCAGGCCAAGTACTATCACGAGTTCGCCGCGAAACGCCGCTTGGAGAGCGACTCTGTCTGGCTCACCGCCAGCCTCGGCTTCTGATCATAACGGACCGGACGCCGGCTTGGCGTCCGATCCGCGCGCTACGGTGCGGTCTTCGCGCCCAGGACTCTGCCGGCCATCCCGTTCGATGTCGTCGAGTGATGCCTCGCGGCGCTTCCTTCGGAAGTCTATGCTCACGCCACTAGCGAGCGGGGAGCGTACGGCAATGGCTGAAGAATCGGGCGCGGTCGATCTCTACGGCCCGAGCTACACGCGCTTCGCCTCCGACCTCTACGGCGACATCCGCCGCGAGGCGTTCGGCGAGGACATCGGCCAGACCGGCTGGGTCACGGCCGACGAGCAGGACAATTTCATCGCCTGGCTGGGCCTCACGGCGGAGAGTCGCCTCCTCGACCTTGCCTGCGGTTCCGGCGGGCCGACACTGAGAATCGCGCGGAAGAGTGGCTGTCGCGTCGTCGGCGTCGACCAGCACGAGGCGGGCATTGCCACCGCGACGGCGGAGGCGGCGCGGTTGGGCCTGTCGGATCGGGCAGAGTTCCTCACCGGTGATGCCGCGGCGACGCTGGACTTTCCCGATGGGTCCTTTGACGCCGTCACCTGTTTTGACGCGATCAACCACCTGCCTGACCGCAAGCGCGTTCTCGCCGAGTGGCGGCGGGTGCTGAGGCCGGGCGGGCGACTCCTGTTCACCGACCCGATCGTGCTGACCGGCCCGGTCAGCAACCGCGAAGCCGCGATTCGGGCTTCGATCGGCTTCTTCCTTTTCGTTCCGCCCGGGCTGGACGAGACCCTCCTTGCCGAGACCGGCTTCACCGTCGAGCGGGTCGAGGACCGCACGCCCAACATGGCTGCCAACGCCGGCGGCTGGTTCCGCGCGCGGCAGCGCCGCGCGGCCGATCTCCGCGCCATCGAGGGCGACGAGGGTTTCGAGGGCCAGCAGCGGTTCCTGGAGACCGCGGCGACGCTCGCGGCCGAACGGCGCCTGTCGCGGTTCGCGATTCTTGCGGTCCGCAACGGCTGATCCTGGCGCCGGCGCGCCCCGGCTCAGTTGAGGCGCTCTTCACGGCCGCGAACGATCTGCGAGAGCGTGACGGCGACGATCAGCGCGCCGCCGTAGAAGAGGTCCTGGACGAAGGTCGACACGCCGAGGATCGAAAGCCCGGTGATGCCCGTCACCAGGAAATAGACCGCGATCACCGAGCCGATCGGGTTGAAGCGGCCCGGCTGGATGCTGGTGGCGCCGAGGAATGCGGCGGCGAAGGCCGGCAGCAGGTAGGTGAGGCCTGAATTGGGGTCGGCGGCGCCGATGGTGCCGGCATAGATGACGCCGGCCACCGCGCCGAGGAAGGCCGAAACCACGAGGCAACCCCAGCGCATGCGGTCGACATTGATGCCGGAGAGCCGCGCCACCTCGCGGCCGCGGCCGACGAAGAGCAGCCGCTGGCCGATGGCGGTGTAGGAGAAGACGTACCAGATCACGAGGGCGAGGATGAGCGCGTAATAGAAGGCGAGGGGGATGCCGAGCACGCGGGTGATGATCACCGCCCGCACCAGGCCGATCGAGACGCCGCTGATGGTCTGGGTATCCGAGAACCACAGCGTGAGGCCATGGATGAAAGTCCCCATGCCGAGGGTGACGATCAGCGAGTGGATGCGGAAATAGATGACGAAGAAGCCGTTGATGACCCCGACCGCGATCCCGGCCAGCAACGCGAGCAGGATGGCGGCGACGATCGGCAAACCGACCCAGACGTTGAGGACGGCGACGAGCATCGCCGACAGCGTGAGGACGCTGGCGATGGAGAGGTCGTAGTCCCCCGCGGTCAGCGGGATGATGAGGCCGAGCGTGACCACCACCAGCACCGCCTGCGAGCCGAGGATGGTCGAGAGGTTGGCCCACGACAGGAAGGTGTCGGGACGGAGGAGGCCGAAGACGATGATGACCGCCGCCCAGGCGATGAGCAGGCCGAAGCGCTCGGCGCGGTCTATCCATGCCTGGCGTCGGGCGTGCGCCTCGCCGGTGTCGCTCGTCGCCAAGGTCACGCCGCTGTCTCCGCCATGCCGGGTTCGGCGCTACGGTAGCAGCTTTCCGCGATGGCCGACTTCGAAATGGCGTCGCCGCGGAGGGTCACGGCGACACGGCCGCGGCTGAACACGACGACCCGGTCCGAGAGCGCCGCGAGCTGCTCGTAGTCCGAGCTCGCGCAGATCACCGCGGCGCCCTTCTCGCACATCGCGCGGATGATATTGAACACCTGCTCGCGGGCGCCGATGTCGACCCCCTGCGTCGGCTCGTCGAGCAGGATCAGCCGCGGCGCCACCTCGAACCACTTGGCGAGGACGGCCTTCTGCTGGTTGCCGCCCGACAGGCTGCCGAGCGGCAGGCCGGTGTCGCGGGGGCGGATGTCGTAGCGTTCGCCGATGCCGTCGGCGCGTCGCGCCAGGCGACGGTGATTGACGGCAAGGCCGGCAAGGCCACGGCCGAGGACCGGCAGGCTGATATTGTCCCGGACCGCCAGGGTCGGAATCGCGCCGCGGCTGCGGTCGCCGGGGACGAAGACGGCGCCGAGAGCGATCGCCCGGGCCGGGGTCATGGCGGCGAGATCGTGGATGGCGCCGTCGATGGCGAGCGTGCCGCGGCGCGTCTCTTCCGCGCCATAGATCATGCCGATCACCGAATCGTAGCCGGAGCCGATCAGGCCGGTCAGCCCCACCACCTCGCCCGTCGCGAGCGAGAGGGAGAAGTCGTCGACGATGCCGCCGGAAAGGCCGGCGATCGTGATCGTGGGCGTGCCGAGCGACCGGCGTGGCGGCCGCATCGCCTCGAGGTCGACGACGCGCCCGACGATCAAGCGGACGATGTCATCCTTGCCGACCTCGCGTGTGACGACGGTGCCGGCGACCCGGCCGTCGCGGAGGACGGTGGCGCGGTCGGTGATGGCGCGGACCTCGTCGATGTCGTGGGAGACGAAGATGACGCTTGCCCCCTCGGCGACGATGGTGCGGATGAGGGCGAAGAGATGCTCGACGTCGCTCGCCGGCAGGAACGGCGTCGGCTCGTCGAGGATGAGGAGCGGGGCAGGGGCGCGGCTCCGCCGGAGCTGATCGAAGGCGCGGACGATGGCGAGCAGCGCCCGCTGGACTGACGACAGGCGCTCGACCGGCATGCGTGGATCGATGGCAAGGCCGTAGCGGGCGAAGAGGTCGCGCGCCCGCGCCGTCTCGCCCCGCCAGTCGAGCCGCCAGCGGCCCTCGACCGCGAGATCGCCGATCATCAGGTTCTCGAGGACGGTCAGCGACGGCACCAGGGCAAGGTGCTGGTGGACGAATGAGATGCCGAGGCTGCGGAAGGCGCCGGGCGGGATCGGCAGCGCGACCTCGACGCCATTGACCCACAACTGCGCCCCGGGGTCCGGCTCGTGGAAGCCGGAGAGCACCTTGATCAGCGTCGACTTGCCGGAGCCGTTCTGGCCGAGGAGGCCATGGACCTCGCCGCGGGCGACAGTGAGCCCGACATTGGCAAGCGCCTGCGCGCCGCCGAAATGCTTGGAGAGTCCGGCAATGCGGAGAACCGGGACGGGGTCCTGCCCCGCCCCGGGATCGGCGGCTATTGCAGCATCCACAGCTTGCGATAGCCCTCGATGTAGTCGTCGCCGTAGCCGGTGTTGGCTTCCGGCGGCGTGCCGGCGGTGGCGGCGTTCGAGGCGTCGAAGATGTAGAGCGGAATCTTCGGGTCCTTCACCTCCGGCAGGCCGCAGAGCATGCGCATCTCGGCGTCGAGGATGCCGTGCGCGATCCAGTCGAGGTTCTCGCCGACATCCATCTCGATCTGGCCGTCCTGGATCATGCCGATGGCGAACGGCGTGCCGTTGAAGGTGGTGATCTTCACGCTGTCGGTCTTGCCGGTGATGGTGATCGCCGGGACGACGAACTGCGCCATCGAGTCATAGATCGGGATGACGTAGTTGATGGTCGGGTCGGCAAGCAGGGCCGACTGGACGTTGGGCTGGATCTTGGTCGCCCATTCCGGGATCGGGATGTTGACGATGTTGTATTTGCAGTCCGGGCAGTTGGCGAAGGCTTCCTTGATGCCGGACACCATGGAGTCGGTCGACAGCGCCTCGTTCGAGACCAGCACCAGCGCATTGACCTTGCCGTCGGTCTTGGCGATCGCCCAGTCGGCGAGCAGCGCGCCGGCGGTCTTGTAATCGATCGGCACCACGGCGCTGGCGCCGCCCGGGATGGCCTGCTCGAAGCCGGTGAGGTGGGCGGCGACGACGGTCAGGCCTGCGTCTCGCGCTGCCTTGACCTGTGGTTCGAGGAAGCGCGGGTCGGAACCGGCGAGGAGGTCGATCAGGTCGAACTTGTTGGCGACCGCGTAGTCGATGCCCTGCACCCACTGCGAGACCTGGCCCTGGTTTTCCCAGACGTGGAACTTGAAGCCGACCTGCTCGGCGATCTTGGTCATCGAGTCGTTGATCGTCTTGAGGAAGGGGATCGCGCTCGACGCCGGAATGCTGATGATCGACTTGCCTTCCATGCAGGCCTTGGCGTCGAACGGCTCGCCGGCGGCCTGGAATTCGGGCAGCTTCTTGTACGGCTCAAGCGCGGCGGCGGCCTTCGCCGCGACATCGCTCTCGGCATGGGCGGCAGCAGCCGCAAGCACAAAGGCCGCCGACATGGCGGCGTTCAGCAGCATCCGTTTCATCGCAAGGTTCCCCTTCCCCGTTCGCGGGTGGCTCGCCCGTCATCCCGACATTGGACGGGCGCTGGACGAAATGTTATCACTTTGTATACATAGTGCAATAAACAAGGTGGCGTCCTTCGTGCTTGCAAGTTCTGGCCCCGCCCGGGCGGGCGACATCGATACCGACCGGGTCATTGCGAACCTGCGCGCCCTCAATCGTTTCGGCGAGCGGGAGGGCGGCATGTGGCGGACGGCGCTGTCCGAAGCCGATATGGCCTGTCGCGCCTGGCTCGCGGGCGAATTCGAGGCGCTCGGGCTCTCCGTCACGCTCGACGGCGTCGGCAATCTGGTCGGCCGCGATCCACGCGCCGCCCGCGCCGTTCTCCTCGGCTCGCACAGCGACTCGGTGCCGAACGGCGGCTGGCTCGACGGGGCGCTCGGCGTCGTCTACGCGCTCGAAACGGCGCGGACGCTGCGTGACGCGGGCCGCGAACTCGGCATCGACGTGGTGTCCTTTGGCGACGAGGAGGGAGCGTTTCTCGGCTGCCTCGGCAGCGCCTCCTTCGCCGGGCGCCTCACCGACGTTGATCTCGATGCGGCAAAGTCCCGCGACGACGTGCGTTTCCGCGATGCGCAGGCGGCGGCAGGCCTTGCCGGCCGGGCCCGCCTGTCCCTCGACCCTGGCCGGACCGTGGCCTATCTCGAGGCCCATATCGAGCAGGGGCCGCGGCTCGAGGCGACCGGCGTCGATATCGGCATCGTCGAAGGCATTGTCGGCCTCCGGCGGCAGGTGGTCCGTTTCGCCGGGCGCGCCGATCATGCCGGAACCACGCCGATGGCCATGCGCCGCGATGCTGCGCAGGCGATGTTCGCCTTCGCCGCCGCCGTGCTCGCTGAGCTCCCGGCGCTCGCGTCGCCGCGCTCGGTGTGGAACATCGGCATCGTCAGGGTGGGGCCCGGGGCGGGCAACATCGTGCCGTCGTCGGCGGAGATCATGATCGAATACCGCGACACCGACGAGGCCGTGCTCGACCGCATGGGCGCCGCCATTCTCGATCTGGTTGCCCGCAGCAACGGCGAAGGCGGCGTCGGCGTGACGGCGGAGGCGGCCGGCCTGCTCCGCCCGGCGCTGATGGACCGCCGGCTCATGCGGACCATTGCCGAAGCCGCCGCGACGGTCGGCGCGTCGTCGGTCGAGATGCCGAGCGGGGCCGGGCACGACGCCCAGAATCTCGCCGCGGACGTGCCGACGGCGATGCTCTTCGTGCCCTCGATCGACGGTCGCAGCCATGACCCGGCCGAGAACACCAGCGATGCCGATATCCGCCGTGGCGCGCGCGTCTACTGTGAGACGGTAAGGCGCATCCTCGCGGCCGGCGGCATCGCGTAATGTCTATCGCATACAAAATACGCAAATCGCATTCGAATCGGGCAGGCCGGTGATGCGAAGGACGGCAAGGAGGCGGTCTGGACGATGAGGACGATCGGAGTTGACGTCGGGGGCACCTTCACCGACCTCGTCTATTTCGACGGCGACAGCGGGGCGCTCGCCATCCACAAGGTATCGACGACGCCGGAGGATCCCTCGCTCGGCGTGATGACCGGCATCACCGAGCTGTGCGCTGCCAACGCCATCGACCCCGGCGCGATCGACTACGTCTTCCATGGCACCACCACCGCGACCAACGCCGTGCTCGAGCACAAGGGCGCGGTGGCGGGCATGATCACCAACGAAGGATTCCGCGACATCACCCACATCGCCCGGCACCAGCGGGTCGAGCACTACTCGATCATGCAGGAACTGCCCTGGCAGAACCGGCCGCTGATCAAGCGCCGGTTCCGAAAGACCGTAGGCGGGCGGCTGGTGCCGCCGCGGGGCGAGGAGCTGGAGCCGCTTGACGAGGAGGCCGTCCGCCACGTCGCCACCGAGCTCCGCGACGCCGGTGTCGAATCCGTCGCGGTCTGCTTCCTGTTTTCCTATCTCAACCCGGCCCACGAGGAGCGGGCCCGCGCCATCGTGCGCGAGGTCATGCCCGATGCCTTCGTCACCACCTCGGCGGCGGTGTCGCCGCAGTTCCGCGAGTTCGAGCGCTTCACCACCGCCGCGCTCACCGCCTTCATCGGCCCGAAGGTGCGGAGCTACATCGCGCATCTCGAAAACGCGCTGAAGGAAGCGGGGCTCCGCGGCGACCTCCGGATGATGGCTTCGAACGGCGGCGTCGCCACGGCGGCGATGGTCTCCGAGCGGCCCGCGCTGACGCTTCTCTCCGGCCTTGCCGCCGGCGTCCTCGGCGGCGCCTGGATCGGCGCCCTCGCCGGGCGCAAGCGTCTCATCACCTTCGACATCGGCGGCACCAGCGCCGACATCGGCATCGTCGTCGATGGCAAGTTCGCCGAAACCGATGCGCGTTCGACCTCGATCGCCGGCTTCCCTCTGCTGATGCCGATGATTGACATCCACACCATCGGGGCCGGCGGCGGCTCGATCGCCTATGTCGACCGGGGCGGCGCCTTCAAGGTGGGTCCGCGGAGCGCCGGTGCGGTGCCGGGGCCGGCCGCCTATGGCCGTGGCGGGACCGAGCCCACCGTGACCGACGCCAACGTCGTCCTCGGCCGGCTCGACCCCGACGATTTCCTCGGCGGCTCGATGAAGCTCGACGCGGCGGCGGCGCGGACGGTGGTGCAGGGGCTCGCCGACAGGCTCGGCCTCGACATCAACGCCGCGGCCGAGGGCATCCTCACCGTGATCAATGCCAACATGGCCAACGCCATCCGTACCCGCACGGTTCAGAAGGGCATCGATCCCCGCGGCTTCGCCCTTGTCGCCTTCGGCGGCGCCGGCCCGCTCCATGGCGCCGAGGTGGCGGCGATGCTGGAGATTCCCGAGGTGATCGTGCCGCCCTATCCCGGCATAACCTCGGCGATGGGCCTGCTCACCACCGACCTCAAATACGACCTGATCCGCACCCAGTTCCAGGTGAGCGGCGCGGTCGACCTCGACCGCCTCAACCATGACCTTGCGGAGATGGAGACGGAGCTCACCGCCCAGTTCACCGCCGACCGGGTGCCGATGAGCGACGTGAGCTTCCAGCGCATCGGCGACCTCCGCTACGTCGGGCAGGGCTACGAGCTGAAGATCCCGTTCCCGGCCGGCACGGTGACCGAGGACGGGCTGAAGGGGGTCTGGGAGGCCTTCCATGCCGCCCACCGCGCCGAGTATGGCCACGCCTTCCCGGCGAGCCCGATCGAGGTCGTCAATATCCGGGTGAGCGGCATCGGCCATATCCCGAACATGACGAAGCTCGCGCCGCCCGAAGGCGGCAGCCTCGACAAGGCGCTGACCCGGACCGGGACCTGCGTCTTCCGCGTCGATGGGGCGCTGCAGTCCTTGCCGACGTCGTTCTACCAGCGCAGCCTGCTCCCGGTCGGGGAGGCGTTCTCCGGCCCGGCGATCGTGCTGCAGAAGGACTCGACCACCGTCATCCCGCCCCGCGCCACCGCCGAGGTCGACGCGTCCGGCAACATCATCATCACGCTCGGAGCGAAGCCATGAACGACCAGGCCCACGGCGCCGCCGAAACCCAGCGCAACACCCGCATCGACCCGATCACCGCCTCGGTGATCCACGGCGCGCTCGAGAACATCGCCGTCGAGATGGGCTACAAGCTGATGCGGATGAGCTACTCCTCGATCATCCGCGAGTCGGAGGATTTCGGGGCCGCGCTCACCGATGCCGAGGGCCGCCAGCTCTGCGAATGCAAGCTCTCGACGCCGCTCCAGTCGGGCCCGATCCCTGGCTACATCCGCGGCATCCTCAAGACGATGAAGGCGCGGGGCGAGGAGCTCGGCCCCGGCGACGTCATCATGCACAACGATCCCTATGGCGGCGCCTCGCACGGGCCGGATGTCGCCTTCGCCGTGCCGGTTTTCCTCAAGGACAGGCTGATCGGTTTCTCGGTCACCACTGCTCACCACCTCGATATCGGCGCGCTCACCCCGGGAAGTTGCGGCATCGTCGACGCCGTCGACACCTATGCCGAGGGGCTGCAGTTCAAGGCCATCAGGATCGTCGAAGGCGGGCGGCGGAACAGCGCCGTATGGAGCGTCCTCCGCGACAACATCCGCGCCTCGGACCTCGTCGTCGGCGACATGGAGGCCCAGATCAAGGCCGCCGAGATCGGCGCCCAGCGCTACCTCGCGCTGGTCGAGCAGTACGGCCTCGACACCGTCAACGCCGCCTATGAGGACCTGATGGACTACTCCGAGCGCCTGATGCGCGAGGCGATCGCCAAGCTCCCGGACGGCACCTATCGGGCGGAGGGCTACATCGACGGCTATCTCGACGACCCCGATCCCGGCCGGCGCGATTTGAAGCTGGTCGCGACCATCACGGTCAAGGGCGACGAGCTCACCGTCGACCTCACCGGCACAGCGCCGCAGGTCTCGGACAAGCCGATCAATATGCCGCTCGAAGGCACCGTCGACGTCGCGATCTGGCTGACGCTCCGCTCGATCCTTCTCGATTCGACCATCTACGGGAACATCCCGCAGAACAGCGGCCTGACCCGGCCGATCCATATCGTCGCGCCGCGAGGTACGCTCGCCAACCCGACCTTCCCGGCCCCGGTGATTGCCCGCTTCTGCCCCGGCAACCAGCTCGCCGACACGGTGATGAAGGCGCTCTCGGGGGTCGTGCCGCGGCAGGTCAGCGCCGGCATCGGCAACCTTCGGGTCGTCGCCTTCTCCGGCCTCAACGAAGGCGCCCACTGGGTGCACATGGAGATCCTCGAAGGCAGCTATGGCGGACGCTTCGGTCTCGACGGCATGGACGCGGTCGATACGCTCTACGCCAACACCCGCAACAACCCGGTCGAGGACATCGAATCGCACCTGCCGCTCCGGGTCGAGCGCTACGAGCTCCGCGACGACGTGGTGGCGCCGGGCGAGTGGCGTGGCGGCATCGGCTCGGTGCGCGAATTTGCCTTCCTCACCGACGCCGGCTTCGCCGTCGAGGGTGACGGCCACAAGTACCGGCCCTGGGGCTTCCTCAACGGCGGCGACGGCAAGACCGCAGAGCTCCAGCTCCACGGCAAGGATGGCCGCGACGTCGATCTCGTCTCGAAGGTGCCCTATCACAAGGTCAAGGCCGGCGACCGCCTGGTCTCCTACGGCCCGTGCGGGGGCGGCTACGGCGACCCGCTCCAGCGCGACCCGCAATCGGTGCTCGACGACGTGCTCGACGGCTACATCTCGGCTGAGACCGCGAAGGCATCCTACGGCGTTGTCATCGCTGGCGGTGCCGTCGATGCCGCGGCGACGGCGAAGGCGCGCGCCGCGCGGGCGTGACCGTCACGCCGCCAGGAACTCGTTCCAGCGGCGGACGAGATAGGTGTGCTCGTCCATGAAGGTGTTCCACACCCGGGCGCTCGCCATCCGCTCGGCGTGCGAGCCGCCCTCGCGCACCGCGCCGGGCGGGATCGACGGCCGGCCGAAGGGATCGGTCAGGGCGGTCGCGGCGGGCCGCCCTTCGTACCAGTAAGCCCATTCGGCCTCGCTCATGCGGGCCCGCGCCCGTTCCGGCAGGACGAAATAGTAGCCTTGTCGCGATAGAATCGCGCCGGCTTCGCCGTTCATCCACCAGTTGAGATAGGCATAGGCGGCATCGAGCGTCTCGCCTTTCGCCGACCGCGAGATGCAGAGGTCGGAGTGCCAGCCCCGGCAGCCTTCGACGGGAACGGCGGAGCGGACCGCGATGCCTTCGCCGCGGAGGCGGGCGATCGCCGGCGTCCAGATGCTCTCGACGACGACACCGCTCCGCTGCATCAGCCGCGCCGCCTCGGCATAGTTGCCCCAGATGCCCTTGAAGTGGCCGAGCCGCTTCTTGTGGATCAGGATGCCGGCGACAAGATCGATCTCGTCCACCGAAAGGTTGCCGATGTCCTCGAAGGTGATGCCCTCCGCCGCCTCCACGGCGAGCGCCGCCTCGATCATGCCGAGGCAGGGGTCGCTCAGGATCGCCACCCGCCCCGCCCAGCGCTCGTCCAGCAGCCAGGCCCAGCTGTCGGGCTCGTCCGCCGCAAGCTCGGCGCGGGCGGCGTCGAGGTAGCCGAAGGCGTCGACCCCGTGGATGGCCGGCAGCAGCGCGGCGCGGTTGGTCGGCGTCGCTCCGAGCGTGCCGTCGGGCTGGAGGTAGAGGCGGTCGAACACCGCCGTTCGCACGCGGCCGCGGGCGCCGAGTGCGACGTCGCGGATGTCCGCCGCCGCCTCGATCCGCGACAGATCGATCGGCTGGATCGTGCGCGCCGTCCAGATCAGGTCGATGGTGTGCCACTGGTGGTAGACGTCGAAGCTGTCCGGCCGGGTCACCGCCCGGCGGAGGCTCTCGATCCCGTCGATCAGCTCGAATTCGATCGCGATGCCGAGGTCCTGCCGGGCGCGCTCGCAGATCGGGTCGAGCAGGAATTCGCCACGGCCAAGGACGCGAAGCGGCGGGGATTTGCTGCGGGACAAGGGACGGCTCAATGGATGCGGACCAGATACGGCGCGATCTCGGGATCGCCGAACATCGACAGCACCTTCAGTCGTGCCCGGGCGCGGGCGTGGTCGGCCTTGAGGTGATGGGCGAGCGCGGCGGCCGCGCCCTCAGCGTCGCCGAGGCCGAGATGGTCGAAGACCAGGCGATGCTCGAGCAGCATCTCGGTCTCGTCATGAACGCCGAGATAGAGGCCGAAGAGCCGGTTGATGACAAGTGCGATCTGGGTCTGGCGGACGGCATCGAACAGGCGGCGGTTGCGGAGCCCCTTGAGGCAGGCGACGTGGAGGTCCGCCTCGATCGCGTCGACCTCGATGGGGAGGGGCGGCTCCGGAGCCGCGAGCGCGAGCCGGACGCGTTCACGCATCGCCGAGAGCGTCGCGCGGTCGAGGGTCGGCATTGCCGTCGCCAGCGCGCGCGGCTCGAGCGCGCTGCGCAGTTCGTGATGCTCGTCGAGCATCCGCGCCCCGAGCGGGCCCGCGATCCAGTGCGAGCGCCGGTCCTTGCTGATGAGGTTGCGGCCATGCATCCGGTTCAGCACGTCGCGGACGACCGTGCGGCTCACCCGAAAATGCTGGCCGAGGGCCGCTTCCGAGATCTGGAACATGCCGAACGGGCTGCAGGCGAGCACGTTGGCTTCCACTTCGTCGTAGATGCCTTCCCAGCTTGCCCGCGCATTGGCGCCGCCGAGCCGGTCGGATAGCTCCAGCGACAGGGCGTGGAGGTTGCGCCGCTCCGAGACCCTGGAGCGGCCCGGTCGCCCGACGACGAAGCCACGGCCGGGGGCGCGGTGCACGATGCCTTCGCGGGCAAGGAGTTCGAGCGCGCGGCGGACAGGAGGGCGGCTGACGCCCAGCCGGTCGGCGACCGCCGCCTCGAACAGGAGCGTGCCGCGCGGCAGGTGGCCGGAGGCGATGTTGTGACGAAGCTCGTCACGGATGATCTGGTAGTAGTGTTGGGCATCCGCGGATGCCATGGCCGACCTCGACACTCTCTCCGGGCGAGATTAGGCCGGGCCAGGGCACAAGGTCGAGCCGTGTCGTGGCCGGGGCTGGTCGGAGGACATCTTCCATGTGTGGCTTTGGCGACGCAACGTCCCCGGGGGTCCGGGGGCGGTGCCGGCGCCATGCGTGACTGGGAGGCCGCTCTCTTGCGATTCCGCGATCTTTCCGGAATCTGGGTCGCGTCGTCATTGACCGGATCCTGAAACGCCGCTCGTATGCTGGTGCGGCGTGGAAGCGTATGACGCCGGACAGTGCGAACCAGGTGTGAGGGCCGACATGGCGATCAGCATTGGCAACGCCCCGTGCTCGTGGGGCGTCGAGTTTCCGGATGACCCGCGCAACCCGCCATGGCGTGTTGTCCTTCGGGAGTGCGCGAGCGCAGGATACAAGGGCATCGAGCTGGGGCCGGTTGGCTTCATGCCCGAGGATGCCGCTGTGCTTCGGTCGGCGCTCGATGAGAACGGCTTGTCGCTGATCGGAGGCGTCGTCTTCCGGCCGTTCCACGACCCGCAGCAGTGGGATGACGTGCTCGACGGGGCCGTGCGCACATGCAGAGCTCTCGTTGCCCATGGCGCCCGGCATCTCGTCCTCATCGATTCGATCTCGCCGCGACGCGCCCCGACGGCCGGTCGCGCCGACGAGGCGGAGCAGATGGACACGGCGGAGTGGACCGCATTCCGCGACAGGATTGCGACCGTCGCCCGCATGGGCTCGGAAGAATACGGCCTGACCGTCGGCATCCATGCCCATGCCGGCGGCTTCATCGACTTCGAGCCCGAACTCGAACGGCTGCTCGACGAGATCGATCCGGGACTCCTCAAGATCGCCTTCGACACCGGCCACCATTCCTATGCCGGGTTCGACCCCGTCGCCTTCATGCGTCGCCACATCGACCGGATCAGCTATGTTCACCTCAAGGATATCGATCCGGCGGTGAAAGCGCGCGTCGTCGCCGATCGCGTCGGCTTCTACGACGCCTGCGGCCAGGGCATCTTCTGCAATCTCGGCAAGGGTGACGTCGACTTCGTGGCCGTGCGACAGGTTCTGCTCGACAATGGCTTCGAGGGCTGGTGCACGGTCGAGCAGGACTGCGATCCGACGCTCGATGTCCGTCCTGCCGATGATGCGCGCGCCAATCGCGTGTACCTCGACTCCATTGGCTTCCACTAGATCGCGTTCCCACCAGAGAGGCATCCCATGACGCTCAACTGGGGCATTGTCGGCGGCGGGGAGACCAGCCAGATCGGCCGCGCCCATCGGCTCAGCGCCGCGATGGACGGCGAGTTCGCCTTCGTTGCCGGTGCGCTGGATCACCGCCCGGAGGCCGGCCGCGCGTTTGCCCGGCGGCTGGGGATCGCCGACGACCGGGCCTATGGCGACTGGCGCGAGATGCT
>JAGRKZ010000041.1:0-227 GCA_020442065.1 Bauldia sp.
AGGCGCACGTTCTGGCCGCGCCGGCCGATGGCGAGCGAGAGCTGGTCGTCGGGCACCACCACCTCGATCCGCTCCGCGTCCTCGTCGAGCACCACCTTGGCGACCTCGGCCGGTTGCAGCGCGTTGACGATGAAGGTCGCGGCGTCGCCCGACCACGGAATGATGTCGATCTTCTCGCCCTGAAGCTCGTTGACCACCGCCTGGACGCGGCTGCCGCGCATGCCGAC
>JAGRKZ010000041.1:313-622 GCA_020442065.1 Bauldia sp.
CTCGATGATGCCGTCGTAGATCTCCGGCACCTCCTGGGCGAACAGCTTGGTCATGAACTGCGGGTGGGTGCGGGACAGGAAGATCTGCGGGCCGCGCTGCTCGCGCCGGACGTCGTAGATGTAGGCGCGGATGCGATCGCCATAGCGGAACGATTCGCGCGGGATCAGCTCGTCGCGCCGGACGATGCCCTCGCCGCGGCCGAGATCGACGATCACGTTGCCGTACTCGACCCGCTTGACCTGACCGTTGACGACCTCGCCGATGCGGTCCCGGTACTCGTCGTACTGCCGGTCGCGCTCGGCCTCGCG
>JAGRKZ010000041.1:629-38473 GCA_020442065.1 Bauldia sp.
ACGATCACCTGCTTGGCCGACTGGGCGGCGATGCGGCCGAAATCCATCGGCGGCAGCGGCTCGGCGATGAAGTCCCCGGCCTGGGCGGCGGGATTCTTGCGCCGGGCGTCCTCGACCAGGATATCGGTCGCCGGGTTCTCGATCTCATCGACGACCTTGAGCAGCCGCTGGAGCTTGATCTCGCCGGTCTTGGAATTGATCTCGGCGCGGATGTCGGTCTCCTGGCCGTAGCGCGAGCGGGCCGCCTTCTGGATGGCGTCCTCCATCGCGGTGACCACGATCATCCGGTCGATCGATTTCTCGCGGGCGACCGCGTCGGCGATCTGCAGGAGTTCCAGTCGGTTTGCACTGACGGCCATCGGTTGCTCCAGTCGTTCAGTGTGCGCGGGCGCCAGCGGCCCCGGCATCGTCGGTTTCGGTTGCATCCACCGGCGGCTTCTGCCGGCGGACGGATTCCTTCATCAGCTCGTCGGTGAGGACGAGCTTGGCTTCCTGGATCTCGGCGAGCGGCACCATGGCGAAGCCCTCGCCGTCGCCGGCAGACTCGATCGCCACGCGCACCGCGTCGCCCTCGACCCCGGCAAGCTTGCCGCGGAAACGCTTGCGACCGTTGATCATCTGCCCGAGCTCGATCTTGGCGACGTGGCCGCCCCACTGCTCGAAATCGGAGCGCCGCACCAGCGGCCGGTCGATCCCCGGCGAGGAGATCTCGAGATGGTAGGCACGGTCGATCGGATCCTCGACGTCGAGTGTCGGCGAGAGGTCCCGCGACAGGACCTCGCAATCGTCGACCGTCATGGTCCCGTCCGGCCGCTCCGCCATGATCTGCAAGGTGGTTCCGTTCAGCGCCGACAGCTTGACGCGCACCAGCCGGTAGCCGAGCCCGACGATGACGGGTTCGACGATATTGGCGATGCGGGCCTCAAGGCCGCGCTCTGTGACGATGCGGGGATCGTCTGCGGAGTCGGTCAATTCGCGTCCTTTGTCGCGACCGGTTCCTAATGCGGCTTTGGGAGCGGCGCCCCGCCGGGCCCCACTCTCGAAACGAACCGATCGTTTTGAGAAGATGCGCTCATATAGTCCCGAATCCCGCGGAGCGCAACGGGGAGGCAAGGCGGATCGCACGAAGGATCAGACGCCAGCGATTGCCCCCGGTGTCCCGACGCCGGCCGCGCCGGCAATCGCCCGCCGGTTGTTTCCATGATATCGGGGAGGCGGATCGTGGGCTGGGGGCGGTATCCGATGCGTCTCTCAGGGAAATGGATCGTTCGTCTCGTCGCACTCGTCGTCGCCATCGCGGTCGGCGTCGGCGCCGGCTACCTGCTATGGGGCCGTGCCAAGGACTGGTACGACGTCGCCAATCCCGCGACGCTTCCGGCCGGCGAGGAGAACGACCTCATCCGCTATGGCCATGACCTCATCGTCGAGACCGCGGCCAATATCGGCAAGAGCGCCAGGAACCCGGCGCTGGCCTATGCCGGCAACGACCTCAACTGCACCAACTGCCACATCAATGCCGGTCTCCGGCCCTTCTCCGCCCCGCTGGTCTCGACCTACACGACCTACCCGATGATGACCGACGACCGGGTCCTCACCCTCGCCGAGCGCATCAACGGCTGCATGACCCGCAGCATGAACGGCAAGCCCCTGCCCGAGGACGGCCGCGAGATGCAGGCCTTCATCGCCTACATGCGCTACATCGGACTGGGCTCGCCGGAGGGCGTCCGCGTCGCCGGGATGGGCCTGATGCCGCTCAAGCCGCCGGCCGAGGACCCGAGCGCGGCCCGCGGCGAGGCGGTCTATGCCGAGAACTGCGCGCGTTGCCACGGCGCCGACGGCAAGGGCTCGCCCGCCGAACCGCCACAGGTCGGCTATGCCGTGCCGCCACTGTGGGGCGACGACGCCTACAATGCGGCTGCCGGCATGGCCGACATCCGCACCGCCGCCGCATTCGTCCGCGCCAACATGCCGGATGGCATCACCTGGCTCGATCCGATGCTGAGCGAGCAACAGGCCTGGGACGTCGCCGCCTACATGGACTCCAAGCCCCGGCCACCGCGTCCGCCGGCGCAGGACTAGCAGTCCTGCGCGTGGCGCTGGCCCCATGGCGCTGGAGCCGGCCGGCCCGTCGCACTAGGCTGGCGACCACGTCCTCCGGGAGCCCGGTCCGCATCCGATGAGCTTCTCGCTCCGCCACGTCCGCTACTTCGTCGCCGTCGCCGAGGCGGGCTCGATCTCGGGCGCCGCACGCCAGCTCTCGATCTCGCAATCGGCGGTGACCGAAGCGGTGAAGGCCCTCGAGGACGACCTCGGCACCCCCCTCCTCGAGCGTTCCGGCCGCGGCGTCACCCTCACCCACCGCGGCCAGCTCTTTCTCCGCCATGCTGGCCGCATCCTCGAGGCTGTGGCGGCGGCGCGGCGCACCCGGGCCGAGGAAGACGCGCTCTCCGGCGAGCTCCACCTCGGCGTCTCCTCGCTGGTTGCCGGCTACATCCTCGCCGATCTGCTCGCCCGTTTCCGCCGCGCCTATCCCGGCGTCGAGGTCGCCGCCTTCGAGGACATCGGCGAGTACCTGGAGCACCTCCTCGTCAATGGCGAGCTCGACGTGGCGGTGATGGTGCTGTCGCGGCTCCGCGAGAGCGCGGCGCTGGAATCCCGGGTGATCGAGCAGTCCTCGCAGCGCCTTTGGCTGCCGCTCGGGCATCCGCTTGCCGCCCGCGAGGCGGTCAGCCTCGCCGATGTCGCCAGCGAGCGGCAGATCGTCCTTGCCGTCGACGAGATCCAGGAATCGGCCGAGGCCTTCTGGCGCGGCCACGGCCTCCGTCCTGCCGTCGCCTTCCGCACCCGCTCGGTCGAGGCCGTCCGCAGCCTGGTCGCGACCGGGGCTGGCGTCGCCGTGCTCCCCGACCTCGTCTACCGCCCGTGGTCGCTGGAGGGCGACCGCATCGAGGCGCGGCCCACCGTCGAACCGCTGCCCCCCGTCCGGGTCGGCGTGGTCTGGCGGCGGGGCTCGCGGCTGTCGGAGGCGGCGGCGCGCTTCCTCGACGTCGCCATTACCGGAGGTCGACGCGCCGCCGCAGGCGCTCCGTCCGTCGCACCGTAAACGCCTTGTCACGCCGCGACGCTAGTGCTTCGATCGCGGTTCACCCAACGCCACGGAACGGGAGAGGCCCTCATGCACCGTTCGCTTCGCGCGCTCACCTTCACCGCCGCCCTTGCCGTCGCCGCCCCGGCGCTGGCCGAGACGGTCACCATCACCTTCGTCCAGACCAACGACATCGACCGCATGGAGGAGCAGGACGGACGCGGCGGCTTTGCGCGCGTCGCCGGCCTCGTCAGAGCCGAGCGGGCCAAGGGGCCGACCTTCTTCATTCACTCCGGCGACACCCTCTCGCCGTCATTGCTCTCCGGCATCGACCACGGCGCCCACGTCATCGACATCCTCAACCATATGGACGTCGACTTCATGGTGCCGGGCAACCACGAGTTCGACTTCGGGCCTGAGGTGTTCCGGACGCGCATCGCCGAGGCGACCTTCCCGATCGTGTCGAGCAACATCCTCGAGGCCGACGGCAGCGCCCCCGCCCACACCATCGACCGCAGAATCGTCGACGTGAACGGGGTCAAGGTCGGCTTCTATGGCCTCACTACCGAGGACACGCCGGTGGTCTCGAGCCCCGGCGACATCACCTTCGCGCCCTCGATCGAGGTCGGCCTCGCCCGCGCCGCCACCCTTCGCGAGGAGGGCGCCGACATCGTCGTCGCGGTCGTCCACACGCCGATCGACGTCGACTTCGGCCTCGCCCGCGCCGGCGCCGCCGACCTCGTGCTCACCGGCCATGACGAGCACCTGATGGCCTTCTACAACGGCCGCGTCGCCGTCACCGAGTCGGAGTCGCAGGGCAACTACTCGGTCGTCACCACCCTCACCATCGACAAGCAAGAGAAGGACGGCAAGGTTACGCTCGACTGGGAGCCGGCGTTCCGCATCGTCGACACCGCCACCGTCGAGCCCGATCCCGAGATCGCCGCGCTCGTCGCGACCTACACCGACAAGCTCGATGCCGAGCTCAAGGTCGAGATCGGCGTCACCGAAACCGCCCTCGACAGCCGGCGCGCCACGGTGCGCGGCGAGGAGGCGGCGATCGGCAACCTGATCGCCGACGCCATGCGCGAAGCGGTCGGCGCCGACGTCGCCCTCACCAATGGCGGCGGCATCCGCGGCGACACCGAATATCCGGCCGGAGCGAAGCTCACCCGCGGTGACGTCTTCGCCGAGCTGCCCTTCGGCAACAAGACCGTCAAGCTCGAAGTCACCGGCGCCGACATCCTCGCCGCGCTCGAGAACGGCTTCAGCCAGATCGAGACCGGCGCCGGGCGGTTCCCCCAGGTGTCGGGCCTCACCCTCATTCTCAATCCCGGCCGCCCGGCCGGAGAGCGCCTGGTCTCCGTCATGGTCGGCGACGCGCCGCTCGCCGCCGAGAAGACCTATACGCTCGCCACCAACGATTTCGTCGCCAATGGCGGCGACGGCTATGCCGTGTTCAAGTCGGCGAAGCAGCTCGTCAACGCCATCGACGCCACGCTGATGGCCTCGCAGGTGATCGACTACATCGCCAGGGCCGGCACGATGTCGCCGAAGCCGGAGGGCCGCATCGTCTTCGAATAGCACGTGGGGCCATCGCCCGCGGGGCGGGGCGGCCGCGGCCCGCCCGGGCAGCGCGATCCCGTCGCCCGGCAGCGGGTGTTCGGCTATGGTCCGCCCCTGGACCAACCTCGGGAGCGGGTGCCATGGCCGTTTCGCGCCGCGACTTCCTGAAGACCTCTGCAGTCACGCTGGCCGTGGCCGCCGTGGCCGACCCCGCCATCCTCGCAGCGGCCGAGGAGGCCGGCGGCGGCGCCGCCGACTTCACCGAGTTTCTCGATGGCGGCGGCGACGAGCTGATCCTCGCCGGCCGGCCCCTCTCCTGGTGGACCGGCACCTTCGACCTGCCTCTCCAGGTTTCCTACGCGAAGCAATTGCGCGCCAACCTCCGCGGCTTCCTCGACGTCTTCACGCAGCACTACCCCAGGGGTGAGGTCCGCTTCGCCGGCAAGGCCGACACCCACCCGACCATCTTCAGGCTGGTCGGCGAGGAGGGTGCCGGCATCGACGTTGCCTCGCCCTTCGAGCTGAAGGCGGCGCTCGACGCCGGCATCCCCGGCCACCTGCTCGACGTCAACGGCAACGCCAAGGACGACGGCCTCATCAACAGCGCGATCCAGCATGACATGCTGATCGTCATCGACAGCATTCCCGAGCTGGAGCGGGTGGCGACGCTCGCCGCGGCCGCCCAGAAGACCCCCCGCGCCGTCCTACGCCTCTCCGGCTACGACCTTGGCGCGGTGACCGCGAGCGCGATCTTCACCGCCGGGCTGTGGACCAAGTTCGGCATCAACATCGGCGAGATCCCCGCGCTCCTTCCGCGCCTCAAGGACATGCCGGTGAGGGTCCTCGGGTTCCACACCCATATCGGCAGCCAGATCACCGATCTCAACGCTTACCTCGCCGTGCTCGGCAAGATGCTGGAGCTCGGTGCGTTGCTCAAGGCCGAGGGCCACGACTTCTCGGTGGTCAACATCGGCGGCGGCTACCCGGTGTCCTACCTCACCGAGGCGGAGTGGGACACGCTCGTCACCCGCATCCGCGACGGCTACATCGCGGCGCGGAACGGTGACCCGAGCAAGATCTGGCTCTGGGACGACGGCACCGGCGCTCTCAGCATGGAGCCCGACGGCCTCCCCGGCAAGACCTGGCAGGGCGAGTTGTTCTGGGCGAAGTATCCGAAGGAGAAGATGCTCGAGGCGATCCTTCTCGGAGAGGTCATCGTCAATGGCACGACGATCAAGACCCTCGACGCGCTTGCCGCTGCCGGTAGCCCGGCGCTGGTCATCGAGCCGGGCCGTGCCATCGTCGGCGACGCCGGCGTGACCTTCCTCCGCACCGCCTTCGTCAAACAGATCGCCGGCATCCACCCGATGCTGGCCATGGAGATGGGCGTCGTCTTCTATGCCGAGGCGATCGTCGGCCTTCCGGCCATGAAGTGGGCGATCGCCACCGAGCCGAACCGGCGCGATCCCGAGCCATTCGACACCTTCGTCGCGGGCAATCTCTGCTTCAACGCCGACATGCTGTCGCGGTTGAAGGTCCGCCTGCAGCGGAAGCCGGTGCGTGGCGACGTCTTGATGATCGCGGCAACCGGCGCCTATTCGCCGACCTACTTCGCCGCCAACGCCAACTCCTTCCCGCGCCCGGCCCGCATCCTGGTCGAGACCGACGGCTCGTGGAGCTATACCCACCGCCGCGACACCTATGATGAGGTCTTCTCGCTGAGGACAAGCTGACGGACGGACGGGCCGCTTCCCGCGCCGCCCGTGGGCGGCCGGCGCCGTCCTTCGGGCGCCGCCTGTCCGGTCTACTCCGCGGCTTCCGCCATCGGCGGGCGGCCGGCGAGGAACGCCGCCCGGCGTGTCGCGGCGAGCGTCGCCGCCGCCTCGGCGCTCGTTGCCTTGACCGGGCCATAACCGCGGATCTTCGCCGGATACTCAGCGAGCGCGACCGCCGCGGCGTGGCTGTCGCGGCGGAGGTTCGCCGCGATCAGCGACAGCGCTTCCTCGTAGTCGGCAAGCAGCTTTCGTTCGAGCCGGCGGTCGGGCGAATGGCGGAAGGGATCGGCAAAGCTGCCCCGCAGGCTTTTCATGCGGGCCAGATAGCGAAGGCCGCGGTGCATCCACGGCCCGTAGCGCCGCTTGACCGGCCGACCCGTGGCCTTGTCGATGCGGGCAAGGAGCGGCGGTGCGAGGTGATAGTCGATCTCCTCCCACGACGCGAAATCGCGCCTGAGCTGCGCCGTGAAGGCATCGTCGGTGAGGAGGCGCGCCACCTCGTATTCGTCCTTGACCGCCATCAGCCGGAAGAGCTGCACGGCGACGGCGCGGGTGAGCGCCTCCTGCCCCGGCGCCACACCCAGCTCGGCCTCCGCGATGCGCTCGACCGCCACCCTGTAGCGCCGGGCATAGGCCTCGTTCTGATAGGCGGCGAGGAAGCTGCTCCGCCGCTCGACCAGGCCGGCGAGCGTCTCCGGTTCCGGCGGGGCGCGTCCCGTGCGCTCCGCCGCAATCTGCTCCACCACCGCCGGCTCGACCGCGGCCCGACGCCCCCAGGCGAAGGCCGCCTTGTTCATGGCGACGTCGACGCCGTTGAGCTCGATCGCCTGCTCGATCGCCTCGGCCGTGAGCGGGATCGCCGCCGACTGCCAGGCGAGGCCGAGCATGAACATGTTGGTGGCGATGGCGTCGCCGAGCAGCGCCGTCGCCACCGCCGTCGCCTCGATCGTCCGCGTCCGCTCCGCCCCGGCGCGGGACGTGATCGCCGCGACCAGCCGTCGCGTCGGCAGGGTCAGGTCCGGGTCGCGGGTGAACTCGCCCGGATAGGTCTCGTGGGTGTTGAGGAAGACGGAAGTGCGGTGAGGATGGATCGCCGCGAGCGAGCGTGCCGAGCCGGCCACCACCATGTCGCAGGCAAGAATCGCGTCGGCTCCGCCGGCGGCGATCCGGATCGCCTTGATGCCGGCCGGCCGGGGGGCGATGCGGACGTGACTGGTGACCGGCCCGCCCTTCTGTGCGAGCCCCGCCATGTCGATCACCCCCGCGCCCTTGCCCTCGAGATGGGCCGCCATGGCGAGGATCGCGCCGATGGTCACAACGCCGGTGCCGCCGACCCCAGTGATCAGCATGGCGAAGCCGTCGAGCAGGTCCGGCGGCGTCACCGGCGGCAGGGCGAAGTCGATTTCGGTCGGGCGCGTGTGGCGCGTCGCGCCGTGGACGGTGACGAAGCTCGGGCAGAAGCCCTTGAGGCACGAGGTGTCCTTGTTGCAGGAGGACTGGTCGACCGCGCGCTTCCGCCCGAACTCGGTCTCGACCGGAACCAGCGCCACGCAGTTCGACTGCACGCCGCAATCGCCGCAACCCTCGCAAACCAGCTCGTTGATGACGATCCGCGTGTCCGGGTCCGGATAGGTGCCCCGCTTCCGCCGCCGGCGCTTCTCTGCCGCGCAGGTCTGGTCGTAGATCAGCACCGACAGCCCCTCGACGGCGGTGAGCTCCCTCTGCACCGCATCGAGCTTGTCGCGATGGTGGATGCGGGTGCCCGGCGGCCACAGGGCGGTCTTGGGGTAGCGCTCCGGCTCCTCGGCGACCACCGCCACCACCTTCGCGCCCTCGGCGACGACCTGGCGGGCGATCTGGTCGACGGTCATGCCGCCATCGACCTTCTGGCCGCCGGTCAGCGCCACCGCGTCGTTGACATAGATCCGGTAGGTGACGTTGACACCCGAGATCGCCGCGGCGCGGAGAGCGAGGCTGCCGGAGTGGTTGTAGGTGCCGTCGCCGATGTTCTGGAAGACATGGCCGCGGGTCGAGAACGGCGCCTCGCCCACCCAGTTGGCGCCCTCGGCCCCCATCTGGGTATAGCCCTCGGTCTGCCGGTCCATCCGCAGCACCATGTAGTGGCAGCCGATGCCGGCATAGGCGCGCGACCCCTCCGGCACGACGGTGCCGCTGTTGTAGGGACAGCCGGCGCAGAAGTAGAAGCCGCGGGCGGCGATGTCCCGGCCCTCGGCGAGCACGGCCTCGGCCTGGCGGAGGCCGTCGACCCGGGATTCGAGCGGCCGGTGCGGCGCCGATTCGAGGATGCGCTCGCCGATCGCAATGGCGATGCGATTGGCGTCGAGCGCGCCCCGTGAGGGCAGCAGCCAGCTGCCGTCCTCGGCCCGCTTGCCGACGATCACCGGCTGGTTGCGGGCGCCGTAGAGGATCTCCTTGACCTGCCCCTCGATCAGCCCGCGCTTCTCCTCGACGACGATGATCTTCTCGAGCCTGTCGGCGAAATGGCGGACGACGCCCGGTTCGATCGGCCAGGTGCAGGCGAGCTTGAGCAGCTTGATGCCGAGATCGGCGGCGATGCTCTCGTCGATGCCGAGCTCGTCCAGCGCCTGGAGCACGTCGAGATAGCTCTTGCCGGCGGTGATGATGCCGAGCCGCGGCGCCCGCCCGCCGGCGAGCACCAGCCGGTCGGGCACGTTGACCCTGAGAAAGGCCAACGCCGCCGGAATCTTGTGCTCGTGGAGCCGCTCCTCCTGCAGCACCGGGCTGTCGCCGGGGCGGATGTTGAGGCCGCCCGGCGGCATCCGGAACGAGCCGGGGATGACGGTCGCGGCCCGATCGAGCGTGCCGTCGATGGTGGCGGTCGATTCGACCGTGTCCTTAACGCATTTGAGCCCGACCCAGGTGCCGGCGAAGCGGGACAGGGCAAAGCCGATCAGCCCGTAGTCGATGATCTCCTGGACGCCCGCCGGCGACAGGATCGGGATCATGGCGTCGACGAAGGCGTATTCCGACTGGTGCGCCGTGGTCGAGGATTCGCAGGTGTGGTCGTCGCCCATCAGCGCCAGCACACCGCCCCATGGCGCGGTGCCGGCGAGGTTGGCGTGCTTGAGCGCGTCGCCCGAGCGGTCGACGCCGGGGCCCTTGCCGTACCAGATGCCGAAGACGCCGTCGTGGCGGCCCTCGCCGCGCATCTCGGCCTGCTGGGTGCCCCACAGCGCCGTCGCCGCGAGGTCCTCGTTGACCGCCGGCTGGAACAGGATGTCGGCCGGCCGCAGCAGGTCCGCCGCCCGCTCGAACTGCTGGTCGAGACCCCCGAGGGGCGACCCACGGTAGCCGGTCACGTAGCCCGCCGTGCGCTTGCCCATCCGCCGGTCGCGGGCGTGCTGCATCAGCGCGAGGCGGATCACCGCCTGCGTGCCCGTAAGCAGGATGCGGTTCTTCGACAGATCGTACTTGTCGCCGAGGGTGACGGCCTCGTGACGCATCGCGCAGCACTCCGCCCGCACTTGGACACCGCGGGTCGGGCAACCTTAGCCAATGCGCGCCCGTCGGGCGACTCGCGAACGCGCTCGCGACGCAGCCGCCCTTGCCAAGGTGCGCCAACCGGAGCAGGGTCACCGCAAAAAAGGCGGCGAGGAGCCCCGGGGGAACCATGAGCTTCGCGCTGGCGCTCAGCCGGGCGATCGACCGGCTGACGGCGTGGATCGGCAAGGCGTCCGCCTGGCTGATCCTGGCGGCAGTGCTGGTCAGCGCGCTCAACGCCATCGTCCGCAAGGCCTTCGACTATTCGTCCAACGCCTTCCTCGAGACCCAATGGTATCTGTTCGGCGCGGTGTTCATGCTCGCCGCCGCCTATACGCTCCAGCGCAACGAGCATGTCCGCATCGACGTCCTGTCGGCACGCTGGAGCCGGCGCACGCGCGACTGGATCGACCTTGCCGGCCACATCCTCTTCCTCGCGCCCTTCGTCGGGGTGATGGCCTGGCTGTCTTTCCCGGTCTTCCTGTCGTCGCTGCGCTCGGGCGAGGTCTCGGCCAATACCGGCGGACTCGTCCTGTGGCCGGCCAAGTTCCTGATTTTCGCCGGCTTCGCCCTCCTCTGCCTCCAGACGGTCTCCGAGATCGTCAAGAAGATCGCCGCGCTCGCCACGCCGGGCGGCGACGGGCCGGCGCCGTGATCACGCTCGTCGCCCATAATCTCGCGCCGATCATGTTCGTGAGCGTGATGGCGCTCCTCCTGATCGGCTACCCGGTCGCCTTCACGCTTGCCGCCGGCGGCCTCTATTTCTTCGTCGCCGGCGTCGAGCTCGGCCAGTTCGCTCCCGACCAGATCACCCTCGACTGGCCGCTGCTCCAGGCCAACCCCTCGCGCGTGCTCGGCGTGATGAGCAACGAATCCCTGCTCGCCGTCCCGTTCTTCACCTTCATGGGCGCCATCCTCGAGCGTTCCGGCATGGCCGAGGATCTCCTTGACACCGTCGGACAGATCTTCGGCGGCGTGCGCGGCGGCCTTGCCTATGCGGTGATCCTGGTCGGCGCCCTCCTCGCCGCCACGACCGGCGTGGTGACCGCCTCGGTCATCGCCATGGGCCTGATCTCGCTGCCGATCATGCTCCGCTACGGCTACAACGCCCGCCTCGCCACCGGCACCATCATCGGCGCCGGCACGCTCGCCCAGATCATCCCACCCTCGCTGGTGCTGATCGTGATGGCCGACCAGCTCGGCCAGCCGGTCGGCGCCATGTACCAGGGCGCGCTGGTGCCGAGCCTCCTGCTCGTCGTCTTCTACTGCCTCTACGTCTTCGTTCTCACCGTCTTCCGGCCCGAGGCGACGCCGGGGCTGCCGCCCGAGGCCCGGGCCTTCCGCGGCGGCGGCCTGTCGCTGCTGGCCCTGGCGGCCATCGGGGTAGCGGTGTGGTTCGTGCTCGACCGGGCGGTCCTGACCGGCCTCCGCGCCGAAGTCCGGCTGGTCTGGTCGACGACGCTCGCGGCACTGGCCGTCTACCTCCTCGTCCAGCTCGACCGCACGCTCCGGTTCGGCCTCGCCTCGCCGCTCGCGGCGCGGGTCGTGCTGGTGCTGGTGCCGCCGCTGGCCCTGATCTTTCTCGTTCTCGGCACCATCCTTCTCGGCATCGCCACGCCGACCGAGGCCGGTGCGATGGGCGCTCTCGGCGCGCTGGTCATGGCGCTCGCCCGCCGCCGCCTCGGCCTTGCCGCGCTGAAAGAGGCCCTCGATTCGACCACCCGCCTTGCTGCCTTCGCCATGTTCATCCTGATCGGCGCCCGGGTGTTCGGGCTGACCTTCTACGGCGTCAACGGCAATGTCTGGGTGGAGGAGCTGCTGCTCGCGCTGCCGGGCGGCGAATATGGCTTCCTCATCTTCGTCACCGTGCTGGTCTTCATCCTCGGCTGCTTCCTCGNNTCGATTTCTTCGAGATCGCCTTCATTCTGGTGCCACTGCTTGCGCCGGTCGCCGCCAGTCTCGGCATCGACCCGGTGTGGTTCGGCATCATCCTTGGCATCAACCTCCAGGCATCGTTCCTCACTCCACCCTTCGGCTTCGCGCTGTTCTACCTCCGCTCGGTGGCGCCTGACGCCGCTTGGACGGACCGGGTGACGGGGCGGACGATGCCGCCGGTGACGACCGGCGACATCTACCGCGGCGTCCTGCCCTTCATCGCCATCCAGATTCTGGTCATTGCTCTCGTGATCGGGATTCCCGGCCTCGTCACCCACTACAAGGCCACGCCGCCGCCGATCGAGCCCGGCGCCGTCCAGATCGAGCTGCCGCCGCTCGGAGAGGGCGGCCTCGTGCTGCCGCCGCTCGGCGCGCCCGGTGGTGGCGAAGAACACCCTCCCGACGGCGGGCCGCCCGACCTGTCGCAACCGCCCGCGTTCGACTAGAGCCCGGACCCTCGCCCAGCGCCGGCGCGGGGACGCCGCACGCAGGCCGCTCCCGACCGCGCCGGCCGTGCCGCCTCCGTTCACCGCCGCGGTCGGCGAGCGCCCGACGCCCCGGCGATCGCCAGCTGCTGGCAGAGCATGACCGCCTTGTTGCGCGTGACATGGCTGAGGCGGCCGCGGGACAGCCGCATGAAGAGCAGCCTTCCCGTCGACCTGCCGATCGCGTGATAGTCGACGACGAGCGACCTCAACGCGGACTTGGCGAGACCCCGGAAGTCCGGCTCGACGTCGGCAGCAGCATCGATCGTCCCGAGCGTCCGCACCGTCTTCCGCGATCGGGCCTCGCGCTGGGTCGCGTCGCTCGCGTCCTGCGGCAGGTCGTGGGCGGCCCGGGGATCGGGGCGGTAAAGCTGGTCGATGATCGCGGCACGGTCGCGATTGTTGACCTCGGATTCGTAAGGGAATTCGGCGAGGCGCGGATTGAGCATGGCGATCAGGTCGTTCTGCAGCTTGATCGGCGGGATCTCTTCGAGCGTATCCATCTTCAGCCGAAGCATCTCTTTCGACTGAAGCGCTCCCACGCGCGGCGTCATGCGGCCGAACCTGAATCGGTCGGAGAAATGCAGGCCGTTGCGGAAGAACAGATAGTGCTGCTCGAACCGGCGGATGGCGGACGTGCCGGGCAGCTCGTCCACAGTCTCGGTGAAGTACGCTTCCAGAGCGCGCAGGTCGTCCTTGCTGCCGATGGCGGAATGGTTGTTCTGGCGGAGGAACTGCCGGATGAACGCCCGGAGCTCGAGCCGGGCCATCTTGGTGCCGAGGAAGTTGCGGGAATTGTACGGCCGGAGACAGATCTCACCGGAGATTCCAGCCACCTGGATCGTCTCCGGGTAGAGGGTCCTCATGGACCCCAGCTTCTCGGTTTCGTGGAGAAAGTAGGTGCCGCCGACCTGGCTGAAGAAGGCGTCGAGAAGGGCGCGCCGGCTGATCGCGTGGCGCTCCTCGTCGATGTCGTCATAGGGGACGCCGAAGGCGTTGTTGACCGTGAGCGCCACCGGCAGATCGTTGGGCAGCGACCCCAGACGCATGCTGTTGATGCGGACCTTGTCGGTATTTCGCTCGAGATTGAGGAGCGCTCCGTAGACGACGCGGGAGTCCATACCGCCCGACAGGTCGACCAGCACGCGGCGGAACCGCGGATGCGCCAGAACCGCCGCGAGATTGCCGAGAATCTCCTTGCGACCCTTGTCGAGGCGCTCCAGATACTCCCCTTCCCCGACCTTTCGGCCAGGACGCTCGAGGACCTTCCGGATCTCCTTCTCCACCAGCCGGCACCCTGCCTGGTCGAGTTCGACGCGCTGGTCGATCGGCACCAGCCGGGCCCCCGCCACCGGCAGGCGGTGTGACAGGAACTGCTGCCAGGGCAGCGCGGGGCCTGCCGTGAGCAGCGCCCGGCATGCCTCCTCGTCCACTGCCACCGCGAGACCACAGGCGCGGATCATGATCAGCAGCAGGTGATGGTTGTTCGATACGATGCAGCCGCCGTCGCGCTCGAACAGGTAGAGCTTGTTGACGCCGAAATAGTCGTTGGTGAGGTCGATGCGATCGTCCGAGACCACCGTCGCGGTAAAGTCTCCGCCCGCCGAGAACAGCGACGCGACCGACATGGCGCCGACGTCGTCCTGGCCGAATATGAAGGGATCGTGCAGTTGCGTGGTGCCTGAGAAGACCAGCCGGCCGCCGCCAAAGGAGACGCTTCCGCGCGTGCTGAAAAGCAGGCTCTCGCCGCCGCCGCGCCATGCGATCGTCTCGGCTCTCAGCTGCGCCGGCACCTGGACGGGATCGGGCGGTCCGAGGCGGTGGATCACCGCGAAGTCCTGATGGGGGTAGTCCACCGGCACGAAAGGCGGCACCGGCACCGCCGGCAGACCGGCGGGATCGGCGGTGAGTAATCGGCGCCAGGCGCGCTTCACCGGGCGGGTGACGTGCTCGTGGGGCTTCGAGAACCTGGCTTTTGTCTTCCCGTCCTTTCGGACGAAGCCGCGCACCTTGTAGATGCCTGGCGCATCGAGCGGCCAACGGCACCGCGGGACGCGGCTCCACGCCTCGCGGCGGACGGTATCGCCGTCCCTGAGCAGATAGAAGCAGTACTCGACCGAATGGCCCTTCACGCCCGATATTGTCGCCGTGAGGGCGCCGTCCTTTGCGGCAAGCGAAATCCGCATCGCGGGGAGGTCTCCCTGGCTTTCCCCCTCCCGCTACCGCGCCTTCAAACAGCGGAAGTCACACCGCCGCGCCGCTGCGGCCGGCGCTCCGTCTCAGAGCTTTCCGGCGCGCTGCTGCAGCATCATGAACGTATCGAAGCTGTACTCGGCGATCTGCGCCCACAGGAACGCCTCCCTGCGGTACGCCATCTGGTCCTCGTAGATGGTCTTGAAGGTCGGGTTGCCGGCCATGATCTCGGCATAGGTCTCGGTCGCCGCGTCGAAGCAGGCGGAGAGGATCTCCTGGCTGAACGGCCGGAGCTGGGCGCCTTCCTTGACCAGCTCGCGAAGCGCGATCGGATTCTCCCAGTCGTAGCGGGCGAGGAGGTCGGTGTTGCCGGCCTCGCAGGCCGTGGTCAGCGCCGCCTGGTAGGCGGGCGGCAGCTCGTTCCACTTGTCGAGATTGACCATCATGTGAAGCGATGGCCCGCCGTCCCACCAGCCCGGATAGTAGTAGTACTTGGCGACCTTGTAGAAGCCGAGCTTGAGGTCGTCATAGGGGCCGACCCACTCGACCGCGTCGATAGTGCCCTTCTCGAGCGCGGTGTAGATGTCGGTCGGCGGGATCTGCTGCGGTATCACCCCGACCTTCTCGAGAATCCGGCCGCCGAGCCCGCCGATCCGCATCTTGAGGCCGCTGAGGTCTGCGACCGTGTTGATCTCGCGGCGGAACCAGCCGCCCATCTGCGCCCCGGTATTGCCGGCGGGCAGGCAGTAGATGTTCTGCTTGGCGTAGAACTCGTTGAGGAGCTTGAGGCCGTTGCCGCGATAGAGCCAGGCGTTCTGCTGGCGCGCGTTGAGGCCGAAGGGCAGTGTCGTCCCGATCGCCCAGACCGGGTCCTTGCCGAGGTAGTAGTAGCTGGTGGTGTGCGCCATCTCCACCGTGCCCTCCGCCGCCGCGGTGGCAGCGTTGAGCGGCGGCACCAGCTCGTTGGGAGCGAACAGGCGGATGGTGAAATTGCCGTCGGTCATCTCTCCGACCCGCTTCACCAGGTCCTCGGCGGAGCCGTAGATGGTGCCGAGGGATTTCGGGAAGGACGAGGTGCAGCGCCAGGTGATCTTGGGCAGGGACTGGGCGATCGCCGGCGCCGCCAGCCCCGTCCCCGCCACCGCCGCACCGGCGGCGAGGCCGCCCTTCTTGATGAATGTCCGCCGATCCATGTCCCCTCCCGGTATGCCTGGGCCCTCGAGGACCCGCCTTGCGGCGGAACATCCTCCCCAACCGACCTGAGCGTCAAGCCGGCCACTGACGCAGAACCCGGGCACCTAATCGTCCGACAGGAATATTGCGCTCGATGTTGTTGGCGGAACGGCGACCTTGGAGAACCACGACAAGCTCGACGAATCCCGACCGGCTGGATTCACTGCCCGACTTTGGAATGTCGCCAGCGTAAGATCGTTGAAGGCGCCGTTCGCCTGTGCGACCATCGTGTCGATTGGAGTAAGAGAGATGCCCGCATCGGCCTTCACGTTCAAATTCGATGAGGATACCGTCTACGTTCCCGAGAATTTTCAGGAGTACCACAGGACCTTCTATGCCCTTGGGAGGTTTTACGAAGAGGATTTACTCCGCCACATTCGGCAGCTGGAGCGCGCGGGAACTTACGTAGACGTCGGTGGCGGTGTCGGGAATCACTCGGTATTCTTTGCTCGGTTTTGCAAAGCGCGTCGCGTCCACACATTCGAGCCTAACAAGAAGCTCCACCCCTACGTCGACGCCCTCGCGTCCGCGAACGGCGTGCGGGACCGCATCAAACTCCATCCCTTTGGGCTGAGCGGGGCCGAAAAGATGGGTGAGGCGACGTTCATCCTTCGCGAGCAGGGTGACAACATCACCGCGACGGTGCCGTTGCGCCGAATGGACGATGTGATTGCAGAGGACGATGTCGCGGTAATCAAGATCGATGTAGAGGGCGCCGAACCGCGTGTCTTGAGGGGGGCAACGAACGTGATGGAGCGCTGCCGACCCGTGCTCTTTGTTGAGGCTCTGAGTGACCGGAAGCGGGACAAGATCATGTCCATCGTCGGGCCTCTCGGCTATGCCATGACGGGGCGCGTCTTTCGTCCGAGCCCCTGCTACGAGATCGCCTTCGCCGGCTGAGCCCCGTTTGGAACAGCGCCCCTCTTGCGCCGCGGCTTCACCCGCGCGACATATCTCGCCATGACCGATACGCCCCTCGTCGTCCTGCCGGCCGATGTCAAGGACATCGACGGCTACCGCTGGCATGCCGTCGCCCAGACCTACCTCCATGCCGTCATCGCCGGCTTCGGCGGCACGCCGCTGATCGTGCCATCGCTCGAAGGCGTCGACATCGAGGCGATCCTCGACCGGGTCGACGGCGTCGTGCTGCCCGGCAGCCGCAGCAACGTCCACCCCGCACGCTACGGCGCCGAGCCCGACCCCAGCTCCGAGCCCTACGACACGGCCCGCGACGCCGCTTCCTTCGCCCTGATCGCGGCGGCGCTCCGGCGCGGCGTGCCGCTCCTTGCCATCTGCCGCGGCATGCAGGAGCTCAACGTGCTGCTCGGCGGGACCCTCGTCTCCGAGGTGCAGGAAATGCCCGGCCGCGACGATCACCGCGCCCCCGTCTCGGACGTCCAGCACGAGCGTTTCGCCATCCGCCAGGAGGCGATCCTTGCGGCCGGCGGCGAACTCGCCCGGGCGCTCGGGGGGCCCCGCGTCCAGGTCAACTCGCTCCATCGCCAGGCCATCGGCGTCCTCGCCCCGTGCCTCGCGGTCGAGGCGACCGCGCCCGACGGCACGGTCGAGGCGGTGCGGGTGACCGACGCGCCCGGTTTCGCCATCGGCGTCCAGTGGCATCCGGAATACTGGGTGGAGAGCGACGCGACCTCGGCCCGCCTCTTCGCCGCATTCGGCCGCGCCGTGCGGGCTTACAGCGCGTCCCGCAGCCGTTCCGCCGCGGCCGCGGAATAGGCGCTCACAGCATCGGGTAGAGCGCCCCGCCGAGGAGCAGGATCCCGAACAGGAGCACAGCGAGCGCGCCGCCGATCTCGATGGCGCGGATGAGCGTGCCGCCATGGCCGTGGCCATCGCCGGCAAAGCGCGTCGCCAGGCCCTTCGCCGACACCGCGATCGTCGCCAGCACCGCCACGGTCAGTCCGGTGCCGAGCGCCATGACGAAGGTCGCGGCGATGCCGGCGATCAGCAGCCCCTGCGACAGGGCGAAGACCAGGATGATGATCGCGCCCGAGCACGGCCGGATGCCGACCGCAAGAATCGCCGACCACGCCCGCAGCAGCCAGTTGCCAGTTGACGGAGACGCGGACGGGACCGCGGCCGGACTCGCGGTGACGGCGACCGCCGGCTGTGCCTTCCGCGCCGCGGCCAGCTCGTCGAGGTCCTGCGCGACGAGCACCTCGCCCTCCTCGTGATGATGGTCGTGATGCTCGTGGCCATGGCCGTGCTCGTGGCGATGGTGGGCATGGTCACCGGCATGGTCGTGGCCCGCCGCACCATGGTCGTGCGCCGGCGCGGGGCCGTGGTGGTGGTGATGGTGATGGCCGCCGCCGAACGTCTTCGACCAGACCAGCCACAGCCCGAGGAGGACGATGGCGCCGTAGCTGCCGATCTCCAGCCAGTCGGTGACGCCGGTGATCTGCGCGGCCGTCGCGCCGATGATCAACGTCGCGGCGAGCACGATGACGATCGCCGAGATCGCCTGGACGAAAGCGGCGGCGAAGGAGATGGCGACGCCGCGCCGCACCGTGTCGCCCGAGGCGAGCACGTAGGAGGTGATGACCGCCTTGCCGTGGCCGGGCCCGGCGGCGTGGAAGATGCCGTAGAGGAAGGCGACGAGGAGGAGCAGCCACACCGCCGAGCCGTTTTCCTTGATCGAGGACAGCGTACCGGTGAGGCTGCGGTAGAACTCGGACTGTCGCGCCGCGATCCAGGCGAAGACCGGGCCGAACGGCCCGCCGACCGTCATCGCGCTGCTGCCGTCGGGGGTGGCGATGCCGAACGGGCTCTTGCCTGTGGGCCGCGACGGCGCCTCTGCCGGCGCAACGGCCGCCACCTCGGCCACCGGGCAATCGATCGAGAAGGCGTCGGCGAGATTGTCGGCGGCGGCCTGGAGGTCGGGCGGCAGCTCGCGCTGGTCGGAAGGCAGCGCGCCGAGCTCGGCCATGGTCTGGTCGTCGAGCCCTTGCGGCGGATGATAGGTCGCCGTGCAGCCCGCGGGCGCGCCGCTGAGCGCCAGCGGCTGCTCTCCGGGGAAATTGAAGGCGACGAAGTACTCGGGGTCGAAGATCTCGAGCGTGGTGTCCTTGCCGGGGAGCACCGGGATGTCGAGCGGCAGCGTGTAGAAGAGCGTCAGGAAGGTGCCGTCGAACTGCAGCCAGTACTCCGCCGGCGGCATGAACTTCTGTTTCACGCCGTCGATGGTGAGCCAGGTGAAGTATTCGAAATCGGCGAGCGATTCGACGTTGACCTTGGCGAGCGGCTGCAGCTCCTGGTCGCTGAGCTTGCCGTCGCCGTCGGCATCGAGGCCCTCGGTGGCAAAGGCCGAGAACGCGTCATCGAAACGCCAGACATTGCCGACCGCCTTGATCCGCCCGCCCTCGTCGAACAGCAGCTCGGCGTTGACGTCGACGAAGACGTGGGGGTGGGCCGCCGCAGGCAGCGCCAGGGCAAGCAGTGCGAGCAGCGGCAGCAGCAGATTTCGAATGGCGGCGGCCAAATTGCGATGCCCCGCCTTTGAAACGGGAACATGACCCCCTCCCAACCTCCCCCTTGCAGGGGGAGGGGAAGTCGCGGCAGCGGTGAAAGCAAACCGGCGCCGCAGCTGTCCCTCGATCGCCTCCACCTGCGCCCCCTCCCCCTGCAAGGGGGAGGTTGGGAGGGGGTCATAAGCGGATGGGAGGGGATCGTCGGCAGAAAGACGGCCGCCCGCACCAACCAGCCTGGAAGACCGTCTGAGGTCCGCGCTCATTCCGCCGGCTCCTTCAGTCGCGCCTCGGCATCGGCCAGCGCCGCCTCGATCTCGGCGATCCACGCCGCGTCCTCGCCGCCGGCCTCCCTCGCCTCGCGGATGAGGCGGAGGTTCCGCGCCGTCGTCGCCGGCTGCCACGGCTCCGCCACCACCGACAGCGCCGCCGAGGCGGCGTCCATGGCCCCGTCGGGATCGTTGCCGATCACCGCGAGCTCCAGCAGCGTCGCCTGGTCCCAGTAGTCGCCGGTGCCGGCCTCGTCGGCGCGGACGCGCTGGCTCGCCGCGTAGCGCACCACCGGCAGCAGCTCGCCGAGCGCCGGGTCGGGCGGGCTCGACAGCGCCATCAGCGTCACCGCGTTGACGCCGGGATAGGCGTCGCGCCAGTCGGCCTCGAACCCGGTCCGGTAGCTCGCCACCGCGCGCTTGAGGTGGCCCTTGGCCTCGAGGCCGCGGCCGGCGCGCTTGGCGTCTTCCCACATGTCCTTGTAGACGCGGCCGAGGAGGCCGTTCGCCTCGCTGCTCGGCCCGAACTCGCGGATCACGTCGGCGAGCACCGCCTCCGCCTCGGCCCGGCGGCCGACGCGGTTGAGGGCGAAGCCGAGCTGCTCGCGCACCATCCGCGCCGCTTGCAGCTCGCGCGGCATCCGGGCGTGGAGCGCGATCATCTCCTCGCAGCCTTCCCGCGTCCCCACCGCCCGGAACGACAGCATCATGTCGACGATGATCCCCGCCTCAACGTTGCGGAGGTCGGCGAGGCGCGGGTCGGCGGCGACGGCCCGCACCGCCTCGGTGCCGGCCTTCCGCGCCTCGGCGAGGGCAGTCTTGTACTCGGCTGCGATCGCCACCCGGTCGCGGAAGATGTCGGTCTTGGCGTGGTCGATCTCGAGCCGCGGCATGCCGTCGACCAGCTGGAACAGCGGGCTGTCGTCGTGCGCCGCTTCGTGGGCGCTCCTCAGCCGGTCGGCGATCTGGGCGGCGTCGGCCGCAGGCTCGGTGAGGTTGCCGGCGGCGTCGAGCCGGTAGGGGGTGCCGCGCTGCATGGCGAGGTCGAAGGGCAGCGTCGTCCCGAGCGCGAAGACGATCACCGTGCTCCGCGGTCGGAGCGCATGGCGGATGCCGAGCTCGTAATAGACGTTGGGGTTGGCGCCGGTCATGTCGGCGACGGCGTAGTCGCATAGCATCAGCCGCTCGAACATCGGCTTGTGGATGGTGCCGCCGACCTGCTCCTGGTCGGCGCGGATCACTTCCATCCCGGCCGCGAGCACCGCCGGGGCGATGACCTGGTTGTAGACGGCGTCGAAATCGACGATCCGTCCGCCGCCCTCGGGCTTCCGTCCGAACGGCATCAGCACGAAGCAGAGCGGCTTCATCTTCGCGCCCTTGTCCCGTCCCGCACGCGTTGCCCCCGCTTTCGCCGTCCTTCGCCTTTACCGCCGATCACTGCGGCCAAACCGTGGCCACTCCCCTACCCCATCACCCGCGCCGCGAGGTCGATGAGGGCGCGGTCGCGCCCGGCCGGACCGATCAGCGAGAGGCCGAGCGGGAAGCCGTCCATGGCCGCCATCGGCAGGGAGATCTGCGGGACGCCCGAGAGCCCGGAGATGCAGAGGATGGCGAGCGCCCGCGCCCGGAACGCCTCGAACGCCGCCTCGTCGTCGTCGAGGCGGAGCGCCACTGTCGGCAGCGTCGGCAAAAGGATCGCGGTGTCGTCGCCGAGGAGGTCGCTCACCCGCGCCCGCACCGCCGCGCGCCGCGCCTCGGCGTCGCGGTACTCGGCGAGCGTGATCCGGCGCGAGGCCTCGAACCGCGCCGCCACCGCCGGCATCAGCTCCGGCCGCCGCGCCATGATCCACCGGCCGTGCACCTGCCAGGCCTCGAAGCCCTGGCACGCCCGGAAGACCGGCATCCAGGCGTCGAGCCCCTCGGGCGCCACCGTCACGGTCTCGACCGTCTCGAACGCCGCCCGCGCCTTCTCCGCCGCCGGGGCCAGCGCCGCCGCCTCGCGCGCCGACATCAGCGCCGCGAACCCGTCCTCGGCGACGAGCAGCCGGCGGATCGGCGGCCCCCCGGCGTCCTCGCCGAGCATTACCGCACCGATCCGGGCAAAGAGGTCGATGTCGCGGGTGAACCAGCCCACCGTGTCGAAGCTCGGAGCGAGCGGCATGGTGCCGGAGATGTCGATGCGGCCGAAGGTCGGGCGAAGGCCGACGAGGCCGCAGAGCGAGGCCGGCCCGCGCACCGAGCCGCCGGTGTCGCTGCCGAGCGCGGTGTCGACCAGCCCGGCCGCCACCGCCGCCGCCGAGCCGGAGGACGAGCCGCCCGGCACCCGCCCCGGCGCCGCCGGGTTGGCCGGCGTGCCGAGCCGGGTGTTCCGCCCGTCGAGCGAGAAGGCGAGCTCGGCCGTGTGGGTCTTGCCGACGAACTGCGCCCCGGCGTCGAGCAGCCGCTGCACGCAGGGCGCCGTCGCCTTCGCCGGCACGCCCTCGTCCATCTTCTCGCGGTTGCCGCACCCGGTCACATAGCCGGCGACGTCGTAGATGTCCTTGACCGCGAACGTGATGCCCGCGAGCGGCCCGTCCGCGGCGTGCGGCACCGGCACGTCGGGATAGTCGAGGAAGGCGTTGACGGGATCGGACGGGATCAGCATGGGGCAGGCCTCGGCGGGACGGCAGGAGGCCCGTTTGTTTCACGCGGGGACCGGGGAGGGCAAGGACGACCATCGCGACGCGGCGGCGAGCCGGATCCGGCACGCCCTACCGGCTCGCGGAACATCCGCTGCGCCAAGGATATTACTACCAATTATTCGCGACAACTTGCCAAAGTAGTAGTTGATATAATAGGATTAATATGATTCCTACTCCGACGTATGAAGGGAGAGGCATGGGTCCATACTTAAATAAATTATGCTTTTTTACAATCCACACCATGAATGATATCGCCTCAGAACCACCAAATACTATTCCAATCCCTAGAATCCACAACGCAACGCCGACAATTTCATAAGAAGCGCTAGGCAGGCCGGCTGTAACGACAAGGAGAGCGATGACAATGACGCTCGAGGTCGCAACGAAAGTGGCAGTCAATTGTAGCGTGCCGAGCCGACCTTTCCGCGCGAGGTTTCTGAGAGCCACAGCCAAGATGGGCACCGAAATTGGGACCGTGGCGATCCCGACGATCAGGCTTACGCCCACGGCCGCCCCTTCTCCCTGCCCGGCCTGCCCGGCACCACTTGGCGCAAGCATCAGTCCAAGCATCAGTCCGGCAAAGCTCAGTGCGGCTCCAAGTGGAAGCGCGAATATTCCAGCGATGATGAGACCCCAGATTAGCGCGCGACTCTCAACTATTTCGGCTACCGCCTTGCCCGATCTTGTCCACTCGCTCATGATCTGGCCATCGCATTTATGACAATGACAATGTTCTAGGCAGACACTCCGACGATCGTTGATCCAGATCAAACAAACCGCCGTCCACACGGCGCTCGAAATCGGATTCGGGGACGGGGATAAGGGAGAACGCCGGAGGCGTTTCGGGGAGGGGTGATCCTCTCGGCCATGAGCAGTCCCGCCCCTCCCCAAACTCGCGGGCCGCGATTTTGGCCCTCCCGCAAGGGGAGGGCTGGCCCGGCTGATCGCATGCGTGAGCCGCCGAGACGCTCGCTGCCGTCGAGACCGTCCCGCCCTCCTCTCCCGGACGGGGAGAGGATAGCGAGACCGGCTCCGCGCCATGCGGAGCGTGGTCGAGCTTGGTGAGGGGTAATGGAGCTCACGGAAAAGGAGGCCGACCTGACGGACGGCACGCGGTAGCATCCATCGCGCCGTCGGCCGACTATCGGCACCCTCCCGTCACCCCTCGCCAACCTCCGCATCGGCCGCAAGGCGGCCGTGCCCCGGCATCCTCTTCCCGTCCGGGAGAGGAGGGTGGACCCCGTAGCCGTCATTCCCCGTCAAGCCCCACCATCGATATCGGCCACGGTCGCCCCGGATGGCGTCGGAGCGAGTGGGGGCTGGTGTCGCGGCCGGACATGGCGAAGCCTCCGGCCGGACGCGGCCCGATGCTACGCCTTGTAGACCTGCCGGCCGTCCATCCAGGTCTCCACGACGCCGATCTCGCTGATCCGGTCCGGATCGACGTTGCGGGGGTCCTCGCCAAGGATCACGAAGTCGGCGAGCTTGCCGACCTCGAGGCTGCCGATCTCGTGGTCCGAGAACAGCTGCCAGGCGGCCTCGGACGTGACGGCCCGGATCGCGGATTCGACCGTGATGCGCTCGTCCGGATTGAGCACGAATTGGGGCTCCTTCCAGGTGCGCCGGGTCACGGCCATCTCGATCATGTGGAGCGGATCGGGATCGGTGACCATGAAGTCCGAATGCAGCGAGAACCCGACCCCCGCCCTCTCGACGCTGTTGCAGCGCACCAGGTGCTGAACCCTTTCGGGGCCGAAGACATGGTCGCGCATCCAGACGCCCCAGTAGTAGACGTGCCCGATCAGGAAGCTCGCCGAGACGCCAAGCTCCTTCATGCGCGCGATCTGGTCGTCATGCAGCATCGAGCAATGCTCGATCCGCGCGCGGATCGTGCTCATGTCGACGCCGGCATCGCGCACCGCCACACATGCGGCGAGGACGTTGTCGATGGCGGCGTCGCCGTTGCCATGTATCGCGAGTTGCCAGCCCTTTTGCGCACGGTCGACGGCGATGCTTTTCAGCTCCTCGACCGTCATGTAGGCGCTGCCCCGGCTCTCGGAGTTGAGGTAGGGCTCGCGCTGCAGGCCCGTGAAGCCCTGGTTGGAGCCGTCGGCGACCAGCTTGTAGCCGGAGATGCGGGCGAGAGCGTCACCGTCGCCGGGCCGGGTGCCGGCGGCGTCCCAGGCGTTGGTCCCGAGCGTATAGAACGGATAGGCCCGGATTCGCGCGTTGAGCCGGCCCGAGGCCGCCGCGGACCGGACGATGTCGAAATCCGCCGGGGTTTGCGTGAGCCCGCCGAGCGACAACTCGCTGACGGTCGTCAGGCCCAGCCGTGCCCATCGGCCAAGCAGCGCGACGAGCGCTTCGACCGGGTCGGCCCGGGCCATCGCCGGGCTCGCCTGCACGATCTTGGCGAACGCGACATTGTTCTTGATCGTGCCGGTCAGCTTGCCATTGGCATCGCGAACGAACTCGGCTCCGGGCGGATCCTCGACGTCCTCGGGAATGCCTGCCGCGGCGAATGCCCGCGAATTGGCATAGGCCAGATGCCCCGATGCGTTGAGGACGAACACGGGAACCTCGGTCGAAACCGCGTCAAGCTCGGCAAAGGTCAGGGCGTCCGGGCCGGCCTGGACCGACGGATCGAAATTCCGTGCCAACACCCATTCCCCGGCGGGCGTGGCTGCTGCCTTGGCGCTGAGATAGTCGAGGACGTCGCGGGTGGTCGTGAAACGCGCGACGCCGACATAGTCCATGATGCTGTCGACCATGGCGCCGACGACGACATGGGTATGGGGATCGACGAAGCCCGGCAGCATCGCCTTGCCGCCGAGGTCGATCATCGTTGCACGCTCGCCCGCCACCGCCCGAACGTCGGCCACCGCACCGGCAGCGATGATCAGGTTGCCCCGGATGGCGATCGCCTCGACCTCGGAGAAGTCTTCGTCCACCGTCAGGATCGTGCCGCCGGTGAAGACGCTGGTCGTCGGCTCTTGAGCGATGGAGGCAGCCGGGAACGCTGCGGCGAAGCCGGCAGCGGCCGTTGCGCCCGCGACGAAGGCCCGGCGGCTCACGCTGCCCGGCGTCGCCCTGAAGCTCCCGGAGCGAGCGCCGCGCACTGCGAACAATCCACCCAGGCTGCCGCCGCAACAGCCACAACCGAATATCTCCTTCGCCAAGTCGACCTCCCCACGTCACGACGATCGCGCCGATGTGCCACGGCACCGGCGTTCGCACGGCTTCGATTTCCGTCGATGGAGCATCATCCTCCGCGGGTCCGGTGTCGAGGGCTTGCCGAAACGAAGGCAGGGACGGAATCGGAGACCGTCACTCGCCTTCTCGTTCGTCGTTCGCACCGCCTCGGCACTTCCCAGCATGAGCGTCGAGAACTCTCCCCGACGTTGCGTTCTCGCGTCCCCCCAAGGGCCGTCAGTCGGCCTCGAGCCCGACCATCGCCCGGATGTCGGCCACGGTCGCGCCGGCGGCCCGGAGCGAGCGGAGACTGGTGTCGCGGTCCGACTTGGCGAGCTTCCGGCCGGAGGCGTCGGTGACGAGGCGATGGTGGTGGTAGGTCGGAGTGGGCAGGCCGAGGAGGCGCTGGAGGAGGACGTGGACCGACGTTGCGTGGAAGAGGTCGCGGCCGCGGACCACGTGGGTGACGCCCTGCGCCGCGTCGTCGACCAAGACGGAGAGATGATAGCTGGTCGGCGTCTCCTTGCGGGCGAGCACCACGTCGCCCCACGCCCGCGGGTCCGCAGCGACCGTGCCGGTCTCGCCCGCTGGACCAGCGCCGCTCTCGGACCATGCCAGCGGCCCGGCCCGCGCCGCCGCCGCGTCCATGCGGAGGCGGAAGGCGTGAGGAGCGCCGACCGCGATCCGCCGCGCCGCTTCGGCCGGATCAAGGTCGCGGTCGGCGCCGGGATAGAGCGGCGCGCCGTCGGGGTCGCGCGGCCAGTCCGGGTCCCGCGCCGCGGCGGCGATGTCCGCCCGCGACAGGAAGGCGGGATAGACGAGATCCATGTCCTCGAGCCGCGCGCGGACGGCGGCATATTCGGAAAAGTGCTCGGACTGGCGGCGCACCGGCTGCTCCCAGGCGAGGCCCAGCCAGGCCAGGTCGTCGAGGATCTGCGCTTCGTATTCGGGCCGGCAGCGGGCGGGGTCGATGTCCTCGATGCGGACGAGAAAGCGGCCGCCGGCCCGCCGGCAGAGGTCGAAATCGAGGAGGGCGGAATAGGCGTGGCCGAGATGGAGTTCGCCGTTCGGGCTCGGGGCGAAGCGGAAGACGGGCTGCATCGGTCGGGCGCCGGGTGCTTGATCGGGGGGCGGCCTTGCTTTAGCAGCGGCCGCCTCAGCGGGGAACCGGGATGCGGGTGATCGCCACCGAAGCCGACATCGCCGACGGGCTCGCCGCGCTGGTTGCCGCCGATCCCCGCCTCGCGCCGGTGCTTGCCGTGGCCGGCCGGGTTCCGCTCCGCCGCGCCGCCCCCGGCTTCGCGGGGCTCGCCCGGGTGGTGATCGGCCAGCAGGTGTCGATCGCCAGCGCCGAGGCGATCTGGTCACGCTTCGCCGCCGCCTTTCCCGCGCCGGACCCCGCCGCCGTCGCGGCCAGCGGGGACGAGAGGCTCCGCGCCATCGGCCTCTCCGGCGCCAAGATCGCCGCGCTCCGGGCGGTCGCCGAGGCCGAGGCCGGCGGCCTCGATCTCGGCGGTCTCGCCGACCTCCCCGGCGCGGCGGCCCACGCCCGGCTCACCGCGATCCGCGGCATCGGCCCGTGGACGGCCGACGTCTACCTTCTCTTCTGCCTCGGCCACCCCGACGTCTTCCCCGCCGGCGACCTCGCGCTCCGCCACGCCGTCGCCGACGCCTTCGACGCCCGGGGACCGATGCCGATCCGGGAGCTTGCGAAGACCGCCGAATCGTGGTCGCCGTGGCGGGCGGTCGCGGCGCGGCTGTTCTGGGCCTACTATCGCGCCCGCCGCAACATCGCCGCGGCGCCGCTGTGAACGCCAGGGAGACGTGATGATCGACGGACCGAGACTGCCTCCGAGGAACGGTGGCCCGGCGCGGCGGCTGGTGGTGTTCCTCCACGGCTACGGCGCCGACGGCAACGACCTCATCGACCTTGGCAGGATGTTCGCGCCGATCCTCCCCGATACCGCCTTCGCCTCCCCCCACGCCCCCGATCCCTGCGACCAGTCGCCGATGGGCCGCCAGTGGTTCCCGCTGGCGATGGGCGACATGCACCTCTACTGGCGCGGCGTCGAGCATGCCGCCCCGGCGCTGCAGGCGTTCCTCGATGCCGAGCTCGCCCGCCTCAACCTCACCGACCGCGATCTCGCCCTCGTCGGCTTCAGCCAGGGCACGATGATGGCGCTCCATGTCGGCCTTCGCCGCAAGGCGCCGATCGCCGGCATCGTCGGCTATTCGGGCCTCCTCGCCGGGCCCGAGCATCTCGCCGAGCCCGCCGTCCACAAGGTGCCGGTCCTGCTCATCCACGGCGATGCCGACCCGGTGATCCCCGTGATGGCGCTCCACGCCGCGGTGCAATCGCTGGGAGTGGCGGGATTTGCGGCGGAATGGCATGTCTCCGGCGGCCTCGCCCACGGCATCGACGAGAACGGGCTCCGACTTGGTGCGGACTTCCTCCGCCGGGTCCTGGCAGGATAGAGTGCCCGCCGCCCGGGGGATTCGGGCGCGCGACTGACGGGGAGAACGACAGGAATGGCGACGATCGTCTGCTACGGGGATTCCAACACCTGGGGGGCCATCCCCATGCCGAGCCGGGCCGAGCTGAACCGCTTCGCGCCGGCCGATCGCTGGCCGGGGGTGCTTCAGGAGAAGCTCGGACCCACCCATACCGTGATCGCCGAGGGCCTCAACGGCCGCACCACCACCCACGACGATCCCGCCGACGGCGGCCCCGTGAAGAACGGACACCGTTTCCTGCCGGTAATCCTCGACAGCCACGCGCCGATCGACCTCGTCATCATCAAGCTCGGCACCAACGACCTGAAGATGCGCTTCTCGGTTCCGGCCTATGACATCGCCGACGGTGCCGGCCGTCTGGTCGACCTCGTGCTCGCCGCCAGGAACGCCCCGGCCAAGGCGCCGCCCAAGGTGCTGCTCGTCGCCCCCGCACCGCTGGTGCAGATGGGGTGGATCGCCGACATGTTTCAGGGCGGCACGGAGAAGTCGAAGTCGCTCGGCAAGGAATACCGCCGCGTCGCCGAAGACCGCGGCATTGCCTTCCTCGACGCCGGGACCGTCATCACCTCGAGCCCGATCGACGGCATCCACCTCGACAAGGACATGCAGCGCAAGCTCGGCGAGGCGATCGCCGCGATGGTGCCGGGCATCCTCGCCGGATAGCTGCTACCGGCGCGTCGCCACCCGCTCGAGCATCACCGCCGCCTGGTAGAGCGCGACGGAGACCAGCACCGAGACCAGCGCGACGCTCCAGATCATGCCGTAGTCGAGATAGCCGCGCGACTGGTTGAGGAGATTGCCGAGGCCGCGGCCCGTCGCCAGCCACTCGGCGATCATCACTCCGAGCAGCGCGCGCGGCACCGCGAGCCGCGCCGCGGCGAAGAGCCAGGGCAGGCTCGCCGGCAGCGCGACGAGGCGCATCGCCGTCCAACCCCGGGCGCCGTAGGCGCCGACCAGATCGAACGCGGCCCTGGGCACCATGGCGAGGCCCTGCGCCAGCGTCACGTAGGCGGGGAAGAACGTCACCGACACGGTGATCGCGACCGTGACCGCGATGCCGCGTCCGAAGATCAGCACCAGGAGCGGGGTCAGCGCGACGAGCGGCATGGTCTGCGTCACCAGCGCGATCGGGAGGAGGGCGCGCACGATCCCCGGCCGCACCGCCCCGAGCACGGCGAGCAGGAAGGCGACCGCGAGGCCGGCGGCCATGCCGAGCACCGTGATCGGCAGCGTCTCGACCAGGGCCGCGAGCAACCGTTCGCGCGCGCTTGCGCCGGTCGGCGGCAGGAAGAGGTATTCGAACACGCCGAGCGGCGTCTTGGCGATGATCGGCGACAGCCCGCCGAGCCAGAGGAGCAGCCACCACACGACGAAGGGCAGGAGGAACGAGGCGACCGCGATCGCGATGCGCTGCTGGCCGCGGCCCTTCGCCGGCGGCATGGCGCCGGAGGCGATGGTCACCGCCCGGCTCGCGTCGGTGACCCGCTTGGCCGCGAGCGCCGCTAGCGCATAACCGAGGCCGGCGATGGCGGTCGCGGCGAGGCCGATCCCCCACAGGCGGGCCGGATCGGCGCGGCCAAGCGAGCCGAGGAGATAGGCGCCGAGACCGTAGCGAGAGCCCGATCCGAATTCGGCGAGGATCGCGCCGAGAACGGCGTTGGGCGCGGCCACCCGCAGGCCGCCGAGCAGCGCCGGGAGGCTGGAGCGGAGCCGGACCCAGCGCATGACGGCGCCGTCGCCGCCGCCATAGGCGCGGACGACGTCGACGACGCGGGGATCGATCTCGCGGAGTCCCACCGTCATCGCCGTCATCGTCGGGAAATAGACCGCGAGCGCGGCGAGTGCGAGGCGCGCCCCCTCCCCAGGCAGCGCGATCACCAGCACCGGCACGATCGCGATCGGCGGCAGGGCGAAGATCGCGATGTTGATGCCGCGCGCCAGCCGTTCGCTCGCCGGAACCCGAACGAACAGGATCGCGGCGAGGATCGCGACCGCGTTGCCGATGACGAAGCCGATCGCCGCGGTCCGGACCGTCGCGAGGATGTGCGGCCAGTAGTCGGCCTTGTCCCGCCAGAAGGCGACGAGGATCTCGCTCGGGCTGGGCAGCGCCCCGGACGCGACGAGGTCGAGGTCGCCGGCGATCTCCCAGAGAGCGACGATGCCGATGAGCGTCAGCGCCGTGGCACGGCGGCCGGTCCCCATCACTCCTCGCCCGCGAGCAACGCGCTCACCGTGTCGGTCAGCGCATGAAACGCGGGGTCGCGGAACATCGTGGTCGGCCGCGGATGGGGGAACGGAACGTCGACGATCCCCACGATGCGGCCCGGCCGCCCCCCGAGCACCACCACCCGGTCGGCGAGGAAAACGGCCTCGTCGATGCCGTGGGTGACGAGGATCGTGGTCGGCCGCCGCTCCAGCCAGATCCTCTGCAGCTCGACATTCATCTGCCGGCGGAGGATGAGGTCGAGCGCGCCGAACGGCTCGTCCATGAGCAGGATGTCGGGATCGGTGACCAGCGAGCGGGCGATGGCGACCCGCTGGCGCATGCCGCCCGAGAGCTCGCCGGGCAGCGCCTCCTCGAATCCGGCGAGGCCGACGAGGCGGATGAGGCCGGGGATGCGATCCCGGGCCGTGCCCCGCCGGCCGAGCACGTCGAGCGGCAGGGCGATGTTGGCGGTGACCGAGCGCCACGGCAGCAGCGCCGGATCCTGGAAGGCGATGCCGATCTCGCCTCGGCGCCGCACCGCATCCGGCGCCTCGTCGCCAATGAGGACGCGGCCTGCGTCGACATGCTCGAGGCCGAGCGCGATGCGGAGGAGGGTGGACTTCCCGCACCCGGACGGGCCGATCAGTGCGATGAACGACCCCGGCGGACAGGCCAGGGAGACGTGGTCGAGAACGGTCAACGGGCTGCCGCGAACCAGGAACGTCTTGACGACGTCCTCGATCACGACGGCCCGGCCGCCACCCCCCATCGCGGACTAGATCTCCTCGAGGAGCGTCGTGTCGAACATCTCGCGCGTCGCTTTGATGCCGATCTGGTCGAGGGCCTCGATGTTCTTGGCGATGCCTTCCTCGTCCATCGAGAAGATGCCGTTGGGCGATTCGATCAGCGGCTTCTGCGCGGTGTTGAAGAACACCTCGTTCTCGATCGTCCGGCCGGTGCCCTTGAACCAGGTGTCGGCGAACTTGGGCGGCCACACTGCGGGATCGGCGAGATTGGTCTCCCAGCCCTTCCGGCTCGCCTTGAGCCAGGCGACGAGCTCCGCGCGCTTCGACTTGAGCGTCTCTTCGGTCACCACCACCGTGTCGTTGTAGATGGTGAAGCCGAAATCGTAGAGGAGGAAGGAGGTCGCCTTCTCGCCGGCCTGCTCGATGGTGAACGGCACGTTGGTGGTGAAGTCGAGCGAAGCGTCGATCTCGCCCTTGATCAGCGGCGTCGGGTCGTAGGCGTAGGGGACGATGTTCACCGCGCTCTTGTCGATGTTGTTGAGCTTGAGCATCGCCTCGACCGAGATGACGTTGACCGGCGGCACCGCGAGCGTCTTGCCGACGAGGTCGGCCGGCGAATTGATCGGCGCCTTGGCGAGGCTGACGATGCCGATCGGGTTCTTCTGGTACTGGGTGCCGATGATCTTGAAGGGCGCGCCCTGGTCGACGATCGCCTTGACGGTGGTGTCGGGCGTGGTGAGCGTGAGGTCGGCGGTGCCGGAGATCAGCGTGCTCTCCGGGATCACGTCCGGGCCGCCGGACATGTAGTTGAGGTCGAGGCCGCCGGCCGTATAGAGCCCTTCGTCGATCGCCACGAAGTAGCCGGTGAACTCGGCGTCGTTGATCCACGATGCCTGGAAATTGAAGGGTGTCGCGGCAAGGGCATTGCGGAAATAGCCGGGCATCGCGCCGGCAGCGAGGCCTGCGGCGGCGGTGCCGAGGAAGGCGCGGCGGCTCAGTGACAGTTTCATGGCCAGTCTCCCCATACGAGTCGGTTGCGCATGTCTCAGGCTTTGGGGCGCGGCGCCCCCTCGCGGCTTCGCTGCAGTTCGAGCAGCGGCGGCGTCGCGGCGATCTGTTCCGGGTCGAGCAGCTCCCACTTGATTCCGCGCGGGCGCGGCGCCCGGCGCTCGACCTTGATCAGCCGGGTCGGCGTGGCGATGAGATCGACGATGATGTCGGTGGGGCTCGGGTAGAGCTTGTCCTCGACCACCTGCACGTCGTGGACCACCGCGGCAACCGGGGTCGCCTCGTCGACGATGCCGATGTCGGTGAACATCCCCCATTCGAGGTCGAAGAAGCCGTGGCCCTTGCCGAAGCGGACGCCGTCGAGGGAGACGGCCGAAGCGCCGGTGACCATGAAGTCGAACCTCCCGCGCGCGGCGACCTCCTCGAGCGTGATCGGCCGGCCGAAATGTTCGAGCCCGTCGAGCCATGCGGCGTAGAGTTCGGCGCCGGGGGGGACCATCGCCGGCTCGAGCAGCCGGAAGCCGCGATAGATGCCGTAGGTCGAGACCACCATCGACTTGCCCGCAAGGAGCATGCGGCGGCGCAGGTCGACGAGGCAGTTGTCCGGCGTGATGAAGGCGTAGCCGCCGGCCTCGTAGAAGGGCTCTGCGACGAGCCGGTCGGTGGCCGCATCGGAGCCGACGAAGTCGGGGATGACCTCGGCGAAATTGGTGTGGAAGCGTGAATCGGGAAGCGCCACGTCCTTCAACCGCGACCAGATCCGCTCCCGAACGATCTTGGTGTTCGACAATTCCGTCCTCGCGCATCTCTTCCGGTTGTGCGACGTATGTTTCAGTACTACCCTAACTATGAAACGACTGTTTCATATGCACGCGAAAGAGTCACGCTCAAATTTCGAGCACGCGAAGGTGCGGCGGCGCGGGGAAGGCGGTAAGGGATCGGGATGGCGACACGGCTCGCGCTGCGCATACAGGAACGGTTCGAGAGCCTCACCGCCAGCGAGCGGAAGCTGGCGACCCTTCTGCTCGACCGACCCGACGAGATCCTGACGTTCTCGGCGACCGAGCTCGCCGGGATCGTCGGCGTCTCGAAGGCGACGGCGGCGCGCTTCTTCCGCAACCTCGGCTATGCCGACTTCAACGACGTGCGGCTTCAGGCGCGGGAGGAACGCAACCGCACCGGCCCGGTGCAGCAGGTCCCGATGCCGGCGGAGGCGCCCGAAGGTGCTGCGACGGTGCCGACACATCTCCAGGTCGAAATGGCGAACCTGACGCGGACCTTCGAACAGCTCCGCTCCGACACGCTGACCGATGTCGCGGAACGTCTGGCGACCGCGCCACGGCTCTGGGTGGTGGGTCTCGGTCCCGAAGCCGGCATCGCGCGTCACGCCCGCATTACGCTCGCCCGCATCCGGCCGGCGGTTCACCTCGTGTCGGAGAACACCGGCTCGTGGGCGGAGGAGCTCGCTTCGACCGGGCCGACCGACGCGCTTCTGGTGGTCGCCTTAAGGCCGTGGCCGAAGCTCATATCCGCGATCCTCGATTTCGCCCGGACGACGCGGCTCACCACCGTCGTCGTGACCGATCCGACCAATGCCGCCCGGGTGCGAAGGCACGGGGCCACCCCCCTCATCTGCCATGTTTCGACCCCCGGACCCGAGGCCTCGCACACCACGGTGCTGTCGATGCTCCATCTCGTCGCCAACGCCGTCACCGCGCGGCTCGGCGGGCTCGCGCTCCGCCGTCGCGACCTGATCGCCGACCTCCGCGAGGAGCTCGACCCGCAGGAATGAGCGGCGGTCGCCGACGCGGAGGACCGGCGCTCGATTACGTCCCGCGCCAGGCCAGCGGATGGGCGGCAAGGGCCCGGTCGACGGTCACGAGGTGGCGGCCTGCTTTGGGTTGGTTAGGATTCGCAAGATGTTGAAGTCGTTCTTCCGAACCGCAAGAATCTTCGGGAATATCGATCGGCACGCGGAGCCAACGGGCTATGGTGAGGAGTAGCCAGAGCCGTACTTGTCTTTATCCATGTCGGGAGAGCTGATGATGTTGGAGCGTTCGGATAAGGCGTTCATTGCCCGCATCGGACAGCAAATCATTTCGGCTGTGCTATTGGTGGGCGTGTTTGTGATGCTGTACTTCGTCACTGTCGAGCTAGTCGCCTACTACCAGCCTGAGCCGGAGTGGCTCAAAGGCGCGCCAATTTGGATATCGATTGTCGGATGCTTGGGGCTGATATTCCGCAATTGGGACAACTCACAGGCAATAAGGCGCCTCGAAAAATTGACGAATGAGGACTAGTCGCGCTTTCCGGTTGGCTTCTTGATCTTGATGGCCGCTGGCGACCTTGCGGAGCGCTTGGCCAAAGACGGCCTCGCATACGTCCGCTCTGTGCTCCCGCGCCGCTTGCCAAGTCGGTAGCTACCGGCTCAATCCCTGCGAAGGGTTCCGCCAGGGGTGCCTTCCGTGTGATAGGGTTCCTCGTCAGAAACGGACCCAACCCATGCCCTCACCCGCCACGAGCCGCGAGCCCGCCTCGGTCCATCGGCTGCCGAATGCCCTTCCCGAGCACCCCGACAATCCGGGCGTGCCGTTCGACGCCGAGCCGGTGGCTGCCGTCCGCGTCAATCTCTCCGCGGTCGAGCGCCGCGCCGCCACGCTCCCCGGCCGCCGCACCGTCAAGAAGGCATGGCAGGCAGCCTGGCTGGTGCGGGCGATCGAGTGCATCGACCTGACGACGCTCTCCGGCGACGATACCGAAGGCCGGGTGCGGCGGCTCTGCGCCAAGGCCCGTCATCCGCTCCGCGACGACATCAAGGAGGCGCTCGGCCTCGGCGGGCGGCGGCTGACGGTCGGCGCGGTCTGCGTCTATCACCGCTTCGTCGCCACCGCCAAGGCGGAGCTCGAAGGGTCCGGCATTCCGGTCGCCGCCGTCTCCACCGGCTTTCCCGCCGGGCTCTCGCCGCTCGAGACGCGGCTCCGCGAGGTCGAGGCCTCGGTCGCCGACGGCGCCGACGAGATCGACATCGTCATCACCCGCGAGCACGTGCTCCGCGGCGACTGGAAGGCGCTCTACGACGAGGTCCGCGCGTTCAAGCACGCCTGCGGCCCTGCCCACATGAAGACCATTCTCGGCACCGGCGACCTCAAGACGCTCCGCAATGTCGGCAAGGCGTCGATGGTGGCGATGATGGCCGGCTCCGACTTCATCAAGACCTCGACCGGAAAGGAAGGCGTCAACGCCACCATTCCCGTCGCTCTGGTGATGCTGCGGGCCATTCGCGCCTATCGCGAGATGACCGGCCATGTCGTCGGCTTCAAGCCGGCCGGCGGCATCTCGACCGCCAAGGACGTGATGACCTACGAGTTCCTGATGAAGGAGGAGCTCGGCAACGCCTGGCTTCAGCCGGGCCTCTTCCGGATCGGCGCCTCGTCGCTGCTCGCCGACATCGAACGCCAGCTCGAGCACTTCGTCACCGGACGATACGCCTCCTTCGACCGCCACGGGATCGCGTGAGCAGCGAGGATCACCGGTAATGGTACCGGCACGACGCGATCTCCAGCACCTGGGCGGCGCCGCTGCCGCTGACGCGGTAAACGAGACGATGCTCCGCGGTGATGCGGCGCGACCACCAGCCTTTCATCTCGCCGAGGAGCGGCTCAGGCTTGCCGATGCCGGTGAACGGGCTGCGCAGCGTGTCGCGGATCAAGTCGTTGATCCGTCCGAGCAGCGCCCGGTCATGTTCCTGCCAATGAACGTAGTCGGCCCAGCCGCGTGGCGTGAAGCCAAGCTTCACGGATCGATCAGCTCACGCACGACCACCTTGCCGGCGTCGGCTTCCGCGATGGAGCTGAGGATGTGCTCCGCATTGGCCGGCGTGCTGAGCAGGTGCAGCGTCTCGCGCAGGCCCTCGAACTCGGCGAGCGGCATCACAACCATCGGCTCGTGGTTCTGGCGCGTGACGACGAGTTCGTCCCGGTCGGCCTCGACCCGGTCGAAATGCGACGCCATGCTGGCGCGAAGTTCGGTGAAGCTGACGTGGCGCATGGAGAGAGCCTTTCACTATGTCTGTACATAATTACGTACAGTCGCAGCGAAAACAAGGGGTCCGCGAGCATATCCGTGCTGCCGCCGCCGGTCTCAATCCGTGGGAGTCGATCCCGGAGGATCGCCTGGCCGCCATCGGCCGCCGCTGCGGAGAGAGCGAGATCGCCGATATCATCGCCATCCTCGACGGCCTGTCGGCCGAGCGCGCCGACCTGCCGGACTGGGATGGCGATAGCCCTGCCGATATCGGCAGGGCGCAGGAGTTCTACATGACCGAGGCGATCGGCCGGCTCGAAGCCGCCCGGGCCTCCTGAAGACGAGTAAGACCATGTCCGTTGCCGAAATCCTCGACGACCTCCAGTACGGCCCGGCGCCCGAGAGCGATGCCGAGGCCCGCGCCTGGCTGGCGCGCCACAAGGACGGGACGCTGCTCTATCTCGGCGGCGCCTGGCGGAAGCCGAAGTCGGGCCGCTTCTTCGATACCCTTGACCCGGCCACCGGCGACGTCCTCGCCCGCGTCGCCGAAGCCGGTGCGGACGACATCGACGATGCCGTCGCCGCCGCCCGGAAGGCCGCGGCGAAATGGGCGGCGCTGGCCGGCCACGAACGGGCGAAGGTGCTCTACGCCATCGCCCGCATGATCCTCAAGAACAGCCGCCTCTTCGCCGTGATCGAGGCGCTCGACAACGGCAAGCCGATCCGCGAGACGCGCGATATCGACGTGCCGCTGGTCGCGCGCCACTTCTACCACCACGCCGGCTGGGCGGAGCTGATGGCGCAGGAGTTCCCCGACCGCGTGCCGGTCGGCGTCTGCGGCCAGATCATCCCGTGGAACTTCCCGCTGCTGATGCTCGCCTGGAAGATCGCCCCGGCGCTCGCCCTCGGCAACACGGTGGTGCTGAAGCCGGCGGAATACACCCCGCTCACGGCGATCCTCTTCGCCGAGATCTGCCAGATGGCCGGCGTCCCGGCCGGCGTCGTCAACATCGTCACCGGTGATGGCGCGACCGGCGAGCTGATCGTCCGCCACAAGGACGTCGACAAGATCGCCTTCACCGGCTCGACCGAAGTCGGACGCAAGATCCGCGAGGCGACGGCCGGCTCCGGCAAGTCGCTCACCCTCGAACTCGGCGGCAAGTCGCCGTTCATCGTCTTCGACGACGCCGACCTCGATTCCGCCGTCGAGGGCGTGGTCGACGCGATCTGGTTCAACCAGGGCCAGGTGTGCTGCGCCGGTTCCCGGCTGATCGTCCAGGAATCGATCCATGACGCCTTCATCGAGAAGCTGAAGCGCCGGCTCGACACGCTCCGCGTCGGCCCGCCGCTCGACAAGGCGATCGACGTCGGCGCGGTGGTGGCCCCGATCCAGCTCGAGCGGATCAGGGCGCTGGTGGCGCAGGGCGTCGCCGAGGGCGCCACGGCCTATCAGGCGAAGTGCGAGGTGCCGGGGAAGGGCCTCTATTTCCCGCCGACCCTTCTTACCAACGTCGAACCGGCGCAGACCTGCGCGCGGGTCGAGATCTTCGGCCCGGTGCTGGTGGCGATGTCGTTCCGCACCCCCGAGGAGGCGGTGCAGCTCGCCAACAACACCGAATACGGCCTCGCCGCGAGCGTGTGGTCGGAATCGGTCAACCTCGCCCTCGACATTGCGCCGAAGCTCCGTGCCGGCGTGGTCTGGGTCAACTCCACCAACCTCTTCGACGCGGCCTCCGGCTTCGGCGGCTACAAGGAATCCGGCTACGGCCGCGAGGGCGGCCGCGAGGGCGTGTTCGCCTACACCAGGCCCGCCTGGCTGAAGAAGGCGAAACCGGTCGAGGAGGCCAAACCCGCGGCGGCCCCGCTCGGCGCCGCGCCGGCCATCGCCGGGCTCGTCGACCGCACCGCCAAGCTCTATGTCGGCGGCAA
>JAGRKZ010000195.1:0-427 GCA_020442065.1 Bauldia sp.
GGATGATGTCGACGCCGCGCGCGGCCGCCCCCCGCGCATAGCCCCAGGCGACGGCGTCGTGGCGGGCGGTCCCGGCGCGTTTCTGCAGCGCCGCACCCATCACCGGGTAGCGGGCCTTCGGGTTGATGTCGAGCGGCGGGCAGAAGGCCTTCGCCTCCTGCGCGGAGAGCCAGACGTTGTCGACGCCGTTCAGCCGGTTGGAGTGGACGTGGCGCTGGAAGGACTGCACATCGTGGACGTTGTGCGCGAGCATCAGGACGCCGCGCTTGGAGTACATGACGTTGTAGTTCAGGTCCTGGGAAAGGTTCTCCCAGAGGTCGAGGGCGTGGTCGTAGAGCCGGGCGCTCTCGTCGTAGAGGTAGTTCGAGCGGATGATGGTGGTATTGCGCCCGGTGTTGCCGCCGCCGAGCCAGCCCTTGTCGATCAC
>JAGRKZ010000195.1:654-2613 GCA_020442065.1 Bauldia sp.
TCGCGGGCTGACGTGTACCCTTGCGTCAGTTTCGCGGTAGCTAGGCGGCAGGAGATCGTGGGTTGCCCCAGCTCAACGTCGGCCTCATCCTCACGCGCCGCTTCACGCTCTGCGCGCTCGGCAATTTCGTGGACGTGTTGCGCCTCGCCGCCGACGAGGGCGACCGCTCGCGGCCCATCCTCTGTGCCTGGAAGGTGCTATCACCGACGATGGAGCCGATCGCTTCGAGCTCGGGCATCGTCGTCCAGCCGGACGAGCCTCTGGGCGACCCGGCCCGCTTCGACTATCTCGTTGTCGTCGGCGGGCTCGTCGACGAGGTCGAGCGGCTGCACACCGACACCGTGCGTTTCCTGGAGCGCGCTGCGGCGGCAGGCATCCCGCTGGTGGGTGTCTGCACCGGGACATACGTGCTGCACCGGGCCGGGCTGATGGACGGCTATCGGGCCTGCGTCAGCTGGTTCCACCATGACGACTTCCTCGAGCGGTTCGACGGGCTCAAGCCGGTCTCCGATCAGATCTTCGTGGTCGACCGCGACCGGCTGACCTGCTCGGGCGGCGTCGCGGCGGCGCATCTCGCCGCCTTCATCGTCGAGCGCCATCTCGGGCGGGCGCGCGCGGCGAAGAGCCTGCACATCATGATCATCGACGAGGCGGCTGCGGAGGAGCCCCAGCCGGGCATGCCGCTCGCGCTCGCCACCGACGACGCGCTGGTGCGGCGGGCCCTACTCGTCATGCAGCAGTCTATCGACTCGCCGCTTTCGATCGGCCGCGTCGTCGTCCAGCTGGCAGTGAGCCGGCGCAAGCTCGAGCGGCACTTCCGCCAGGCGCTCGGCATGACGCCGCTGGAAGCCGATCGTCTGATCCGACTCGAGCAGGCGAAGCACCTGCTCGTCACGACCGCGCGGTCCGCCACCCGGATCGCGAACGAGACCGGCTTCTGCGACCTGCCGCACATGATCAAGGTGTTTCGCGCCGCGGAGGGCATCACCCCGGATGTCTTTCGCCGTAGCGGTCGCGGTTCTACTGCGGTGTCGGCGCTTCCACCAACGGTCGGGTCTTCCTGATCTCGAACGGCGTCGAGTCGTAGCGGCGCCGGAACAATCGGCTGAGATGCGAGGAGTCGCAGAAGCCGCACTCGACGGCGATAGCGGAGATCGACTTGTCGGTCACTTCGAGCAGATGCCGGGCGAAGGACAGGCGGATGTCGAGGAACGCCGCCTGCGGCGACGTGTCGAGGGCGGTCCGGAAGTGCCGTTCGAGCTGACGCTTGCTGTTGCCCATCTGGCGCGCTAGCTCGGCGACGGAAAGGGGTGCGTCGATGCGCTGCTGCATGAGGAGCAGCGCCCGCCTGACCATCGGGTCCTCGGTCCTGAAATCCAGCGGAATTCCAGGCTGCGGCTTTTCCGGCCGCAGGGCGTCGTCGATGATCATTATGTGCAGGCTCTTGCTGGCTTGCGCGCGCCCGACATGTTTCTCGACGAGGTAGGCGGCGAGGTGCGCGGAGCTGGCGCCGCCGGCGCAGGTGAGCCTATCCCGGTCCACCACAAAGATCTGGTCGGAGATCGGCTCGAGCCCGTCGAATTGTTCCAGGAAGTCCGCGTGGCAGAACCAGCTGACACAGGCACGGTATCCGTCCATGAGTCCGGCGCGGTGCAGGAGGAAGGCTCCCGTGCAGACGCCGACGAGCGGGACGCCGGCCGCCGCGGCGCGCGCGAGAAAGCGGGTGTAGGTGGGGCCGATGTTGGGGATTTCCTCGAGCAGGCCCCCGACCACGACGATGTAGTCGAACCTGGCCGGATCCCCCAGGCGCTCACCCGGCTGCACGGCGACGCCGCAACTCGACGCGATCGGGTCCATCGACTCGGAGAGGATGGACCACTCGCAGAGGATCGGCCGGCTCCGATCCCCCTCGTCCGCAGCTAGTCTCAGGACGTCGACGAAGTTGGCGAAAGCGCACAG
>JAGRKZ010000195.1:2804-5648 GCA_020442065.1 Bauldia sp.
TTTCGCGCAAGCTCCTGGGTCCCGAGGACACGGCGACACGGGCAGCGGGCTTCCGACCGAAAAGGCGCGGCACATGAGGGTCCTGGTCCCCGTCAAGCGGGTGGTCGACTTCAAAGTCAAGATCCGTGCGAAGGCGGATGGCTCGGGCGTCGATCTGTCGAACGTGAAGATGTCGATGAACCCGTTCGACGAGATTGCGCTCGAGGAGGCGATCCGGCTGAAGGAAGCCAGGAAGGCGGATGAGGTCGTCGCTGTCACGATCGGTCCGGCCCAGGCCCAGGCGACCCTGCGCACAGCGCTCGCCATGGGAGCGGATCGGCGCTCGGCTCGCTGGCGGGCCTCGACGCCATTGGCGTCGGCCGGTCGATTCTCGTCGGCAAGCCGATGGCGCAGCTCCTGCTGGCGGAGAATTGCACTGTGACCGTCGCGCATTCGCGGACGCGCGATCCTGCGTCTACGGTCGGCGCGGCGGACATCGTCGTCGCGGCGGTCGGACAGGCGGAAATGATCAAGGGCGACTGGATCAAGCCGGGCGCAACGGTTATCGAAGTCGGCACGAGCCGGATCGTCCGCGACGGAAAGACGGCGCTGGTCGGGGACGTGGAGTTCGCGGCGGCCTCATGCCACGCGGGCGCTAAAACGCCGGTACCCGGAGGTGTGGGTCCAATGACGATCATGAGTCCGGTTCACAACACGCTCGTGGCGGCGCGCCGGCGCAGGGGCCTTCGCGGGCCGCAGCTTTGTTAGATGTCAGTGGTGCGTGAAGCTCAAAGGGTGTCTCCGACGCGCGCTCGACCGGCGCTGACGGACATGCCGCCGATCGCGACGCTCGATAGATTGACCCTGCCACCCCAGACAGAGAAGGATTGAAGAGATGTCAGCGTTTCCCGAACGGGCGAGGGTGGTCATCGTCGGGCTCGGCGGTATCGTCGGCGCGTCCGTCGCGCACCACCTTGTCGAGCGCGGCTGGGACGACATTGTCGGCATCGACAAGTCAGGCATCCCGACCGACATCGGCTCGACCGCGCACGCCTCGGACTTCTGCTATGCCACGAGCCACGACTTCCTCAGCTGCTGGACGACGCTCTACTCCGTCGACTTCTTCGAGAAGTTGGGTCACTACGCCCGGATCGGCGGCATCGAGGTCGCGCGGGTCGGCGACGACGAGCGGATGAACGAGATCCGGCGCAAGGTCGACTCGGGGAAAGCCTTCGGCACCCGCGCGCGGCTGATGGAGCCGGCCGAGATCAAGGAGAAGTTCCCGCTGATCGAGGAGGACCTCGTCCAGGGCGGTCTCTGGGACCCGGACGCCGGCCTCGTCATCCCGCGCTCGCAGACCGTCGCCGGCAAGCTCGTCGACCAGGCCGAGGCGGCGGGCAAGCTCAAGGCCTTCGCCAATACCTCGGCAAAGTCGCTGATCATCGAGGACGGGCGCATCAAGGGCGTCATCACCACCCGCGGCACGATCATGGCGGACTACGTCGTGGTCTGCGCCGGTCTCTGGGGCCGGCTGATCGCCGAAATGGCCGGTGAAGATCTGCCGGTGATGCCGGTCGACCATCCCCTGACCTTCTTCGGTCCGTTCGACAAGTTCGCCGGCACCGGCAAGGAGATCGGCTATCCGCTGATGCGCGACCAGGGCAACGCGGCCTACATGCGCGACACCGGCGACCCGAAGACCGCCGAGGGCGGCCAGATCGAGTGGGGATACTACGAGGAGACCAACCCCCGCCTCGTGCATCCGCGCGACATTCTCGAGAAGGAGCAGGCGCGGCTCTCGCCGTCGCAGCGCGACCTCGACATGGAGCAGGTGATCGAGCCCCTGGAGCGGGCGATGGAGCTGACGCCGATCCTCGGCGAGCTTGGCTTCAACGAGGGCCATTCCTTCAACGGCCTCCTGCAGGTGACCACCGACGGCGGTCCGTCGATGGGCGAGAGCCAGAAGGTCAGGGGGCTCTGGTACGCGGTCGGCATCTGGGTCAAGGACGGCCCCGGCATGGGCAAGCTCATCGCCGACTGGATGACCGACGGGCGCACCGCGATCGACCACGCGAGCATCGACTACGCGCGCTTCAACCCGTTCGCGCTGACCGAGCGGTTCATCGAGGAGCGCTGCACCGAGACCGCCCGCAAGATCTACAACCCGCCGGTGCATCCGCGCGAGCCCTTCGACGGCGGGCGGGGGATCCGGCGCTCGCCGTTCTGGGAGCGGGAGAAGGAGCTCGGCGGCTACTTCATGGAGCTTGGCGGCTGGGAGCGGGCGCATGGCTACGCGGCGAACGAGCACCTGCTGGAGAAGTACGGCAACCAGGTGCCGGTGCGCGAGAACGAGTGGGACAGCCGGCACTTCTGGCGGGTGTCGAATGCCGAGCAGCTCGCCATGAGCGAGGATTGCGGCATCATCAACCTGTCGCACTTCCACATGACCGACATCGAGGGGCCGGACCATGTGGCGCTGATGGAGTGGCTGTGCGCCGCCAAGGTCGGCGGCGACGGCAACATCGGCAAGGGCATCTACACCCACTTCCTCGACGACGAGGGGATGGTGCGCGCCGACTTCACCATCTTCCGGATGCCCGGCCGCATCCGCATGGTGAATGGCGCCGACGCCGGGCCGCGCGACTTCCACTACATGCGGCGTGTCGCCGAGGACAAGGGCTTCGACGTGACGATCACCGACGTCGCAGAGAAGTACGTTACGATCGGCATCTGGGGGCCGAACGCGCGGGTGAACCTGCAGAAGGTGGTCGAGGACCCGGAAGGGCTCTCGAAGGAGAACTTCCCGTTCGCGGCGATCAGGCCCGTCCGGATCGCCGGCCGCGACGTCACCGCCTTCCGCATCTC
>JAGRKZ010000195.1:5697-7077 GCA_020442065.1 Bauldia sp.
GGGACGCGCTGCGCTCCACCGGCGTCACCGCGGTGGGGGTCGAGACCTACGCCAACTCCCGCCGGCTCGAGAAGAGCCTGCGTCTGCAGAACGCCGATCTGCGCACCGAGTACAACCTCTTCGAGGCCGACCTCGCGCGGCCCAAGGTCAAGGAGGCGGACTTCCGCGGAAAGGCGAAGCACCTCGAGTACCGTGCCCGCGAGCACCAGCCGGCGATGCTCTGCACGCTGGTGATTACCGACAACGTCGATGCGAGGGGCGTTGCGCGCTATCCGGTCGGCATCCTGCCGGTCATGGACCCGGAGACCGGCGAGACGCTGGTCGACGAACTCGGGCGGCGGTCCTACACCACCTCGATCGCCTTCGGGCCGAGCATCGGCAGGAACATCGCGCTCGCTTACCTTCCCTGGGCCTACTGCCAGGAGGGCCGGAAGCTCTCGGTCCGGTACTTCGGAGAGACCTACCCGGTCGAAGTCGTGGGCATCGGCTACAAGCCGCTGTACGATCCGGAGAATGCCAAGCCCAGGAGCTGAGTCTCTCTCAGATGCCCGGCGGCCCCTGCCGGATGCATCCTGCCACCACATGCTCGCAGACGGTTGCGGGCGCCCGGCCGCTATGAGTGAAAGCCATGATCGTTGACGACGTTGCCAAGTTGAGCCTCCTTGAAGACCGGAAGCCCGACCACGCGCTGCCGCGTCCCTTCTACACCGATGCCGAGATTTTCGATCTCGATCTGCGCAGAGTCTGGTACCGCGACTGGCTGTTCGCGATCCCGTCGTGCGAGATTCCGCAGACCGGAAACTTCGTCACCATGCAGGTCGGCGAATATGCGATCGTGATCGTGCGCGGTGCCGATGGCGTGATACGGGCCTTCCATAATTCCTGCCGGCACCGGGGCAGCCGCGTCTGTACCGTGCCGAAAGGCAGCGCCCCGAAGCTCGTCTGCCCATACCACCAGTGGACCTACGAGCTCGACGGTCGGCTGCTCTACGCCCGCGACATGGGCCCCGACTTCAAGGCGGCCGATCACGGGCTCAAGCCGGTCGCCTGCGTCGATGCCGGTGGCGTCGTCTACGTCTGCCTCGCCGACCAGCCGCCAGCGATCGACGGCTTCGTCAACAGCGCGCGGCGGTATCTCGCGCCGCACCGGCTGAACGAGGCGAAGATCGCCTACGAGTCGACGATCGTCGAGAAGGGGAACTGGAAGCTCGTCATCGAGAACAACCGCGAGTGCTATCACTGCGCCGGCGCCCACCCCGAGCTGTGCCGGACCTACCCCGACCGGCCCGGCTTCACTTCCATGGACGAGAGCGGCGCGATCGAGCCGGCGGTGACCGCGCACTGGGAGAAGTGCGAGGCCGCGGGCCTGCCGTCGAAGTT
>JAGRKZ010000195.1:7183-8775 GCA_020442065.1 Bauldia sp.
TCGCCGTTCGCCGACGCCGGGTCGCTGCTGAACTTCCACTATCCCAACACGTGGAACCACTTCCTCGCCGATCACTCGATTGTATTCAGGGTGCTGCCGATCAGCCCGACCGAGACCGAGGTGACGACGAAGTGGCTCGTCCACAAGGATGCTGTCGAGGGCGTCGACTACAAGTTGGAGAACCTGACGCGGGTCTGGATCGCAACCAACGACGAGGACCGTCAGGTAGTCGAGGAGAACCAGCGCGGCATCAACTCACCGGCCTTCGTCCCGGGACCCTACTCCACGATCCAGGAGGACGGGGTGATCCAGTTCGTCGACTGGTACTGCCGGACCATCGGCAACCGCGTCGGCGGCGGCGGCCGGCTGGCGGCGGAGTAGACTCGATGGCCTCAGACCTGATACCGCGCCTGGTCGGCGCCCGGACCTGGAAGGATGACGAGCCGCTCGAGTGCGTCTCGGTGGTGCCGGACGGTCCGGGCACGGTCTCCTTCACCTTCCGCTCGCCGTCGGGGGCATGGTTCGACTATCGCCCCGGCCAGTTCCTGACGCTGGAGCTGCCCGTCTCCGGCGGGCCGATCCATCGCACCTACACGATCTCTTCGAGCCCTTCGCGGCCGCTTTCGATCACCCTGACCGCGAAGGCGTCTGCCAGCAGCGTCGGCACGCGCTGGATGCTCGACAACCTGGCGCCTGGCACGCGGATCAAGGCGATCGGCCCGGGTGGCATATTCGTCCCCGACGTACCGGCCGACCGCAAGCTGCTCTTGCTCTCGGCCGGCTCCGGCGTCACGCCGATGATGTCGATGACGACCTACCGCTACGACCTTGGCGGCAAGCCCGACATCTGTTTCGTTCAGTGCGCCAAGCGACCTTCTGAACTTGTCTTCCGGCGGCAACTCGAGGCCATGGCGCGCCGAGTCCCGACGATCACTCTGCACTACGTGGTCACCCAGGACGATCCGTATGACGCCTGGACCGGTTATCGCGGCACCTTCAACCAGCTGATGCTCGGCCTGATGGCGCCCGACTACCTCGAGCGCGAGGTCTACTGCTGTGGACCCGAGCCGTTCATGCAGACGGTCCGCGAGATGCTGATCGGCTTCGGCTTCGACATGGATCACTACCACCAGGAGGCCTTTACCGGACCGCCGGTGCTGACGCCCGCCGACGCGCCGGAACTCGACGACGTCGTGCCGGACGCCGAGGCCGCCTCGGAGGTGATCTTCACGTTGAGTGGTAGGTCTGTGCCGTGCACCGAGACAGACACGATCCTCGCGGTGTCGCGGACGGCGGGCCTCAACATCCCGTCAGGCTGCAACTTCGGGGTCTGCGGGACCTGCAAGACCAGGAAGCTCTCCGGGGAGGTGCACATGGTCCACAATGGCGGCATCTCCGAGGAAGACATCGCCGCGGGATACATCCTGGCCTGCTGCTCGCTCCCGATGGGGCGGGTCGAGATCGAGGCATGACGCGACCACCCGCCGCGGGTAGGCCCACGCGTCGCCGACAGACGAACACCACCGCGCCCCGGACCGAGGGGCTCGCCCGCTGATTTTGTGCGTCGTGCGTGTCCGCCGTCAGCACCCGTG
>JAGRKZ010000042.1 GCA_020442065.1 Bauldia sp.
TTTCTGCCCTTTTTCTGCCCTCGCGGTTCACGTCCCGTTCTGGTTGAGTTCCGGGTCTCGGGTCGAGGATGCTTGATTTCCTTTGTCGGATCGGCGGTCCTTCCGGTGGCGAAAGCCTGAGGATTGGAACCCCAACGGACTCTCCTGCTCTCGACGAAGACCTAGCCCTCGGTCATCGGTGCGGCACCCTCCCGCGGGCGAAGCAGTCATCGCCGTTGCTATCCGGCCCACAATCCATGTACCCGGCAGCGTCCCAAGCCCTTCTCGACATGGGGCAGAGGAGGGACATCCCGAGCGAGCCCGTGCGCGATCAGACAGAAACGCTTTCGACGGGAGCCAGGTCCTTAACAAGCGGGACGCCGCATAGTAGCCTCCACGGTATGGGAAGGTCCGACGCCGAGGCCAAGCTGGGCGACCTGATCCGGCTCTCGCGGGAGCGGTGCCGGGGCGCCTACGGGCTCGAGGAGAAGACCCGCCATCCGGTTATGCGGCTGCAGGATTCGGAGCTTTCCTATCGGCGCGATGAATTCCTCAATGCCATCGGGGGATTTGCACCGGAACTCGATCGCGGCACCCTGCTTCCCGACAAGTTCCGATACTGCCTCCTGATTTCGGACGCCAAGGGGTTCGTCGTCGAGGCCTACGCCCCGGTCGACTACGAGCGCGACTTCCTGACCTACGGCATCGGCGTCGGGGGGCTCTGGGACGAGCGCTCGGCCGGGACCAACGGGATCGCCCTCGCCTTGCTCGCCGGGCGCGTGCTCAGCGTGGTCGGCGCGGAGCACTTCCACACCTGCTTCCGCGATGTCGCCTGCACGTCGGCGCCGCTGCGGGATGCCCAGGGGAACCTCATCGGCTCCCTGACGCTGGTCGGCTTCGCGACACGCCGAACGGCGGAGCTCGAATGGTGCGAGCGCGTGGTCGGCATGGCGTCGGTACGCTTCCAGACGCGGCTGTTCCGCAACTTCCACTCCGACCGCATGACGGCGCGGCTGTTCTCTAGAAACCCGGGCGGGATCGGACACTTCGAATCGATCGCCGCCTGCGACGAGCGCGGTACGGTCATTGCGAGCCTTCCGCTGTCGAACGGAGCGCCGGCGCCCGTCGAGCATCGCGACCTCCTCGGCCGCCATCTTTCCGAGTTCCGGGACGTCACGATCAGCGTTCGCGGTCCAGCGCGCCCGCTGCCGGCGCGGCGGGTCAGGCCCGAGGGGACGTCCGGCGCGGCCCCTCGGCGCAAGTTTCCCGGCGAGTCGCTTGCCCGGCTTGCCGCGCAGGGCGGGGGCATGGACCTCGTCGTCGAGCGCGCCCGCAAGCTCATTGCCAACCGGGTTCCGCTCCTGCTCTGCGGGGAGCCCGCGGTCGGAAGGGCCGAGCTGGTGCAGTTGCTGCTCGACGACCTCGAGCTGGCATCGCCGATGGGACTCCGGATCGACTGCGCCTCGCTGCCGCCGGAGGGCGATCTCGGCGAGACGCTGACGCAGGCGCGGTTCCTGTGCGAATATCCCATCGAGCAGGCGCCGCCGCTCGTGGTGCTCCTGAACGTCAACCGGCTCGGTGACGGCCAGTGCCGGAAGCTCGAGGCGTTCCTCCGCTGGGTCGAGCCGACCGGCGGAGCAGTCGGCGACCTCGCTGCACGGCCCGTCCTCGTCTTCACCGCCGATCGCGGCTGGCGCGAGCTCTGCGAGGGATCCGAGCTCGCGGGAAGCCTCCTCTTCCGGATCGGCCAATCGGTCCTCGAGTTCCCGCCGATCCGCGACCGCGACCCCGGCACCGTCCTCGACGATCTGGTCCGCGCCGAGTTCGACGGCGTGGAGTTCTCCGACGCCGCGCGGGAGGCGCTCCTCGCCCACGACTGGCCCGGCAACTTCGGGGAGATGCGGGCGGTCATCCGCGAGGCGCTCGTCTGCGGTAACGGACACCGGGTCAACCTGCCCGACCTGCCGCAGCGCATCCTGTCGAAGCCGACCGCCCCCGAGAAGGCAGGGAAGTCGCACGCCCTGCGCGACGCGCTCGACAGCACCGGCTGGAACGTGACGCGCGCGGCCCGACTGCTCGGCAAGAGCCGCGCCACGGTCAACCGCTGGATCATCAAGGACGGCTTGCGGCGCCCGGAATGATGCTGCTCCGGAGGGGCGTTCAACTCCGAGGACCGACCAGTCGGGAGTCGCCCGTGAAGCAATGAGATGCGGCCGGGCCCAGGGAGGACAGGCCCGGCCGTAGTCAGAGCTTCATTTCAACCGGTCGGGATCAGATGCCGAAGGCTCGAGGCCCGTCGGGGCTGCAAGCCGGCCGTCAGTCGCGCGGATCCCACAGCCTCTTGTCGGTGGTCTTCTCGTAGGCCAGCTCGCCGGGAGAGCTCACAAGCTCCATCTGCATGCCCCATGGCGCAAGGAAGTACACCCAGCGCAGTCCCTCCCATGGCGTGCCGGGCAGCGAATTCGGCTCTCCGAGAACCTTGATGCCCTGATCGCGCAGGTACTGCGTCGCCACATCGATGTCATCGACGTAGAAAGCCACGTGGTATCCGCCGATGTCACTGTTCTTTGGAAATGCAGTGGTTTGGTCCGGAGATGTGTACTTGAAGATTTCAAAGGCTGGTCCGTTCTTGCATTTTACCAGCCTCGCAGTCTCGATGACGGCCTGCGGATGGACGTTGAGGTTCTCGGTCATCCAGTCATCATCGAAGGGGCCGAAGGGCCCTATCGAAAAGAAGGATTCGCCTCCCATTACATTGACGAAGAAATCAACCGCTTCATCCACATCCGGCACGGTAATCCCGATGTGCTGCGTCCCGCGCATGCCCGGCATTCCTTTTGGCGGCATCGTGACTTCTCCTTGTTTCAGATACGTGGCACGAAACGGTTCCCTTTCAGGATCCCGCGGCTCAGGCGCATGGGCCTCCCGATGCAGCAAGACCCGTGGGGCTGGACTGCACCGGGTCGGGCCTTGCGGCGTCTCGTCCTAGATGTTGTTCGCGCTCATCTCCCGCGCGATGTATTCCGCCTGCCGGATCGCCAGCGCCACGATCGTCAGCGTCGGGTTGCAGGCGCCCGAGGAAGTGAACTGGCTGCCGTCCGAGACGAAGAGGTTGGCGATGTCATGGGACTGGCCATATGCGTTCACCACGCCTTTCGACGGGTCGGCGTGCATCCGGTTGGTGCCCATGTTGTGGGTCGCCGGATAGGCCGGCAGCTCGTAGACGTCCGTGGCCCCGACCGACTCGTAGATCTCGGCCGTTACCTCGTAGGCGTGGTTGACCATCTCGGTGTCGTTGTTGTGCGGCGTCTTGGCGACGATTGGAACCGGCAGGCCGTACTGGTCGACCTCGCTGTCGTGCAGCGTGATCCGGTTTTGCTCCTGCGCCAGGTCCTCGCCCACGACCCAGACCCCGGACATCCGGTCGTACTGCTCGAGCGCGCGGGCGACGCTGCGGCCCCAGCCGGTGTTGCCGGGCTCGAGGAACGCGGCCATGAACGGCAGGCCGAGCGACAGGAACTCCAGGGTATAGCCGCCCTTGAAGCCCCGCGCCGGATCGTTGCGCACCTCGTCGCCGACGATGCCCGCCACCGCCGTGCCGCGGAACATGTGGACCTTCTCGGGCAGTACGGCATAGCATCCGGCCGTGGCGTGGGTCATGTAGTTGCGCCCCACCTGGCCCGAGGAATTGGCGAGCCCGTCGGGGAACATCGTCGAGGCCGAGTTCAGCAGCAGCCGCGGGCTCTCGATGCTGTTTCCCGCCACGCAGACGAGGCGCGCCTTCTGCCGCTGCCGGTTACCCTCGGCATCGGCGTAGACGACCCCCGTCACCTTGCCGCTGGCGTCGTGCTCGATCATGAGCGCCATCGCGTCGGTGCGGATCTCGCAGTGCCCGGTGTCCTCGGCGCGCGGAAGCTCGGTGTACATGGTCGACCACTTGGCGCCGATGGCGCAGCCCTGCATGCAGAAGCCGATCTGCTGGCAGGCCGGGCGGTCGTCGCGCTCCACCGAGTTGATCGCCATGGGGCCGGAGTTGTAGTTCTTTCGCCCCGTCCGCCGGCAACCCTCGGCCAGCACGCGGAAGCCGTTGTTCCAGGGCAGGTGCGGCATGCCGGTGGTGCGCCCCGTGACCCCCATCTTGAGCTCGGCCTTCTCGTACCAGGGGACCAGCTCGTCGAGGTCGATCGGCCAGTCCTCGACATTGGCGTCGGTGATTTCGCCGTAGGTGGTGCGGGTCTTGAGCTCGTACTCCTTGTAGCGCAGCGAGACCCCCGCCCAGTGAATGGTCGAGCCGCCGAAGCCCTTCACGATCCAGGTGGGCAGGCTCGGATGGTTCACCGCGCCGTGCCAGCCGCCCGCCGAAATGCGCTTGTCGAGCCACGAGATCTTGTTGAACATCGCCCATTCGTCGTTCTCGATATCGCCGAGATCGAAACGCTTGCCGGCTTCGAGCACCACGACGTCGATACCCTTCTGCGCCAGCTCGTTGGCAAGGGTTCCGCCGCCGGCGCCCGAGCCGATGATGACGACGACGCCGTCGTTGTTGAGATCGAAGGTCGCCATTGTCGTCTCCCTACTGCTGGACCTGGGCGATGCGCTCTTCGAGCGTCGGGCCCTGCGGGACGAAGGTGATGTCGGAGAAGCCGCGGTCGATATAGCCGCCGTGCTCGACGGACGAGCCCTCGTAGCCGAACAGCGGCCAGATCTCCTTGTTGTCGTAGATGGCGAAATAGGCGGTCCAGCGGACGTCCTGGAAGAACGCCTCGTTCTGGAACGCCCGCAGCAGCCCTTCGCGGGCATCCGATTCCTCGACCTCGACGTAGGGCTTGCCGTAGAGCGACTGCGCGAGCGCGTCGAGGCGGGCGAGGCCGTCGGTCAACGCCGCCGCCTTGGCCGCGTCCTCGTCGGCGTCTGCGCCGACAGAATCGGCGATTGCCTGGTAGTGCGCGAGGCTCAGCAGGTCCGGGTGCGGGTAGATGTCCTGCACCACGCGCAGGAGCGTGGCCGACTGCGCGCCGTCGAGCGCGGCGGCGGAAAGCCTGCCGGCCGGGCCGAGCAGGCCGGCCGTCGTCACGCCGGCGAAAGTCGTAGTCATCAGGAACATGCGGCGGCTCATGCCGAGGTGGTCGGCTGGGGCCGGCCTCTGCCGGTGGAAACGGATCTTCATCCTCTCCTCCCTTGCTTCGTGGTTGTCCGTCAGGCTCTTCAGGCTGCCTGTCGCCTCACCGGCGGCAGGGTTGCGAGGCGGTCCTCGGCGGCCCTCGCCAGGGCGCCGAAGACCGATCCGGTCCGCATGCCGCCGGGCAGCACGTCGGAAAGGGCCACATGCGCTTCCGGCCGGATCGGGCCGGCGACGCCGGCCGCCCGATGGGCATGACCCAGCGCCGTCCAGAAGGACGCCGGGAGCGGGTCGAGCACGAGGGCCGCATGGACGAGCGCCACCCGGCCGGCGCCCCGGGCGCGCCAGCGCTGGGCGGTACCCGCGAGCTTGCGTCCATGGGCGGTGACGTTCCAGGCGCCGTCGCAGAAGCTGCCGGCGACCGGGCCGACACCGGTCGCCACCTCGAACCGCGTCAGCGCCTCGCCGACGGCGCCGCAGATCAGGCGAAAGCCGGCCTCGATGGTGAAGCCGCGCGGCACCGGCACGACGAGCGCCAGGTTGAGCGTGCCCGGCCCCTGCGGCACGCCGCCGCCGCCGCTCGAGCGCGCGATCAGCGGCCAGCCCGCCTGGGCGCAGCGCTCCCGCGCAGCCGGGAAGCCTTCGCGCCGGGTCCAGCTCGCCGGCACGACGAGCGCCGCGGTCTCGGCCCGCCACAGGAGCAGGGCGGGACGCCCGGCGGCGAGCAGCGCCTCCTCGCGCGCGATGCCGTCGGCGGGAGTGCGGAAGGCGACCGGGATCATGGGGCGAACCCCTCGATCTCGCCGCAGAGATCGCTGAGGAAATCCGCCGCCGGCGCCCCGTCGATCGCCCGGTGGTCGAAGGTCAGCGAGAGGCCGGTGAACGGGCGGAACTCCACGCCCTCGGGGCCGCGGACCGCCGTCTCGACGACGCGGCCGACGCCGAGGATGCCGATCTGCGGCGTGTTGAGGATCGGGGTGAACTGCTCGACCCGAGTGAGACCGAGGTTGGAGACGGTGAAGGTGCCGCCGGTCATCTCGGCGACCGAGAGCTTGTTGGTCTTCGCGCGGGCCGAGAGATCCTGGCGCGCCGCCCTGAGCTCGGCGACGGACTTGCCCCCGGCGTCGAAGATGGCCGGCGCAGCCAGCAGGTTGCCCGGCAGGGCGATCGCCACGCAGAGGTCGATCCGCTCGGACAGGTGGACGGTGCGGTCGCGGACGACGCCGTTGATGTCGGGATGTCGCTTCAGCACCCGGACGACCGCGGCCATCATGAGGTCCTCGACCGAGGCCTTGACGCCGTCCTGCGCCAGCGCCTCCTTGGCGGCGAGCAGCGCCGAGACGTCGGCGCGGGCGTGGTGGGTGAGCTGCGCCGCGTCGCGCAGCGAGGCCACCATCTTGTCGGCGATCATGCCGCGCGCGCCGCGCAACGGCACGGTGCGCCCTTCGCCCACTTCGACCGTCATTCGATCCGCCCGATCACGTCGCCTTTGACGACAACGGCTTCCTGCTCCTTGAGGATGGAGAGCTTGCCCGACGCCGGCGCGGTGATCTCGTTCTGGACCTTGGCGGTCATGATCTCGGCAATGAGCGCGCCTTCCTTCACCTCGGCGCCGTCACTGGCGAGCCATGCGGTGATGACGGATTCCTCGTCGCCTTCCCAGAGGTCGGCGGGAATGATGATGTCGGTTGCCACGTTGCGATTCCTCTTCCTGCTGCCGCCACGCGATGGTGGCTGTTGGGTGGATGGACTTGGCGAGGACGGGTCAGGCCGCCGGGGCGCCTGCCGGGCAGATCTCCCGTGCGGCCGCGACGATCTTGTCGGGGTTGGGCAGGCAGTACTGCTCCATGACCCGGGCGAACGGGATCGGCACGTCGGGAAAGGCGATCCGGCGCGGTGGCGCCTTGAGCGCGGCCAGGTCGTGCTCGGCCACGGTGGCGATGATCTCTCCGGTGACGCCGTAGCTGTGGTAATCCTCGTCCACCACGATCAGACGCCCGGTCTTGGCGACCGACTTCAGGACGGTCTCGCGGTCGAGCGGCACGAGTGAGCGAAGATCGACCACCTCGGCGCTGATGCCGTCGGCCTCCAGCGTCTTCGCGGCCTTCAGCGCGTGATGCACGCCCTGCGCCAGCGAGACGATGGTCACGTCGCCTCCCTCGCGGACGATCGCCGCCTTGCCGATCTCGACCTCGTAGGCCTCCTCGGGCACGTGGACGTTGGCGCCCGGCTCGGTGCCGAGCCAGCCCATGCCCTGCAGCCCCTTGTGGAACATGTAGATTACCGGGCTGTCGTCGCGGATCGCGGCGGTCATCAGGCCCTTCGCGTCATAGGCGTTCGAGGGGCAGACCACCTTCATCCCCGGCAGGTGGGCGAAGGTGCCGTATACGCACTGCGAGTGCTGGCCGCCGTCGGAATAGCCGCCGCCGGTCGAGGTCATCAGCACCATCGGGACCTTGAAGTTGCCGCCCGAGAAATAGATGTTCTTGGCCATCAGGTTGTAGATCGCGTCGAAGCACACGCCGAAGAAGTCGACGAACATCAGCTCGACGACCGGGCGCATGCCGTCCTGCGCGGCGCCGACCGCCGCCCCGATGAAGGCGGTTTCCGAGATCGGCGTGTCGCGGATCCGATCCTTGCCAAACTCGTCGAGCAGGCCGCGGGTGTTGCCGTAGACCCCGCCGAGCTCCGCGATGTCCTCGCCCATCACGAAGACGCTCGGGTCGACCCGCATTTCCTGCGCGACCGCCTCGGCCATGGCCCGCGCAATGGTCAGCTTGCGTTCGTTTTCCATGAGTTCCCTCCTCCCCGCCGGCTTCAGGCGAACACCGCCGTCAGGGCGTCTTCAGGTTTCGGATCGGCGCTCTCCCGCGCGAAGCGGATCGCCGCGTCCACCGCGGCGGCCGCCTCGGCCTCCAGACCGTCGAGCTCGGCTGCGGTGAACGTGCCCTCGGCCTCGAGCCGCTTCCGCATCGCCGGGATCGGATCGCGCTCGAAGAGCGCCTGCTTCTCGCCCTTGGGTCGGTAGCCTTCGGTGTCGCCCATGAAGTGTCCCGCCAGGCGATAGGTCTCGGCCTCGATCAGCGTCGGGCCCTCGCCGGCGCGGGCGCGGGCGATCGCCTCGCCGGCGACCTCGTAGATCTTCCAGGGGTCGTTCCCGGAGACGTAGTGGCCGGGGATGCCGTAGCTCGCCGCGCGAACGTGGTTGTGCTCGACCGAGGTCGAGGTCCGCTTCGCGACCGAGATGCCCCACGCGTTGTCCTCGATCACGCAGATCATCGGCAGTTTCCAGACCGCGGCGAGGTTCATCGCCTCGTGGAAGGCGCCCTGATTGGCAGCGCTCTCGCCGATGAACGCCACCGCGACCCCGGGCTTCCCCTGCATCTTGCGCGAGAGCGCGCCGCCGACCGCCGGCCCCATCCCCTGGGCGATGATGCCCGAGCAGGCGAAGTTCACGTCAGCATCGAAGAGATGCATGTGGCCGCCGCGCCCGCCGGACAGGCCCGTCGCCTTGCCGAAGATCTCCGCGGTCATGCGGTCGAGATCGACGCCCTTCGCGATCGCCTGATGGTGCGGGCGATGGGTGGCGGTGACAATGTCCTCGGGCTTCAGATGCGCGCAGACGCCGACCGCGACCGGTTCCTGCCCGTTCGAGAGATGCATCTCGCCGGGGATCGGCCCCCGGGCCATGTTGAAGACCGGCGTCTTCCCCTCGAGGTAGATCTTCTCGATCGCGTTCTCGTAGCGCCGGCTGGTGACCATCGTCCGGTACATCCATCCCAGCGTCTCTTTAGATGGCGCCATGCCTTCCTCCTCTGTGTGCGTGCCATGAGAGAGGCTGCGAACCCCCCGGGCAACGAAATGTTCAGAATGAGCGTCCAGCCGGAGATAACTGTCTCAATCCGGGTGAGGTGAGACAGTATCTGTCTTGGCGACTCGATTCCGCCGCCGGCGAGCGAGTATCAGACCGCCGTGGCGTTGCATCCGCCACCAGACCCACCGGAAATGGACCCGACGCAGGCATGGGTGGCGTGTCAGTTGAAGACCATACCGCCATCGACCACGATCGATTGTCCCGTGATGTAGTTCGAATCGGGGCCGGACAGGAACGAGACGACACCTGCCACGTCCTCCGGTTCGGACAGCCGGTCGAGGGTGATGGCGCGGGTGAACTGTTCCCAGCCCCACGCCTCCGGCTTGCCGGCGGATTCAGCGGTCTTCTTCGCCAGATCCTCCATGAGCGGCGTCCTGACGATACCCGGGGCAAAGGTGTTGACCGTAATGCCGTACTTTGCCAGGTCCCTGGCTGCGGTCTGGGTGAACCCACGGACGGCAAACTTCGTGGCCGAGTACAACCCGATGCCGGGGTTGCCCACATGTCCGGCCTGGGACGCGGCGCTGATGATCTTGCCCCCGTGGCCGAGTTCCTTGAACGCCTTCACGGCGGCCTGGACGCCCCACACGACCCCATTGAAGTTGATCGAGAAGAGCTTCTCGATGCTCTCCGGGGTGATCTCCTCGATCGGAGACTGCGGCGCGATCCCGGCGTTGTTGACGATGACGTCAAAGCCACCAAGCTCGGACACGGCCCGATCGACAGCCGCAAACACGCTGTTCCTGTCGGCGACGTTGGCCTGTATGGCAATTGCCCCGCCGTCTCTGCCGCCGAGCTTCTCGGCGATCTTCCCCGCGGTATCGATGTTCAAGTCGACGACCGCGACCCTGAAGCCGTCGGCGTGGAGCCGTTCGGCGATGGCCTGCCCGATGCCCTGGCCGCCACCCGTGACGAGGGCGACCTTGCCGTTCTCTGTACGTACCATCAATCTCGTTCCCGCTTGTGTGCGTACGATGAGAGGGGCTGCGAAGCCTCCGGGCAACGAAATGTTCGGAATGAGCGTCCAGAAGGAGAGAACTGTCTCAGATCCAGTGGAGTGAGACAGTCGGCTGTCTCGGCACAAGGTTCCGAGCCGTGGGTTCCGCCAGGTACAACCCGCCGGGAAGCGGCGTCGTCAAGCTGCTCCGATGTCGGCTTCGTCGTGCAACCCAAGTGCAGGGTGATCGAGCGCGTCTTCGCCTGGACCTGCGGCAACCGTCTCCGCGCCTGTGACGTCGAGCCCTTCGCCGAAACCGCTGCGCATCGCGCGCCACAGGCTCTCAAATGCGGTGCCCTGATCGTTGAGCCCACCGAACCTCAGCATCCCGCCGCCCTGTGACTCAGCAAGACGAGCCGGCGTCATCCCGCCTCACCGCCCCCGGAAGCGCCACCACCATCGCCCGTCCCGGGTTCAGCGCGGCGTAGACGCCGAGCATCTTGGCCGCGGTCTCGATCTTCCACCCGATGCGGATCGCGAGGTCGGGCACGCCGATCCCAGACCACACCATCTCTGTCACTTTCGTGCCGCGCAGGTCGTTGAACCGGAGCTCGGCGCGGATCCCGAACTCCGTGGCGTACTCGCGCACTTCGCGCGAGAGCCGGGCGGGATCCCATTTGTCTGCCCGCATCGGCTTCAGGATTAGACGGCGCGAGATCGGCGCCTTGTCGATGATCGCTTCCGCGGCAGGGGTGAGCGGCATGTTCACGATGCGCCGCCGCCGCTTGTTTGGACGGAGGATGATGGCGCGGCTGCCATCCGGCGCTCGCTTGATCTCGCTGCGCTCAAGCTCGACGAGGTCGCCGATGCGCAAGCCGGTCTCGCGCGCGAGCCGCACCGCATCAGCATGCAGTTCCGGAGCCATCTGGCAGAAGAGGTCGACCTCGGCGTCGTCCCAGACGATCTCCGCGCGATCGGCGCCCTCGTAGAACCGGGGGATGCCGTGCAGATAGTTGACCGGCACGCGCTCCGGGTGGCGCCCCGTCGCCCAGCTGAGCGAGAACTTGAACGGGTCGAGGCGCTTGTCGGCCGCCTTGCCGGCCCAGCGCATCTCGATCCAGTCGAGCACGTTGCCCTTGAG
>JAGRKZ010000196.1 GCA_020442065.1 Bauldia sp.
GGCGAGTTCGGCATGGGGGCCGAGATCGGCATCGCCACCGGCCGCATGCACGCCCGCGGGCCGGTCGGGGTCGAGCAGCTCACCAGCTTCAAATACCGGGTCACCGGCAACGGCCAGATCCGGCCCTGATCATCCCGCTTGCGCGACCGCGACTCGGCCCTCACCCGCCTTCCCCCGTCCCGTCCCGGCCTGCGGGTCGGCCTCTTCGGCGGCTCCTTCGATCCGCCGCACGCGGGCCATCGCGCGGTCAGCCTCGAGGCCCTCAAGCGTCTCCGCCTCGACGAAGTGTGGTGGCTGGTGTCGCCTCAGAACCCGCTGAAGCCGCAGGCTCCCGCAGACCTCGGCCGGCGAATTGCCGCCGCCCGGGCCCTCGCCAACCACCCGCGCATCAAGGTCACCGGGGTCGAGGCCGCGCTCGGCAGCACCTACACCGCCGACACCGTCGCCAGGCTCAAGGCCCGGCTTCCCGGTGTCCGGCTGGTCTGGATGATGGGTGCCGACAACCTCGCCTCCTTCCATCGCTGGCGCGACTGGGAGGGGATTGCCGCCGACGTGCCGATCGCCGTCTTCAACCGCCCGAACCTCGCCCTCAAGGCGCTGTCCTCGCCCGCCGCCCGGGCGCTCGCCGCGGCCCGGCTGCGCGAACGCGATGCCGGCCGCCTGGCCGAGACCCCCCCGCCGGCCTGGGTCTTCCTTTCCGCCCCGCATGTACCTCTGTCGTCGAGCGCGCTCCGCGCCAAACACTCCGGAATTTCAGCGTCTTGAAACCGTCACCGCTCCGCCCTTATGTTCAGGCTGCCGGCACTTCGCCGGCGAAAGGGAAGGGAACAAGACACTGACCGCTGCACTTCGGAGTGAGGGCGCATCCAAGCGTGCGCCCGGTGCCGCATCTGTCCGGCGTGAGCTCTCTCCGGCAGATGCCCTGAATGTGGTCCTCGCCAGCCTGGATGAAGCCAAGGCCGAGGATCCGGTTTCCATAAACCTCACCGGAAAGACCACGATCGGCGACCACATGGTGGTGGCGAGCGGTCGCTCGGACCGGCACGTCGCCGCGATCGCCAATCGGCTGATCGACGACCTCAAGGAGGCCGGCGGGCGCGACATCCGCGTCGAAGGCCTCCGCACCGCCGACTGGGTGCTGGTCGATGCCGGCGACGTGATCGTCCATATCTTCCGCCCGGAGGTCCGCGCCTTTTACAACATCGAGAAGATGTGGCGCGCTGACCATCCGGCCGCGCCGGTGGCGGTGTAGACCTCACCGGGACAGTGTGGTCCCGTACGCCCGGCCTCCGCGCCGGGACCGGCAGGTCGTGGCGCGGCGCCACGCGCAAGGGTACGGGGAGAGGCGCTTGAAAGTCACGATTCTCGCCATCGGGCGGCTCAAGGCCGGCCCCGAACGGGAGCTGCTGGAGCGCTATCTCGATCGCGCCACGCGCGCCGGCCGGTCGCTCTCGCTCACTTTCGATGTCCGGGAACTTCCCGAATCTGCTGCCCGCAGCGCCGCCGTCCGCAAGGACGAGGAGGCCGCCGCGATCCTCGCCGCATTGCCGCCCGGGGCCGCCGTCGTGGTCCTCGACGAGCGCGGGCGAACCCTCGACAGCCGGTCCTTCGCCGACCGTATCGCCGCCTGGCGGGACGGCGGCGCCCGAGATGTGGCCGTCGCCATCGGTGGCGCCGATGGACTTGGCGCCGCCATGCTCGACCGCGCCGATCTCCGCCTTGCCTTCGGGGCGATGACCTGGCCCCACCAGATTGTCCGCATCCTGCTCGCCGAACAGCTCTATCGCGCCGTCACCATCCTCTCCGGCCATCCCTATCACCGCGATTGAGCCATCGCGCTTCCGCCGCATTCCGGCGCCAGCCTCTCCCCCGATGTCCCGCCTTGGTTGACAGTCCGTTAAGGCGGACGGCCTAGGCTGCGGACGGGATCGGCGGTAATCGACAGGACATCCGGGCGCGTGGTCAGTTCACGCAGGCGATCGACGGCGTTGTGGCTTGCCGCGGCTCTCTGCCTTGCGGCCCTTCCCCTTCATGCTCAGGACGCGCCCGATAGCGCCGAAACCGCGGCCCGCCGGGCCGAGCTGGCCGCCATCGAGGGCAGCATCGCTGTCTCCAGCGAGCGTGTCGCCGAGCTCAAGGCCGAGGTCGAAGCCCTCAATCAGGATCGGGCCAAGCTCAGCCAGACGCTGCTCGACACCAACAAACGCGTCCAGGAGTTTGAGACCCAGATCGCCGGGACCGAACGCCGTCTCGCCGCCCTCGGCGAAAACGAGACCGCGCTCCGCGCCTCGCTTGCCGAGCGTCGCGACGTGCTGGCCGAGGTTCTCGCCGCCCTGCAGCGGATCGGGCATCGGCCGCCCCCGGCCATCCTGGTCCGGCCGGAGGATGCCTTGTCCTCGGTGCGGAGTGCGATTCTCCTCGGCGCCGTGGTCCCCGACCTTCGCGACGCGGCCGACGCCCTCAGTGCCGATCTTCGCCAGCTCGAGGCGCTCCGCGCCGAGATCGAGCGCGAGCGCGACCGGCTTCGCGCCGATGCCACGCAACTGGCCGAGGAACGGACGCGCGTGCAGCTTCTGGCGGCGGCGCGGCGTCAGGAATATGCCCGATCCGTTGCCGCCCTTGCCGACGAGGAAAAGCGAACGCAGGCCCTTGCCGACCAGGCGACCGGCCTCAAGGACCTCATCGCGCGGATGGAGGACGAGATCGAGGCCGCCGCCAGGGCCAAGGCGGAAGCCGAAGCCGCCGCCGCCCGAAACCGCGAGATCGCCGAAAGCAAGCAGAACCGCCGGCCGCCCAGGTCCCTGGGTGAGGCCGACCGGCTCGCCCCGGCGGTGTCCTTCGCCGACGCCAAGGGTCTGCTGCCGCTCCCCGCCAGCGGCCGGATCGTCAAGACTTTCGGCGACGACGACGGGATCGGCGGCAAGACGGCCGGTCTTTCCATGGCCACCCGCGTCGGAGCCCAGGTTTCCTCGCCCGCCGACGGCTGGGTGGTCTATGCCGGGCCGTTCCGCAGCTACGGCCAGCTCTTGATCATAAACGCGGGCGATGGATATCATGTCCTGTTGGCGGGCATGGATGAAATGGACGTCCAGCTGGGACAGTTCGTTCTCGCCGGTGAGCCAGTCGCGACAATGGCTTCACCAAAATTGGCGAGTGCCGATCCGGCGGACATAGTTTCGACCCAGCCCGTGCTCTATATCGAGTTCCGGAAAGATGGATCCTCGATTGACCCGGCCCCCTGGTGGGCCGATTCCAGTGACGAAAAGGTCGGCGGATGATACGCAAAGCCTCACTTCTCCTTGCCGGCGTCGCCCTCGGCGCCATTGTCGCGGTAACGGCCACCCAGACCCGCCTCCTGTCGGGCAGCGCAGCGAACGCGGCCGCGGCCGACACCTACCGTGAGCTCAACCTGTTCGGTGACGTGTTCGAGCGCGTTCGCGCCGACTATGTCGAGGTGCCGGACGAGAACGCCCTGATCGAGTCCGCGATCAACGGTATGCTCGCCGGGCTCGATCCCCATTCGAGCTACCTCAGCCCGAAGAACTTCAAGGACATGCAGGTCCAGACCAGCGGCAAGTTCGGCGGTCTCGGGATCGAGGTGACCATGGAGGAGGGGGTCATCAAGGTCGTATCGCCGATCGACGACACGCCCGCCTCGCGCGCCGGCATCCTCGCCGGCGACATGATCACCGGCCTCGACGGCGAGCTGATCGAGGGCCTCAGCCTCAACGAGGCCGTCGAGAAGATGCGCGGGCCGATCGACACCCCGATCACCCTCACGATTGTCCGCGACGGCACCGAGAAGCCCTTCGACGTCAAGCTCGTCCGCGAGGAGATCACCATCCAGTCGGTGCGCTCGCGAACCGAGGAGAGCGACGTCGGCTATATCCGCATCAGCGCCTTCAACGAGCAGACCTTCGATGGCCTCAAGGCCGCCATCGAGAAGCTCAACGACGAGATCGGCAAGGACAAGATCAAGGGCTATGTCATTGATCTGCGCAACAATCCCGGCGGCCTTCTCGATCAGGCGATTGCGGTGTCGGATGCCTTCCTCGAGCGCGGCGAGGTGGTTTCCACCCGCAGCCGCCACGCCGACGAGACCCAGCGCTACAATGCCCATTCCGGCGACCTGACCAACGGCAAGCCGGTGATCGTGCTGGTCAATGGCGGGTCGGCCTCGGCCTCCGAGATCGTCGCCGGCGCGCTCCAGGACCAGCGCCGTGCCACCATTCTCGGCAGCCGCAGCTTCGGCAAGGGCTCGGTCCAGACCATCATCCCGCTCGGCGCCAATGGTGCGCTTCGCCTGACCACGGCGCGCTACTTCACGCCGTCGGGCCGGTCGATCCAGGCCAAGGGCATCGAGCCGGACATCGAGGTCATCCAGGAGTTGCCGCCGGACCTCGCCGACCAGGCAGGCATCGAGCCCCGTGGCGAGGCGGACCTCAAGGGTCACCTCCAGAGCGAGGACGTCGAGGCCGGCAAGGCGACGGAAGAGGAGTCCGGATCTCTCGCCTATGTCCCGCCGGACCCGGAGGACGACAAGCAGCTCCAGTATGCGCTCGACCTTCTGCACGGCCTGCAGGTCAACCGGGCCTTCCCGCCGGACCCCGCCGCCGGCATCCCGAACTGAGCCGGCGGCGCCCGCTGGCGCTGCCCCTCTGTCCTGAACGACAGGCCGGTGGTCACTCCGCCGGCCTTGTTGTATCTGGAGCGCGGATTGCGCCGCGCCCTGTCCCCCGGAGCCTGCCATGAGCAAGAAGACCCTCAGGATCGAGGACCTGCCCTATCGCCCCTGCGTGGGGATCGCCCTGTTCAATCGCGACGGCCTGGTCTGGGTCGGCCGCCGCTCCGACGAGGACGCCGAGGGCGAGGGCAAGGGCCACTGGTGGCAGATGCCCCAGGGCGGGCTCGACAAGGGCGAGGATCCTCTCGCCGCCGCCCGGCGCGAGCTCTACGAGGAGACCTCGGTCGACAGCGCCAGCCTGATCGAGGAGGCGGCCGACTGGTTCACCTACGATCTCCCCGCCGAACTGATCCCGACCTCGTGGAACGGCCGCTACCGCGGCCAGAAGCAGAAATGGTTCGCCTTCCGCTTCGAGGGCAAGGACGACGATATCGACGTACTCCATCCCGGCGGCGGCAAGTTCCACGCCGAGTTCAGCGAGTGGCGCTGGGAGACGCTCGAGCGCCTGCCCGACCTGATCGTCCCCTTCAAGCGGAGCGTCTACGAAGAGGTCGTCGCCGCCTTCCGCCACATCGCGAAATAGGCGCGACGCCCGGGCTCAGCCGTCCTCGCGCCGGGAATGGAAGTAGTCGCGGATGAACGCGTGCATGTCGCGCTTGTCCGAGTTCCACCGCCATGCCCCCGTCGGCGCCACCGCGACGTCGTGGTAGGGATCGTAGTCGCAGGCGGCGAAGCGGTCGAAGCGGGTGACGTACTGACGGAGCAGAGGATCCCCGTGCCAGAGGTGGTACACGGTGCCCGGCACATGGCCGACTTGGCCGCGAACGGCGTCGTGGAACGGCTCCGCCCAGGCGCGATAGTGACGCTCCCTCGGCGCGTTCATCTTCTGCCGCTCGACGAGCAGGCCAATGTAGCCGAAGGCAGCGCGGAGCAGCGCCGAATCGCCACCGCCGATGATGTTCGCGTCGTAGAAGCCGTGGGTCTCGAGCAGGGAGCGGCGCGCCGCCCACGCCATGCCGTGGGCTGCCCCGATGGTCTCGGCGATGCCCCGCAGGCATGCGTCCCGGGTCATGCCGCCTTCCACGAGCGCACCGATCGCGCGAAGGGCCTGGGTCTCGGCGGCGAGCGGCATGCCCGGACTCCAGTCCGGCGGCGTCCTGAGGACTTGGGCGAAAGGCTGGAGAAGTGGCATCCGGTCGAGGGCGTCGCTGGTCAGTCGGCCCCACGCTGGCGACTCGAAGATCAGGTCGCAGTCGAGCCAGGCCACCTTCGTGCAGCGGGCGGGCAGTGCGGCAAGCGCGAGATTGAGCAGCCGCTCCTTCTGCCACATCAGGTCGCCGCCGTTCACCCGGACGAGGATGTCGGCGTCGTCAGGATCGAGTTCGAAGCGGCCGTCGAACGACAGCTCCACGGTCGCCAGCGGCAGCTGGAGATGACGGCGGAAGGCACGATAGTTGGCGAGCCGGCGGTGGAAACCGACCGGATTGAAGTAGGCCGTGATGGCCCAGAGGTCCGGCGGCGGGGACGGGGAGGGCAGCATGTGCTCCTTGTCGTCGACGCATGTGTCAGGCCGCCGACCGCGCACTTCATCCCACGCGTCCTGTGCCGAGACAAGACGGCCGGCCCCGGTGTCGTCGCGGGCCGCCAGCTGCCATGAGCAGCCTCTGGGCGGTCACTGCGTTCTTCAATCCCGCCGGCTTCTCGAGCCGCCTGCGAAACTACCGCACCTTTCGCCGCCATCTCGGCGTCCCGCTCGTCGCCGTCGAACTCTCCTTCACCGGTCGCTTCGAGCTCGATCCTGACGACGCCGACATTCTCGTCCGGATCACTGGCAGCGATGTCATGTGGCAGAAGGAGCGGCTGCTCAACCTCGGTCTCGCCGCCCTTCCCGCCGACTGTGACAAGGTGATTTGGCTCGACTGCGATATCGTCTTCGGCCGCGACGACTGGGCGGCTGCGGTGAGCGAGGCGCTCGACCGCCACCTTCTACTCCAGCCCTTCAGCCACGCCCGCTTCATGCCGCCCGGCTGGCGGCCGGGCGACAACGCTGCCGCCGTCGATCTCCGTCATCCGCCTGCCTTTCTGGTCGCCCGCGGCTCCCGGCCGGAAGCCGCCGCGGCCTTCACCGAAGGCAGCGTCGTCCAGATGGCCTACACCCCGGGCCTCGCCTGGGCGGCGCGGCGCGAGCTTCTCGACGGGCGCGGGGTCTACGATGCCTGCGTGATCGGCGGCGGCGACGGCGCCCTGATGCGCGCGGCCTTTGGCCTTGCGGACCTGACCGGACGGCTGCAGCGCATGTCCCCCGCGCGCTACGAGCACTACCGCGCCTGGGCGGAGCCGTTCCGCGCCGCGCTCCGCGGCACTGAAGTCGGCTTCGTGCCCGGCGACGTCCATCACCTCTGGCACGGGGCGATCGCGGACCGCCGCTATGTCGACCGCCACGCAGCCTTTTCCCCGTTCGGCTTCGACCCGGCGACCGACATCACGATCGACCCGGGCGGCGCCTGGCGCTGGTCCTCGCCCAAGACGGCGATGCATGCCTTCGTCGCAGATTACTTCGCCGGCCGACGCGAGGACGATTGACCGCGCCCGGCGACGGTCAGTGCCACCTTTCGCACATTCCGGAATGGGGTCTGCCGGGAGGGATGAGAGAGACGCCCCGGAATGTCGCGGCGGTCTTAGCCGCCGGTCAGCGCGGCCTGGACTTCCTTGAGCTGGTGCAGGCGGTGCTCGGCCGCATCGCGCGTGGGGCCGTCCTTGGCGTCGGCGACGTCTTCCTCGGCGTTCTTCACTTCCTGCGCGAGCTGGGCCGGGTTGATCTCGGCCACCGGGATCGCCAGCTCGGCGAGGATGGTGAGGCCCTCGGCATTGGCGTCGGCGAAACCGCCGCGGACGAAGATCCGCTGGGTGTCGTTGCCGCGTACGATGTCGACGACGCCCGGCCGGAGCGTCGTCATGAACGGCGCATGGCCCTTCATCACCGTGAACTGGCCCTCGCTCCCGGGCACCACCACCTGCTCCACCGGCTCGGACAGGAGCAGGCGCTCGGGGGAGACGAGTTCGAACTGGAACGGCTCGGCCATGGGACCCTCAAACCCTTGTCGTCAGTGGTCGCCCGCGGCGGCTTACGCCGCCTCGGCCGCCAGCTTCTTGGCCTTCTCGACCGCCGCCTCGATGGTGCCGACCATGTAGAAGGCCGGCTCCGGCAGGTGATCGAACTCGCCGGCGACGAGGCGCTTGAAGCCGTTGATGGTGTCGGCGAGGTCGACGAAGACGCCCGGCGAGCCGGTGAAGACCTCGGCGACGTGGAACGGCTGCGACAGGAAGCGCTCGATCTTGCGGGCGCGGGCGACCGCGAGCCTGTCCTCTTCCGACAGCTCGTCCATGCC
>JAGRKZ010000043.1 GCA_020442065.1 Bauldia sp.
TCCTGGATCTTGTACTGGCGCGGCCGCTGGCGTCGGCGCTCCGGCACTTCCTCGAGTGCGTCCTCCGCGCCGACCGATTCGACCTGATCGTCGCTGACGACCTCGACCGCATCGTTGCGGTGCCCGCCATCCTCGCTGTCGCCCTCGTCGGACTCCGGTGCGCTGGCCGTCACCTCGTCGCCAGCAGCTCCGGTTTCTTCCGAGGTGCCGGCCAGATTGATCCCGTCATCGGCTTCGTCGAAGGCGCGGGGCGACTCCGCACCCCAGGTGTCGGCGTCTGCCGGCTCGCTTACCGTCTCGACGGGCGCCGCATCCGCCGCGATCGTCTGAACGACCGCGGTGGCGGCTTCGCCGGCCGCGTCCTCGCCGCCGGCATCCTCGGAGCCCGCGGTTCCACTCTCGGCGTGCGACTCGGCTTCGTCGTGCTCGCGGCGCTCGGCCTCGATCAACGCCTGCCGGTCTGCGACCGGGATCTGATAGTAGTCGGGATGGATTTCCGAGAAGGCAAGGAACCCGTGCCGATTGCCGCCGTAGTCGACGAACGCGGCCTGCAGCGATGGCTCTACGCGGGTGACCTTTGCCAGGTAGATATTGCCGCGCAGCTGTTTACGGCTGGCGGACTCGAAGTCGAACTCCTGGACGCGGTTGCCGCGCAGGACCACCACCCGGGTCTCCTCCGGGTGGGTGGCATCGACAAGCATTTTGTTGGCCATGAGAATGTATCTCCGTGATCGCCGGCAGCCTGCAGGCTGCGTGCGCTGAGCACACGCGCCGCCGCGGCGAACCGGCGATCGGTTTGTTGGTGATGTTTGGCGTGCGGACCCGCGGGCAAACGGCGCCTCTGCCGTCCGGCTGCTGCCGGAACGGAGATCGGCACGTCGCGTCGCCCTGGTCGGTTCATGTCCTTGCGCCGGTACCTTTTTCAGTTCCGCCGGAAAGTGGTTCCGGTCCAATCGGTCACGTGCCGCGGGAGAGCGATACGCGCCGCCGGGTTTGTCGGATCGCCGCCGGTGAGGTCATTGCAGACCGGTTGGACCGCGCGGCTGTCCGATACATTCTCGGTCCGAGGGTTATGCGGAAAGCCGGCGCCGAACCGCATTGATTCGCCGCCACTTGGCCACCGCAGCTCACTATTTGGGAGCACATACGGACGGAGGATGAAATCCGTACCCGTGTTGTATGTGCGGTGGTGGCGCATTGCAAGACGGGCAGCGGCAGCAGCGGCCGCAAAAAATGACCCGCGGGTGGTTAAACAAGCGTCGAAGATGGGTTATGAACGGCCAGGCACGGCGTGGGCAGGCCGCCGTTTTGCTGGAGAACGGTGTGTGATCTCGATGCGGGCGCTCAGCCACATCCTCGCCCTGCTGGTTGCCCTCGGCGCGGCGGTTGCGTCGGGTCAGCGGCCGATTTGGGCGTCCGAAGCGGCTCCCGCGGCGAAGGCGCCGCTCGTTTTCAGTGCGCGAATCGTCGGCGACGAGAGCCGGACCCGGTTTGTCGCGGACATGACAGGCGCGATCGACGTGTCGGTGTTCACGCTGTCGGATCCGTACCGTATCATCGTGGACATCCCGGAGGTGAGATTCGGCCTCGATTCGGAGGCGGGTGTCGACGGCCGCGGCCTGTTTACCGCATTCCGCTACGGGCAGATTTCGCCGGGGAAGTCGCGAATCGTCCTCGATCTTTCCGGACCGGTGAAGGTCGACAAGGCGTTCGTCATACCTCCCGCCGACAATCAGCCGGCGCGACTCGTCATCGACGTCGTTGCGACCAGCCGGGACGAATTCCTCACGGTCGAGAAGGCCTACCGCGACACCCGCCGGGTCGAGGAGGCGGCGCGTCGGGATCGGGCAATAACCGCCCCGCCGGCGCGCGACTCGGGCAAGTTCACGGTCGTTCTCGATCCCGGCCACGGTGGCATCGACACCGGAGCCAAGGGCCGAAACGGTTCCGTCGAGAAGGAAATCACGCTCGCCTTCGCCGAGATTCTGGGGAAGAAGCTGGAGGCGAGCGGGCGCTATAACGTTTTCTTTACCAGAACGGACGACCGTTTCGTTGCCCTTGGCGATCGTGTCGAGATCGCACGCGACCATGGAGCGGATCTGTTCGTGTCGATCCACGCCAACACGTTTCGGGGCCGCTCGATCCGGGGGACGATCGTGTACACCGTTTCCGAGGGGGCCTCCGACGCGATGGCGAACGAGATCGCCGCATCTGAAAACGAGGCCGACGCGCTGGCCGGCCTCGATATCGCCGCAGAGAACTCGGATGAGGTACTGGACATCCTGTTCGATCTGACGCGACGTGAGACGCGGAACTTCGAAATGGTCTTCGCCCAGAACCTGGTGAGGGAGCTCCGACAGAGCACCAGCATGTTCAAGGTTCCGCATCAGCAAGCGGGCTTCAAGGTTTTGAAGGCGCACGATTTTCCTTCGGCGATGATCGAGCTCGGCTTCGTCTCCAACGCTGAGGATGAGAAGCAGTTGCTGTCGCAGGCGTGGCGCGAGAAGGTAAGCGACTCGATCGCGCGCGCCATCGACACCTATTTCGAGAAGCAGCTCGCGCAGCGGAGCGTGCAATGATCGAGTGGCAGAATGGCCACGGCGCGCCGGGGCAGGGCGGGGCATCGCGCCGCGCCGCAGTTTCTCCACAAAGCTTCCCGATTTACGACAAGGCCGGATTCCTTCATGTGTTCGCCGTCCAAGGCGTGAGCACAGCGCCGCGGCGCGGAATCCAGTTCGGTCGGGGAAAACGCGGAATATGATACTTCGGATCTTCGGCTATCTTTTCGGGATAGGTGCTGTGTTCTTCCTGCTCATCGCCGGTGCCCTCGCCTGGTATGTCTCCGGGTTGGCGCAAGATCTCCCCGACTACGAGGTGCTCGCCAAGTACGAGCCCCCGGTCATGACCCGCATCCACGCATCGGATGGCCAGCTCGTTGCGGAGTACGCTCACGAGCGGCGGCTCTATCTCCCGATTCAGGCCATTCCCGACCGGGTCAAGGCGGCGTTCCTCTCGGCCGAGGACAAGAACTTCTACCATCACTCGGGCCTCGACTATTACGGCATTGCCCGGGCCATGATCCAGAATATCCGGGCCTACGGGACGGGGGCGCGCCCGATCGGCGCCTCGACGATCACCCAGCAGGTGGCCAAGAACTTTCTCCTCACCAACGAGCAGAGCATCGTGCGCAAGGTGAAGGAGGCGATCCTGTCGCTCCGCATCGAGCAGGCCTACAACAAGGACAAGATCCTCGAGCTCTATCTCAACGAGATCTTCCTTGGGCTCGGGGCCTATGGCGTCGCCGCCGCCTCGCTCGAGTATTTCGACAAGTCGGTGCACGAGCTGACGCTGCCGGAGGCGGCCTATCTTGCCGCCCTGCCCAAGGCGCCCAACAACTACAATCCTTTCCGCTACCCGGATCGCGCCGTCGAGCGGCGCAACTGGGTGATCGACCGCATGGTCGAGAACGGTTTCGCCACCACCGAGGAGGGCGAGGCCGCCAAGCAGGCGCCGCTCGGCGTCAAGACCCGGCGGGCGCTGCCCCATTTGTTCGCTGCCGACTACTTCGCCGAGGAAGTGCGCCGCCAGCTCGCGCAGATGTTCGGCGAGACCGCGCTTTATGAGGGCGGGTTGTCGGTACGGACCACGCTTGATCCCAAACTCCAGGTGATGGCGCGCACGGCGCTGATGGACGGCCTGGTGAAGTTCGATCGTCAGCGCGGCTGGCGCGGGCCGGTGAAGCACTTCGACGCTCTCGGTGAAGACTGGGGCGTCACCATTGCCGACGTGCCGGCGCTGACGGACGTGATCGAGTGGCAGCTCGCCGTCGTGCTCGGCAACGGCAATGGCGGCATCGAAATCGGCCTGCAGCCCGGCCATGAGCAGGGCACCAGCAAGGTCAGCCCCGAGCGAGTGACCGGCATCATCCCGGCCGAAGGGATGAAATGGGTCAAGAAGGGCGCTCTCAAAGTCGGCGACGTCGTCTACGTCTCGAAACGGGGCGAGGAGGACGGCCAGTTCGACATCGAACAGGTCCCGCAGATCGAGGGCGCCCTGGTGGCGATGGACCCGCACACGGGCCGCGTGCTGGCGATGGTCGGCGGCTTCTCGTTCGCGGAGAGCCAGTTCAATCGCGCCACCCAGGCGATGCGGCAGCCCGGATCGTCGTTCAAGCCGTTTGTCTATTCGGCGGCACTCGACAACGGCTACACGCCGTCCTCGGTGGTGATGGATGCGCCGCTCGAGATCGACCCCGGCGGCGGTCAGCCGATCTGGCGTCCGTCCAACTACTCGAACGAGTTCTATGGTCCCTCGACGCTGCGCACCGGCATCGTCAAGTCGCGGAACGTGATGACCGTGCGGCTCGCCCAGGACATGGGCATGCCCCTGGTATCGGAATATGCGCGGCGGTTCGGTGTCTATGACAACCTCGCGCCGTTCCTGCCGATGTCGCTCGGCGCCGGCGAGACGACCGTGCTGCGCATGGTGTCGGCCTATTCCGTGTTCGCCAATGGCGGGCGGTCGATCAGCCCGACCCTGATCGACCGTATCCAGAACCGCTTCGGCGAGACGATCTTCCGCCACGACAAGCGCATCTGCGAGCAGTGCGCCGCCGACTCCTGGCAGGGCCAGGACGAGCCGACGATCATCGACAATTCCGATCAGGTCCTCGATCCGATGACGGCCTATCAGATGACGTCGATGCTCGAGGATGTGGTGCAGCGGGGCACGGCGACGGTCGTGAGGGCGCTCGAGAAGCCGGTCGCCGGCAAGACCGGTACCACCAACGACTACCGCGACGCCTGGTTCGTCGGCTTCACCCCCGATCTCGTCGCCGGTCTCTATATCGGGTACGACAAGCCGCGTCCGCTCGGGCGAGGCGGCACCGGCGGCGTCCTTTCGGCGCCGATCTTCCTTGAGTTCATGCAGAATGCGCTCGCCGATACGCCGCCGATTCCGTTCCGCGTGCCGCCGGGCCTCAACTTCATCCCGATCGACCGCACCACCGGCATGCTTGCGCACGGCAATGGCGCCGGCGTTATCCTCGAGGCCTTCAAGCCGGGAACCGGACCGCCCGATACGTATTCCATCATTGGCTACACCGACGCATCCGGCCGGCCGCTCACCGTGGCGCCTGATTCCGATCGCGCGGTCATCTCCGGCACCGGCGGGCTGTATTAGCCCGCCGCCTCGGCGTTCTGCCTTCGCCGCTGTCCTCAGGTCGCTGCTTCGGAATGATGTAGCGACTTCATTCCGCCATCATCACCGGCCATATGCGGTGGCGAGGGGAAACGTGGTACGCGAGCCGGAGACGCCCAACGATTCCTCGTTCCCGCCACCACCCATCGCTGCCGCACGGCCTTTCTTCCTGAGGCCGGCGTGGCACGAGCACATCACGTCGAGGCCGCTGGGTTTGAGCGGCGACTGGCGGTGTTGTATGGGATTGGCGCCTACGGGGGAGCGTGCGGGGGTCTCGTGGTCTTCGATCCTCGCCGACGGTTCGTCGCCCGGACGGTTGGCGATCATCTGCAATGGAGGACTTCCTTGAAACCCAATCTGGTCATTCCGGCCCTGGCGGCTCTTGTCGTTGCCGCGGGTCCGGCCCTGGCGCAGTCCGGCGATGGCAACTCCTCGGCCAGCGCGCCGAGTGGCGGCAACCGCTCGTCTACCGCGTGGTCGCCGTCGGCGATGGAGCGGGCCTCGCTCGCACCGCGCCCCAACGTCAACCCCGCGGACGTTCGGGCCGCCAGCAAGAACCGCGCGGCGCCGCCGAGCAATCCCGGACAGACCCCGGCCGCCGATCTCGGCGATGCGGGTGGGCCGAAGGAGCGTTCCGCCGGCAACGTGCTGAGCAAGCCGCTGTATTGGGCCGGGAAGCTGTTCTTCCGTGCCCCGGACGGCGACTATGTCTGCTCCGGCCAGTTCATCTCGCCGAACGTCGTGCTCACCGCCGCCCATTGCGTGCGCGATTCGGATACCGGCGCCTGGTACCAGGACCTCATCTTCGCGCTCCAGTACAATTCCGGCCAGTATGGTGCGGTCTACTCGTACGACTGCGTCGCGACCCGCAATTCCTGGGTGCAGCCCGGTTTTGAGAAGTTCCTCTCCGACTACGCGATGATCCGCGTCGACAAGCCGTCGCGAACCGGCAATTTCGGCACCCATTGGGGCTGGCGCGGCGCCTACAACGAAGCCAACAAGATCGGCTATCCCGGCGGCGTCGCAGACGGTGAAGTCATCCAGGTCGAGCACGGACCCATCGCCTTCGTCGACGGGGTCGTGCAGCTGACGCACGGCAATACCGCCGACCAGGGCGGATCGAGCGGCGGCGCCTGGATAGGCCAGTATTCCGACGCCGAAGGCAACAACGACGGCAACTACATCATCAGCGTCGAGTCCTTCGGCTACGACGAAGAGCCCGGCATCGACTACGGCCCCTATCTCGACGAGAACTTCAAGTCCCTGTGGGACTACGTCGAGAACGGCTGCAAGTAGACCAGTCGCAGCCACTATCGCTTCCTAGAGGGGCGCACGAGCTCGACGCTTGTGCGCCCTTTGTGTTTTTGCACAATTGGGTCGGCAGGGCGGGTCCGCCGGCCGATGGGCTCATGGCCGTCCTCGCAGTGGACGCCGACAGCCGGAGGCTCTGTCATGACCCGCACCTCGATGATCTTCGTCGCAGCCCTTGTCGCCGCAGTCGGATGCGAAACGGCTGCTGTCGCAAGCGAGACCGATAACGAATCCGTGGCTGAGTCCGGGTCCGCGTCGCGCAGCAGCGGCCTGGAATGGACGGCGGAGCGGATGAGCGGTGCGAAGGCCGCGGCACCGGTTGATGTCGATCCCGAGGCGGTTGCCGCCGCAGCCAGCGTCCGCGCCACCGTCGCCGGCCCGGCGGGGGCGCTGCCGGCGGCGGATTCGGGCGAAGCCCGCGCCTCGCTCAAGAAGCCGCTCTACTGGGCGGGCAAGCTGTTCTACCGGGCCTCGGACGGCGACTATGTCTGCTCCGCCCAGTTCGTCTCGCCCACGGTCGTCATGACGACGGCGAGCTGCGTCCGCAACGGCGACACCGGCGCGTGGTACGACAACTTCGTCTTCGCGCTCGGGTACGACCGCGGACGCTACATCGACGTGTTCTATGAGGACTGCGTCGGCACCAAGAACGGCTGGGTCCAAAAGGTCCCCGACCGGTACGTCTATGACTATGCCCTCATCAAGGTGACCAAGCGCTCGCCGACGGGACACTTCGGGACCCAGTGGAACTGGGCCGGCGAGTATCGCGACGGCGCCCGCGTCGGCTACGTCAAGGGCAAGAACAACGGGGAGTCGCCGACCGTCGACACCGGCCGCCTGGCCGTCGCCAAGGGGATCGTCGGCTTTCGCCACGGCAGCCGGGCGGACCAGGCCGGCATCAGCGGCGCCGCCTTCATCGGCGCCTTCAGCCAGGCCGAGAAGAGCAACGAGGGCAACTACGTCCTCTCGGTCGATTCGTTCAGTTTCCGTGACGAGCCGGGCACCAACTACGGGCCCTATCTCGATTCCTCGTTCAAGGATCTGTTCGACTACGTCGAGCGCGGCTGCCGTTAGAAAAGCCGCATTCGCACCCCGATATCCGGTCGCGAGGGCAGGGCATGAACGAAGAGGATGGCGATATGCGCCGACGCCTGACCCCCATCACGGCGGTTGCGTCCACCGTCTGCATCGGTCTCGGTTCGGCGGTAGCGACGGCCTCCGACGTTCCGGACGGCGGCACCAATACCGGTAGCGGCATCGACGTTCAGGTGCGCGACAGCCAGGAACGGGTAGACCAGTACTGGACGCCCGATCGCATGCGGGCCGCAAAACCGGCACCGAAGCCCCTCGTCAAGAGGGAGCCGGCTCCGCCCGCGGCCGTGGATGCCGGAGACGTCACCAAGACGGAATGACCGGCAGCGCGGGCGCGGGTCCTAAGCGTTCGACCCGCCCGCGGGAGAGACTGATGAAACACCTTGCCGCCGCCATCGCCTCGGCCTCGATGGTCGTGATGGCCGTGTCGATCGGGCCGGTCCCGATCAGCGCCGATGGCTTCGACCGGATCGGCCCTGCGGATCCCGATTCTCCCATCTGGTCCGGCGATCGGATGCGCGGCGCGCGCGATCGGCTCAAGGACATCCTGCCGGGAGGTCGCTCCACCTGACAGAACGGAGCCCGTCCACTCACGAGAGTGCCGGCATCGGGCGTTTGCCCGACGCCGGCATCCCCCGTCGATGCGCCGCACGTCCGCAGCGGCGCAGAAAGACGCTGTGGTGCTAGAGGATGCCCGTTGCGAACAGCACGATCACGAGGATCAGCGGAACGCCGAGCAGCCACAACAGTCCACCCTTGAGCAGGTCACCCATCGTCATCTCTCCTGAGGTTGCCTTCTGGCAGTGATAACTCGCGACGGGCCGTCGCGGTTCCATGATCGTGTCCAGACGGGCACGCCACGCCTCAGCGGTAGAAGCTCGGCATCAGGAGGAGGAGGATCGACAGGATCTCGAGCCGGCCCATGATCATGGCGACGGCGAGGATGAGCTTGGCGGCGTCGGGGAGGCTCGCAAAATTCCCGGCGGGACCGATGACCGAGCCGATGCCGGGGCCAACATTGCCGATCGACGTCGCTGCCCCGGAGATAGCGGTTGCGACGTCGAGACCGAGGCAGGCCAACAGGACGGCGATGACGGCAAACGCCGCGAAGTAGAGGAACATGAAGGCTCCGACCGACCAGACCTGCTCGTCGGAGAGCGTCCGCGTGCCGTAGCGCAACGGCACGACCGCGTGGGGATGAATGGCCTTGCGGATGTGCTGGGCGATGACGCGGAACATCACCTGATAGCGAAACACCTTCGGACCGCCCGCCGTGGAGCCGGCGCAGCCGCCGAAGAAGGTGAGGGCCAGAAACCAGACGGTGACGAATGGCCCCCATTGCAGGTAGTCGACGGAGGCAAAGCCGGTGGTGGTGATGACGGAGACGGTGTTGAACGCCGACTTCGTCAGCGCTGTCGGGAAGTCGACCTGGTTGTTGATGGTCAGCCACACCGCGAGGAGGACGGTGGTAATGGTCATCGTGGCGAGGAAGGTCGGGATCTGCGGCTCGACCCGGTCCCACAGCGAGCCGCGACGGGCAAACTGGAGGTAGGCGAGAAACGGGAGGCCGGCCAGCGCCATGAACACCACGCCGGCCCATTCGAGCGCCGGGCTGTTGAAATAGCCGAACGAGCTGTCGTGGGTCGAGTAGCCGGCGGTCGGCAACGTGGTCATCGCGTGGTTCAGGGCGTCGAAGGCGCTCATCCCCAGCAGCCAGTAGGCAAAGAAGCAGGCGACGGTGAGAATGACGTAGACGCGCCCGACAGCTGCGGCGATCTCGCGGGTGCGCGGCATGCCCTTGTCCGAGCGGTCGGAGGATTCAAGCCGGAAAAGCTGCATGCCGCCGACCTTGAGGAACGGCAGGATGACAATGGCGAGGCCGATGATGCCGATGCCGCCGATCCACTGGCCCGTGGAGCGCCACAGCAGGATCGACGGCGGCAGATTGTCGAGGCCGGACATCACGGTTGAGCCCGTGGTGGTCATCCCCGACACGAATTCGAAATAGGCGTCGACGGCCGTGAGGTTGGCCGGCGCGGCGAGGAGCGGCAGGCCCCCGAAGGCGGGGACCACGAACCAGGAGACCACGGTGAGCAGTGCGGCATCGCGGAAGCGCAGTTCGAAATGCCGACCGCTGGTGGTGAGCACGCAGGCGCCGCCGAAGACGATGGTGATCGCGGCCGTGCCGGCGAAGACCTCCTCCATGCCGTCCGAGACGGCGAGCGAGAACAGGGCCATGAGACCCTGTGCCGCGCCCACGGCGAGGCATATCCATCCGAGAGCCAGCACCGCCGGCCAGACTTTGGGAAGCAAGCCGGAACTCCGCCGATTCCCCCGCGCCAGATCGCTGCGGGGGTCATAGCACCCGCCGCGCCGCCGGCACAGCCCGGCATGCGCGGCCGGTGGTCCCGGCCCGACCCGACTTGCGCGGATGCGATGCCGCGCTAGGCTTGCCACGATCCTGCGCGAGGGCGAACGGGACGAGAGGGGAGGGGCGAAGATGGGCTACCGGCAGGCCGACGAGATCACGCGCGTTCCGGTTCACGGCTACGAGGTCGTGGCCTATTCGTTCGGAACCGGCAAGGAGGTCCTGTTCTGCCTCAACGGCGGCCCAGGCCTGCCGTGCGACTACATCCGGGACTGCCACTCGCAGCTCGCCGGCGACACCTACCGGGTGGTCTGTTTCGACCAGCTCGGCTGCGGCGCGTCGGACCGTCCCGACGACGACAGCCTGTGGACGCTGGAGCGCTATGTCGAAGAGGTCGAGATCGTCCGCACAACCCTCGGTCTGGGAAAGGTCCATCTCCTCGGGCAATCCTGGGGGACATGGCTCGGGACGGAATACGCGCTCACCTATCCCGACGCCTTCAAGACGCTGATCCTTGCCGATGGCTCGGCCAATATCCCGCACCTCGTCAGCGAACTCGAGCGCCTGAGGGCGGCGCTCGGACCGGAGACGGTCGCGATGATGCAGCGCCATGAGGCGGAGGGAACCCTGGACCATCCCGAGTACAAGGGCGCCATCGACATCCTCAACTACCGGCACGTCTGTCGGCTGCAGGTCTGGCCGGATGCGGTGAATGCCTCGCTCGGCGACTGGAACATGGCGCCGTATCGGGCCATCCAGGGACCGAACGAGTTCTGCTATGTCGGCAGCATCAAGGACTGGAACCGCGTTCCCGACCTTCATCGCATCACCCAGCCGGCGCTGGTGCTGTGTGGTCTCCATGACGAACTGACGCCCGCCTGTTCGGCCCTGATCCATCGCAATCTGCCGAACAGCAGCATCCACGTCTTCCCGAACTCCTCGCACCTGCCGTTCTGGGAAGAACCCGAGGCGTATTTCGCTGTTCTCAGGGCATTCCTCGATCGCCACGGCGGCTGAGCGCGCCGAGTTTCCGGCGCCACGCCCTTTGGGCCTTGCACGGCCATAAACGTTTAGCTAAACGTTATGGAGACCTCGGGAGGAACGCGCTTGTACACCAAACAGGCTATCCGCGACCTCGGCGTGACACCGGACACGCTGTCCGGCGCGCAGAAGGCGCAACTGGACGAGCAGGGCTTCATCATCGTGGAGAACGTGCTGACGCCGTCGGACTGCGAACGGATGCGCGCAGCGTTCGAGCGTCTCCACGCCGCCGAGAAGGACGTCGGCGGCCACGAGGTGCATGTCGAGCCCGGCGCGCGCCGGCTGTCGAACATCTTCAACAAGACCGATGCCTTCGACAAATGCCTTTGGATTCCCGAGATCCTGGCGGCCTCGGCTCACACCCTCGGCGAGATCAAGGTCCACGGCGCCAACATCCGCGACCCCGTCAGGGGCTACGGCCAGCAGGACCTCCATGTCGATGTGCCGAAGAAGTTCGACGACGACTGGTGGGTGGTGAACTCGATGGTGATGTTCGACGACATGACCCTCGAAAACGGCCCGACACGAGTCGTTCCCGGCTCGCACCGCTGGGCCCCGATCAACGTGCCCTATGTCAACATCGGCGACTGGGAGCCCCAGCCCCTTTCGCCCGAGGACGCGGCCCGCGTGCCCGAAGACCTTGCCGCCTCTTATCCCGGGGAAGTTCTGGTCGAGGCGCCTGCGGGTTCCGCGATCATCTGCAATTCCTCGATGTGGCATTCCGGAACGGTGAAGACCGGCGACGCGCCGCGCCGGATGCTTCACCTCACCTACACCCGCCGCGACCTTCCGCAGCAGCTCCTGCAGCTCGATTACCTCACGCCGGAGCTCTACAACCGCATGTCTCCGGTCCAGCGCTATCTGCTCGAGATCGAGCCGCCGAAGCCGGGGGATGGAATCCTTCGCCAGCCCAAGAAGGACCACAAGGGCTGGTGGAACTGACGCCGCCGGGTCTTCCCGTTCCGGCGGACACTGTCCCGTCCCGGGTGGTAGCCTTCCCGGGACGGGGCAGATTCGAGCAGGGCCGACCATGGCGACGATGAAGGACGTGGCGCGCGACGCCGGCGTCAGCATCTACACGGTGTCGGCGACGCTGTCCGGCTCGGCCAATGTCAGCGCGGAATTGCGGGCGCGCGTGACCGAGTCGGTCTCCCGGCTCGGTTACGAGCGCAACTCGACGGCACGAGGGTTGAAGCGCGGCACGTCCTCGCTGCTCGGCCTCATCGTTTCGGACGTCACCAATCCGTATTTCACCGAGTTGGTCGAGCACATCCAGGACAAGGCTCACCAGACCGGCTATTCGGTGCTGCTCGGCATCAGCGATCATGACGTGGATCGCGAGGCCGAGCTCCTCGCCCTGATGCGCTCGCACCAGGCGGCGGGAACGATCCTCTGCCCGGCCGGCGGCGAGGAGGACTATGCCGATGGCCGCCTGTCGCGCGGACGGATGCGGCTCATCGCGGTCGACAACACCGCGCCCGGCCTCGGCGTCGACACCGTCTGCCTCGACAATCGCGTGGCCGCCGACCTCGCCGTCTCCCACCTCCTCGAGCTCGGTCACCATCGGATCGGGGTCGTGGCCGGCATGCGCCAGCAGTATGTGAGCCGGGAGCGCCTTGCCGGGCGCGACGCGGCGTTGGCCCGGGCCGGCATCGCGTCCGATCCCGAGCTCGTCACCTATGGCGACTTTCGCCTTGAGGAAGGGCACGCCTGCGGCCGGGCGCTGCTGACCCTCGCTTCGCCACCCACCGCGATCTTCGTCGCCAACAACCTGATGCTGATCGGTGTCATGCGCGCACTTGCCGAAGCCGGCGTCCGCGTGCCGGACGACATGTCGGTGTGCAGCATCGACGACTTCCCCTGGGCGCCGGCGTTCCAGCCGGCGCTGACCGTGGTGCGGCAGCCGATCGCGGCGATGGCCGAGGCGGCGTTCGAGCGGCTGGTCGAGCGCCTCGGGGGCGATGATGGCCCCGCCACCGCCCGCGACTTTGCGCCGGAACTGGTCGTGCGTCGGTCCTGCGCATCGATCGGCAATGGCTGAGGCAGGGAGCGACCCACGCCTTCCGTGGCGGACGCCGCTCGTTTAGAAGGCATCCAGGGACTCGTCTGATGGCGATCACCCACCGGCCCACGACGACGAAAGCCGCCATGCCTCAAGAGCCTCGCCCAATCGACCATGTCGTCGTCGCGGTTCGCGACCTTGACGATGCGCGCGCTGCCTACGAGCGACTGGGATTCACCGTTACGCCGACGGCGCGCCACCCGTTCGGGACCGCCAACGCTCTCGTCCAGCTGGGTGAGGCCTATATCGAACTGCTCGCCGTCGTCGACCCGGCGGCGATTCCGGAGGCAGGCGAAGGGAGCTTCTCTTTCGCCGGCTTCAACCGCCGGTTCCTCGAGAATGGGGAAGGGGTGTCCATGCTGGCCCTTCGCAGCGCCGATGCGGCCGCTGACCGCGCCGCCTTCGCCGCCGATGACCTGCCGATCTACGCACCGATGAGCTTCCGGCGCATGGCGCGCGATCCGGCCGGCAACGAGGTCGAGGTCGGCTTCTCGGTGACCTTCACGTCGGACGCGCGCATGCCCGATGCCGGCTTCTTCACCTGCCAGCATCATGATCGCGACAAGCTGTTCTGGCCGGAATATCGCACGCACGACAATGGCGCGGTGGCGATCGAGGCGGTGGTAATGGCGAGCCGCGACCCGGCCGACTACCATATCTTCTTCACGTGCCTCACCGGACAGCACGACATGCGCTCGGATAGCCTGATGCTGTCCTTCGACACCGGAGGCGGCAAGCTTGAGATCGTCACGCCGGTCGCCGCCCGGGCGATGTACGGCGTCGACGTCGCTGCCGATGCCCGTCCGACCTTCATCGGGGTCCGGGTGGCGACCGCCGACCTCGCGGCTGCAGCGGTGACGCTCCGCGGCCGCGGCGTGCCCTTCACCGAGCGGATGGGCCGGCTGATCGTCCCACCCGAGGCCGCCTGCGGCGTCGCGATAGCCTTCACCGAGGCGTGAAGCGGCTGGCGCCGCTGCCGCGACCCGCTATGATCCGGCCGCCATGAAGCCCAACCCCCACGTCCGCGTCGGCAGCGTCACGTTCGGCAACGACCTGCCGATCGTCCTGATTGCCGGGCCGTGCCAGCTGGAATCGCGCGCGCATGCCTTCGATATCGCCGGGCGGTTGAAGGAGATCTCAGCAAAGGCCGGCATTGGCCTCGTCTACAAGACCTCCTTCGACAAGGCCAACCGCACCAGCCTCGCCGGCAAGCGCGGGCTGGGGCTCGAGGCGGCCCTGCCGGTGTTCGAGGCGCTCCGTACCGATCTCGACGTGCCGATCCTGACGGATGTCCACGAGCGCGAGCAGTGCGCCCTGGTCGCGCCGGTCGTCGACATCCTGCAGATCCCCGCATTCCTGTCTCGCCAGACCGACCTCCTCGTTGCCGCCGCGGCCACCGGCAAGGCCGTCAACGTCAAGAAGGGCCAGTTCCTGGCGCCGTGGGACATGCGCAACGTGGTCGAGAAGCTCGTGGCGAGCGGCAATCCCGACGTCCTCCTCACCGAGCGCGGTGCCAGCTTCGGCTACAACACCCTGGTCTCGGACATGCGGGCGCTGCCGATCATGGCCGAGACCGGCGCGCCGGTGATCTTCGACGCCACCCATTCCGTCCAGCAGCCCGGAGGGCAGGGCAGTGCGTCCGGCGGCGATCGGCGCTTCGTGCCGGTGCTGGCGCGGGCCGCGGTGGCGGTGGGCGTCGCCGGCGTCTTCATCGAGACTCACGAAGATCCCGACAACGCGCCGTCGGACGGGCCGAACATGGTGCCGATCGACGCGATGCCGGCGCTGATCGAGCGGCTGGTGGCGATCGATGCGCTGGCCAAGCGCAGCGGCGACGCCAATCCTAGTCCCTGATGGTGCGCTCGATACGCCGATCGGGGACGAACCACATGATCGCGACCGCCACGTAGAGCGCCATCGAGATCTCGGCGCGAACGAAGGCGAGCGCGATCGCGACGACATAGACGGCCACCGAGATGCGGCCCTTGAAGTCTTTGCCGATGGCGCGGGCGAGGGCGGAATCCTGGCCGTTCACGGCAAGCAGGGCGTGGACGAGGAGGTAGTAGGCGATGCCGCTCATCAGGAGGTCGATGCCGTAGAGGGCGACCGGGATGGGGGCAAAGTGGTTCTCGCCCATCCAGCCGGTGACGAAGGGCATCAGCGACAGCCAGAACAGAAGATGGAGGTTTGCCCAGAGCACGCGCCCATCAACGTGCTTTGCCGCCTGAAGCAGGTGGTGGTGGTTGTTCCAGTAGATCCCGACATTGGCGAAGCTGAGGATGTAGCTCACGAAGACCGGGAGGAGGGGGACGAGCGTCGCCCAATCCTCGCCGTGGGGGACCTTCATTTCGAGCACCATGATCGTGATGATGATCGCGATGACGCCGTCGCTGAACGCTTCGAGCCGGCCCTTGTGCATCGTACCAGACTCCTTCACCCGGTTCCCTGGTTTCGCAAATCCTCGCAACGAACTGCCGCGCGCGCCAGTTCCAATAGTCGATGCCAATCCGCGGAGGTTACGTCTGCCCGGACGAAGCCGTCATTCTCAACCATTCGACGGTCATCGCGAGGCCGTCGCGGAGGCTGCGCGGCGCGTAGCCGAGCTCGGCTTCCGCCTTGGTGGACGCGTTCGCCCAGTCGAAGCTGTAGCGCCGGACCCACGACGGGGTGATCAAAGGCTTGCGGCCGAACCAGTTCGCGCGGGCCTGCTCGGTGTGGGCAAAAGCCATCAGTGCGGCCGTCGGCACGGGATAGAGCCGGTGCCGCACGCCGGAAACCTCGGCAAGGGTCGAGAAGAAGGCGCGGTAGGTCGCGTTGTCGCCGCCGAGGATGTAGGCCTCGCCGGGGCGGCTCTTGGCCATCGCCGCGACGTGCCCATCGATGATGTCCTCGATGTAGACGTAGTTGCCCGAGCGGTTGCCGTCGCCGGGGAGAGCCCGCCACTTGCCCGCGACGTAGCGCGCGATCATCTTCGTCGCTGCGTTGCCTTCGACCAGTGGGCCGGGTCCGTAGACCCGGGTCGGGCAGACGATGACGGCATCGGCGCCCGCCGCGACCCGCTCGCGCACGGCGGCATGCATCTCCGCCTTGGAGGATTCGTACTCGTTGAAGAACGGGACACGCCGCGGCGTGGCCTCGTCGACCAGCTCGCCTTCCGATGGCCCGAAGACACCCGCCGTCGACGTGATGACGACGCGCTCGATCCCTGCGGCGGTTGCCGCTCCGAGCAGATTGAGGGTGCCCTCGACATTGACCCGCCGATAGTCCTCGGGGTCTTTCGCCCAGACGCTGACGAGGGCGGCGGCGTGAAAGGCCTGACGGCAGCCCGCGGCGGCGCGATCCAGCGACGCGCGGTCGGTGATGTCGCCGGGGAAGATCGCAATGCGCGGATGGGCGATGGCCTTCGCCTTCTCCGGCGAGCGGACGAGCGCATGGACGGTGTCACCGCCTTCGGCGAGCCGGAGCGCGAGCCGCTGGCCCACATAGCCCGTCGCGCCGGTGACCAGCACGCTCATGGTGTGGCACCGCCGAAGCCGAACCGCATCGCCGGGTTGCCGCGGACGGCGAGGTAGTCGTTGAGCTGCGACATGATCACATGGATCAGGAAGGCCGCCCAGATCGCCCCGGTCTCGATCGAGGCGAGGCAGACGACCACGCCGAGCGGGATCGACCCCAACGCCTCGCGCCGCCCCTTGGGGACATGGGCGAGGGCGTAGAGCGCCGCGTTGACCGCGATCGCAAGCCACGCCGGCATGATCGCGAGGCAGGCGAAGAACAGGAAGCCGCGGAACAGAAATTCGTAGGCGAGCATGTAGAGCAAGCACGAGACGAAATTCGCCGCCACCGGCCCGACACCCCAGAGCGGCACCCGCATTTCAGGATAGACGTCGAAGTTCTCGGGCTTGTGGGCCGTCAGGAGGCAGCCAATGACGATGACGACCGACGCGGCGGCGACCCAGGCCCATGTGGTCGGTGGGACCGGTACGACGACGCCGAGCTGAGCCGGGGAAAACGGCAGGAACAGCCAGGCGGCGAGGGCCGCACCGCCGCCGAGGATGACGACGCCCAGCGCGCGCTTGGCGAGGACGCCGGCGATCGTGTTCCGCCTGCGCTCCAGCGCGGGCAAGGCGGTGAGGGCGTAGAAGACGAGATAGAGGACGATCGTCGCGGCGATCGCGATGGCGACGGAGAGAGCCAAGGTCCGGACTCAGCCGCGGCCGCGATAGAGCGCGACACCCGGGTCGGTCAGCCAGACCCCCTCGGGCGGTGTCCCGGTCTGCCAGAACACGTCGATCGGCATCCCACCGCGCGGATTGAAGTAGCCGGCAATGCGGAGCCAGTGCGGCGCGAGCAGGTCCGCGATGCGGCGGCCGATGGCGACGGTGCAGTCCTCGTGGAAGGCGCCGTGGTTCCGGAAGGACTGGAGGTAGAGCTTCAGCGACTTCGATTCGACCAGCCAGCGGTCGGGGACATAGTCGATGATGAGGATACCGAAGTCGGGCTGGCCGGTGACCGGGCAGATCGACGTGAACTCGGGGAAGGTGAAGCGGGCGACGTAGCGCGTGTCGGCCTGCGGGTTGGGGACGCGGTCGAGCACCGCCGACCCGGGACTGTCCGGCGTCGCCACGGACCGGCCGAGCTGTAGTTTCTTCTTGGCCATGGGGACTCTCGTCTAGGCCGCGCTGGCCTGCGGCGAAATCAGGTTCATCGTCTCGCGGTCGAAGCGCCAGGTGGTGCGGCCCTTGAGGCGGGCGCCGGCCCACCAGCGGTCGACGCCGTTGAGGCGGACATGATCCGCCTCGCCGGCAATCACCGCGCGCCCCGCCTCGGTCAAGGACAGCCGCCGGCCGACGCGCCCAATCGCGGCCGGGTCACCTTCCGCCGCGTGCTCAAGGCCCGCGATCAGGGGAGTGTCGGCATCGGCAAGGTCACGAAGCATCAGGAAGAAACTCAGGTCGCCCATGAACGCCGCCTCCTCGGCGGCAATCGCACCGCGAAAGAGGTCGATGGCGCTTGCCGGGCCGCCCGTCAATAGCGAAAGCGCCGTGTGCTCTGTCCGGCCGAGGCCACGATGGGGAGACGGCAACTCCTCGAGGAAGCGATGGAGCGCCGGGCCGGCGAAGGGGAGTGCGTCGATGCCGTCGTCGAGGCGGCGGGCCAGCGCCTCCGGGGTCGGCATGGCAAGGTCGGCCCACAGGTGATCGGCGAGGTCGAGATCGTCCTCGCCGATGGGGCGGGCACGTTCGGCGAAGCGCAGGATGGTGTCCGTGGTCTGCTGTCCGAGATAGTCGTCGGCCTGGACCAGCAGCAGCCCCTCGGTCCGCGCTTCATCGGCGAAGAATGA
>JAGRKZ010000197.1 GCA_020442065.1 Bauldia sp.
TGGATGGCCGGCACGGTGATGTTCGTCAAGCGCTCGCTCGCCTCGGGCTATGCCGGCATCGACAACGCGCTGTTCGACCGCGACAACATGATGATGCTGCTCGGCGGCGCCAAGAAGATGACCGAGGGCATCGTCAAGGCGCTCTAGTCCGTCGGGTTCGGAAGCGGCGCCGCCCTTGCCCTTGTCCTCGCCGCGTTCCATGCTCCCCGGCAAAGGATCGAGGGAGGCTTTCATGGCCGAGTCCGGGGACAGTGAGTGGCGGTCGATGCGGACTGCGCCGCGCGACGGCACCCGCATCCTTGTCACCGTTCGGGCCAGCGAGCAGGGCGCTGCCGAAGTCGACGTGGTGAAGTGGGCCAAGGCCGGTGCGGACGGAGACTCCGGCTGGCTCGCCACCGATTCCGACCCCGAGGCCCGCATCGTCTATGGCGATGGCGAGCTTGCCGCCTGGATGCCGATGCCCGCCGCCATATCCGGCCGCGCCGGGCGGCCGGCGCTCGTGCCCTATGCCGGCGAGGAGATGGACGGCTCGGCGATCTGAGCACGCCGAGCCGCCGGAGCGACCCTCAGGCGAGGTTCACGAACGGCTGGTCCTTCACGTATTCGCGGAAGCCGTTCATCGCCTCGTTGATCTTGTTCCAGTTGGGCAGCTGCTCGATTCGTTTCAGCCACGCATCGATGTTGGGATAGTCCTTGAACTCGTCACGGATGACGTGACCGCAGGTCAGGAGCCCGGCGCCGAAGACGTCGGCGATGGTGAGCTGGTCGCCGGTCAGGTACTTGTTGCCATGGCCGAGCCAGTGGTCGTTGAGTACCTTGAGCCACTTCTTGGTCAGCCCCTTGCCCCACTCGATCGTGCCCTTCTGCAGCTCGTCGCTGGGCCGCTTGTGGTGGGGGTAGATCTGCGGGTAGACGACGCCGTAGGCGTAGTCGCGATAGAAGCCGGTGTTGAACCAGTCCATCAGCTCGTTGACCTTGGCCCGCGCCTTGAGGTCCTTGGGGTAGCTCGGCAGGTTGAACCGGTCGGCGAGGTACTTGATGATCGACGAGCTTTCCGTGAGCACGAAGTCGCCGTCGACCAGCGCCGGCACGAGGCCGTTGGGGTTGATGCTGACGTAAGGTTCCTGCAGGTGGGCGCCGGTCATCAGGTCGACCACTTCCATGTCCACCGGCAGCTTGTTCTCCTCGATGAACAGGATGACCGGCCGGCTCGTGTTCGAGACCGGGTGCATGTAGAGCTTCATCTTGCTTTCCTCCCATGGCCGGCCGCCGTCCGGCGGCCGTGAAACTGAAATCGGCTCACTGCGGTCTAGCCCGCCTTGTAGGGATCCTTGGGCTCCCGGTCGTCCGAGAGGCTGTGCCGCCGGCGCCGGATGATGTCCTCGATCGCGTCGGCGAGATGCGTCTCGGTGATGTTGTAGTCGCCGCGGGCGACGCGGATCTTGTGCGCCTCGAACAGCACCTCGCCGTGCGAGACGCCCTCGGGCGGGAAGAAGCGATAGGCGGCGAGTTCGATCAGGAAGCCCAGCGGGTCGCGGAAATAGATCGAGTCCATGAAGCCGCGATCCTTGACCCCGCTATGGCTGATGCCGCGGCGGTCGAGCCGCTCCACCGCCTGCGCGAAGGTCGCCCGCGACACCCAGAAGGCAACGTGATGGACGGCGCCGATCTCGTTGGGCGTCGGCTTGGGGTCGGGCTTGCGATTCTCGTTGGTGAAGACGGTGATCAGCCGGCCGTCGCCGGGATCGAAATAGAGATGGCTCTCCTCCGGCACGTCGAGGTTCGGCTGCTCGAAGACGAAGGGCATGCCGAGCACGCCCTCCCAGAAGTCGATCGAGGTTTGCCGGTTCGCCCCGACCAGCGTGATGTGATGGACGCCCTGGACCTGAAGTTTCTGCATCCGGTTGACCTCCCCATGTCGCCGTCTTTGGCGTGTGGCGCAGAACCTACCCGCATTCGCAGTTTCCACACCAGAGGATTCAGAGGCGATTCCGCAGCAGTGGTACCCGCCGCGGCCACCCGCTCACCTTGTCCTCCCGCAACAGCGTGAACAGGCCCGACAGACCGATCATGCCGATGCCGGCGAAGGCGACCCAGTCGGGCACCTCCGCAAAGAACAGCACGCCGAAGACCACCGCCCAGATCACCTGGCTGTATTGGGCCGGCGCCACGCGGTTGGCGGGGGCGAGGCGCGTTGCCGCCATCAGCGTCATCTGTGCCGTGCCCCCCAGCACGCCGATCAGGCAGAGCCTCAGGATAGCCCCGCCGCTCGGCCAGACGAAGACCGGGATCATCAGCGCTCCGCTCACGACCAGCGCCGACACCATCACCACCCCGATCAGGCTGACGCGCCGTTCGGTCTGACCCACCATGCGTAGCACGATCATGCTGGTGGCGCCGGCAAAGGCGACGATGAAGGCGGCAAGGTGGCCCGGCTGGAGCTCCCGGAAGCCGGGCTTCACCACCAGCAGCATGCCGGTGAGACCGAGCACGACGGCACCGATGCGCCGCCAGCCCACCCTTTCGCCGAGCAGCGGAATCGACATCAGCGTCACCAGCACCGGCGACAGGAAGATGATCGCATAGGCCTCGGCGAGCGGGATGGTGGTGAAGGCAAAGGTCGCCCCGATTCCCGAGATGATGCCGCAGGCGGCGCGCAGCAGCACCCGTTTCGGGTGGTTCATCCGGAACATGTCGCGCCAGCGCTCGCCGCGCGGCCGGAGCACGAGGATCACGATGAAGGAGGTGAGGGTGGCGAGGAAGACGATCTCGACCACCGGCAGCTCGCCGCCGAGGCTCTTGATCAGGGCGTCGGCGGAGGAGAACAGCGCATAGGTGAGGAAGCCGAGGGCGACGCCCTTGAGCATGGGAACAGGCCGGACGGGAACGCGGAGGGCCGGGTGCGGGGAATCGCGCCGGTCACGTGATCATCGCCAGCCTATAGCGGCCGTCCACCGTGGTCCACGCGGAGCGGGCGGCATTGCGGCATTCCGGCTCACCCCGGCGCCATCGCCCACGGGCCGTGCGCGACCTTGCCGGGCGCGTCGAGCCGCTCGAAGCCATGGGCGCCGAAGAAGTCGCGCTGGGCCTGGGTCAGGTCGGCGGTCGAGCGGGCGGTGCGCGAGAGGTCGAAATAGGCGAGGGCCGAGGACAGCGCCGGAACCGCCACGCCCTTCAGCGCCGCGCTCGCGACCACCCGGCGAAGGCTGAGATTCGACTGCTTCATCATGCCGGTGAAGGGCTCGACCGTCATCAGGTTGGCCACGTCCGCCCGCCCGGCATAGGCGGAGGCGATGGAATCGAGGAAGGCCGAACGGATGATGCAGCCGGCGCGCCAGATCTTGGCGATGGTCCCGAGCGGCAGGTCCCAGTTCCAGGTCTCCGACGCCCTGGCCATCACGTCGAAGCCCTGGGCATAGGCGACGACCTTGCCGGCGAGGAGCGCCGCCTCGAGCACCTCCAGCGTCTGGTCCCGGCCGCCGAGAACATCGCCGAAGGCGGAGTCGGCAGCCCCGAACAGCACTTCGTCGGCGATGCGCTCGGCCTTCCGGGACGACAGCACGCGCGCCGCCACCGCCGCCTCGATCACCGTCGCCGGCACGCCGAGGTCCTGCGCCTCCATCGCCGACCAGCGGCCGGTGCCCTTCTGGCCGGCGCTGTCGAGGATGATGTCGACCATCGGCTTGCCGGTCGACGGGTCGGTCGCCTCGAGCACGCGGGCGGAGATCTCGATGAGGTAGGACTGAAGCGGCCCCTGGTTCCAGCGAGCGAAGACATCGGCCATCTCGGCGGGGGTCATGCCGAGGCCGTCGCGCATGATGCCGTAGACTTCGGCGATCATCTGC
>JAGRKZ010000198.1 GCA_020442065.1 Bauldia sp.
TCCACACCGTCGGTGTCGTGACCATGCCTGCTCTCCCCCTGCGATAGACCCTCGCAAGGCTGCGAGCAGTCATGGAACAAACGAAGCGGCGCTCGTCATCCTCGGGACGGCGAGCGCCGCGTCACAGTCAGCATGGCGCAGATGATGCCGGCATGACAACCGCAAGCTGCACCAGTAACCGTTTGTTGAATTAACCCCATCGAGACCGCCGGTTCACGCCCAAATACCGGGCAGGCGGTGACGCCATACCTTCCCCGCTGTCGCCGCCGTCTCTTCGACGCAGGCCGCGCTCCCCTTCCGACCGCGATGTCGCGCCGCCCCCCGCTCCTGCCCCGCCTCAGCGCCAGCCGAGGCCCGGCGCGACATGGGTCAGGATCGCCTCGATGACATGGGCGTTGTAGTCGACGCCGAGCTGGTTCGGGACGGTGAGGAGGAGCGTGTCGGCCTCGGCGATCGCCTCGTCGCCCTTCAACTCGTCGATCAGCCGGTCCGGCTCGGCGGCAAAGGAGCGGCCGAAAATCGCCCGCGTGTTCTCGTCGATCATGCCGATCTGGTCCCGGCTGTCGCCGTTCCGTCCGAAATACATGCGGTCGCGGTCATCGACGAGGGCGAAGATCGAGCGGCTGACCGAGACCCGTGGCTCCCACTTATGCCCCGCCGCCTTCCAGGCGGCGCGATAGGCGCGGATCTGCTTCGCCTGCTGGATGTGGAACGGCTCGCCCGTCTCGTCGAACTTGAGGGTCGACGACTGGAGATTCATGCCGAGCATGGCCGCCCACTCGGCGGTGGCGTTGGTCGCCGAGCCCCACCAGATGCGCTCGCGAAGCCCCTCGGAGTGCGGCTCGACCCGCAGCAGCCCCGGCGGGTTGGGGAACATCGGCCGCGGGTTGGGCTCGGCGAAGCCCACACCCTTCAGCACCTCGAGGAACACCTCGGTCTTCTGCCGCGCCATGGCGGCGTCGTCCGTCCCCTCCGGCGGCGCGTAGCCGAAGAAGCGGTAGCCCTCGATCACCTGCTCGGGCGACCCGCGCGAGAGGCCGAGCTGCAGTCGCCCGCCGGCGATGAGGTCGGCCGCGCCGGCGTCCTCGGCCATGTAGAGCGGGTTCTCGTAGCGCATGTCGATGACCGCGGTACCGAGCTCGATGCGGCGGGTCCGCGCCCCGCAGGCCGCGAGCAGCGGAAAGGGCGAACCGAGCTGCCGGGCGAAATGATGCACCCGGAAATACGCCCCGTCGGCGCCGAGTTCTTCGGCCGCCACCGCCAGCTCGATCGATTGCAGGAGCGCATCCGCCGCCGAGCGCGTCTGCGACTGCGGCGACGGGGTCCAGTGCCCGAAGGACAGGAAGCCGATGTGTTTCATGGGAGGCCGTCGGAGTGGTGGGTTTGGACCATCCTAGAGTAAATTCCGGACAGGTTGAATCGGCTTGGGTGTGAGGACCCCCTCCTGTCCTCCCCCTTTCAGCGGGAGGGACGCGTCGGGAGCGGCGATGCGCCAGCGGCGATGCCGTAGGTCCGCTGCATCGGCCCTGGGCCGACTCCTCCCCCTGAAAGGGGGAGGCTGGGAGGGGGTCTCTTCCCCACCAACGTCACGTCGATCGAAAGTAGGTCTGGCGCAGCGGAGTCCTGGGCGGGAACGCTGGTGACGCGTCGTTGTCTCGTGACCGAGGCCTCGGCCCGGAAAACGTCGTCGCTCGATATCGTCACCGGCAGATCGGCAGCTTCGCCGGAGGCCCTGGCGGCGGCAGGGACTCCCGCCATGCATCGATGATCGGCTCAAGGCTTCCCTTGGGCCAGAACCTCGGCGTGCCGATGGCCTTGAGGCACGCCGCGTTCCAGTAGAGGCCGGCGTCCGACAGGGACGTCCGATCCTTCACGGCCTGCGCGACGGCGTCGATGTCGAAGGACTCGGGGTAGATGTAGAGCGTCGTCGGGTTGTCCTGCACGATCGCGAGGATCTCCTCGGAATCGGATGGCGACCAGGAGGTGCAGCCGTTGCTGCGGCCGCCGGTGTAGTTCACCACGCTGCCGTAGGGGACGTAGCCCTCCTCGTCCGCATAGGGGCTCTCCGCGTTCTTGTAGCGGCACTGCCACTTCACATAGACCGCCGGGTGCCCGCCGATCGCCCGCTCCCGGGCGTTAGCCGTCTCGCCCTCGCCCTCGAACTGGAGGAAGGTGCGGAGGAACGGCGTCTTCTTGCCCGAGACGCTGGTGTAGCCCTTGAACGAGGTCAGCGGCTCGGCCGTCACATAGTCCCCGCCCATGGTGAGCTTGGACCCCTCCGCGTTGCTGAAGTTCTTCGCGCATTCCCGGCCGTTCGAGAAATCCGCGCGGCTCAGCTTCCGCCCGTTGCCATAGCCGGACGAGACCGCGCGGAACGTCTGATCCGCCTCGCAGATGATGTAGAAGCGGCGGCCCAGTGCGCCGTCGGGCGACGTGCTCGGGCGCGTCGCGTCCATGGCGAAGTAGCAGCCGTTGTGGACCGCCCCTTCGCCGACCTTCCGCTGGTGAAGGGCGCGCGCCCGCTCCAGCACCACCGGCGCGATCTGGCCCTCTCCCGTGCCGACATGCGCCTGCAGCCAGTCCGGGATGTCCGACGCCTGCCCCGCCGCCAGCGATGGCAACGACGCCGCACCAAGACTCACGACCGCAAGGATCAGAGGGAGCAACATCAACCGCACCGGGCGGATCTCCTGCCAGATCGACCTGGGCTGAAGGCTAGCACGAGTCGGCCGGGCGATCAGGGTGGGGGCGTGGATGCCAACTACGCCCAAATCCAGGCCCAGCGCCCACTAGCACCGCTAACGATCGATCGCAGAAACCTCAGTAGCGAAAGCCGAGGAGGCTGCCGCTCGGATCGGTGTCAGTCAGCCGCATTGAGATCAGGGAATCGAAGTCGAAGCCGGCGGAGAAATCCTTAGTGGGCACCATGTCAGTGTTGAGCGTGCAGATATATTGGAAGCCGTATTTCGCGGCCATGGTGGAGGCCAGTTCCAGCGCATGGGCGCGCTGGCGTGGATCGACTCCATCGAAGATAGTGCTGTCGTGAATCAGGAAGTCGATGCCCAAGCCGCGCGCACGGGCGAAGGAAATCAACGTCAGATCGTAGCAGAAGATCTTCATCTTGCTGATGCCCTCGCTTGGACTGCCGGCGATCTCGACATCGAATTCATATCCTGTATCGCCAATGTCGATGACCAGCCGACCTGGTGACTTGTAGAGACTCTCGGAGAATTCGGAGAACAGACTGAGGGCCTTCGACCAGACCGCGCGTCGCTCCTCATAGTCGAGCGTCGTCGACCGTTTCAGTTCGACAGTTTCCACCTTGATCGTATCCGCCTTGGACGTCATCTGCCGCAATTGGCTGATGCGGTTTGTCAGTTCGTCTACCTTGAGACGGGTGGCGGTGTGGAAGTCTTGTAGCTGCGTAAGTTCCTCCAACGCGCCCTGTCCGGCCAGCGCATTGAGGTATTCAGCCCGCCGGTCTGTCAGCGCCGCGACACGGCCCGATCGCTCGGCGATCGCACTTTCGAGGGCCGTGATTTCGCCCGCAATGAAATCCCGCCTGTTGCGGATGATCTTGGCATTGAAGTTCCGCGCGTCACCGAGGGTTCTGACGACGAGACCCGGCAGGGCGATCCCAGCTTCCTCATACAGCGTTTCGAGGCGGCTTTCGGTGGGAACACCCTCGCCCATGAGTGAGTCTCGGTATCGGTTGAGGCGGCGCTGGTCCACTATGTTGGCGTTGACCAAATCGTGAATCTCGGAAGTGAGACCGTTGGCCTGCGCCTCGATCTCACGATATTGCGGCAGGACACGGAAGCTGGACAGCGCCCCCCGTTCACGTTCGAGTTGGTTCGAAAGGCGCAGGCGCTCTGCCTCCAACTCGCCCAGCGATGCGAGCTCACCGTCCACCGCACCGGTCTTAATCGCCTGCCTAAGCGCGTCGAGCGCCTTCTTCTGATCCTTGAGCTGCTGCCAGATTGCGGCCTTTTCCCAGTTCAGACCGAGCAGGAACGCATTATGGACTTGGATGTCCCAGGTCTTCTGATTGTCGAAATGTTTGAAAGGCGTGTTGTAAGCGGCCGCTTGGTTGCGCACGAAATACGAGAGTAGCGAGCGCACCGACGGCTTGTAGGCGGTTTCTGAACCCACTTCGCTGATTCCGAAAAGCGCCCAGCCGAGGACCGCGCGCCATTTCTTCGCGTCGAGACCAGAAACGCCTTCCTTGTTCGGGGCCGGCCTGATGGGCCAATGGTTGGTCTCTCCCTCGATCGCAAAGAAACCGATGGCGTCAGTCGCGCGCGTGACGGCAACGTCTTTTCCGGCGAGCGTGAGTTCGAGGGTGAACGCCCATCCGTCAAGAGCTTCGACCCGGAGTCCCTTGTTGGGCGAGGTATTGCTGCCGAGACAGAAGTCTACGATCTCGATCAGGGTCGACTTGCCTAGCGCATTGGTCGTGTCCTTGTCGCCGGCCACCTTTGATCGATCGGCGAGAATGAGATTCACACCGGGCCGGAAGAAGGCGGTGTGGAAGCCTGCCTTGTTGGCGCGAACGGCACGGATCATGGTTCGACCCTTACGATCAACCCGTTCACCATGTCGATGGCGCCGATCATGTACAGGAGGTTCGATGCGAGCACGAAGCGTTCGAAAGTTCCCACATTGGGTTCGGAGCGCAGGCGTTCCCAAAGGCTGGAGACCGTCATTGGTCCTTGCAGATGAGCAAGCAACGTCGCGCCGACGCCTATCAGGGCCTCATCCTGCGAGATGTGTTTGGTCGGCAGGATCATTTTTCGAACACGTCACAGATTTCAAATAGGTAGACCATCACGGCAACGCCGGCCGTCCTGTCAGCTTGTTTGCGCAGGCCGCGCTGCGCGAACGCGCACATGAGTTCGAAAAGCTCGTCGCCCTTGTGCCCCTCCTTGCGGCGTTTGAAATACTCTTCGAGAAACCCGGCCTTGAGACGCTCGGGAAATTCGGGGTCCAGTTGGGTTTCCGCTTCGACATAATTCGCGACCGTCTCCCGCGACATCAGGCCGGCGGCAACGATGTGGCGCGAGCCGTTGGACAGCGCATTCTTCTTGATCTTCTCGTTAGGGGCCGTGAGGTCGAAGGATCCGTTGGGTGCGGGGGGCTGATTGGAGACCCAAGCCACCGCGTTCTGGAGTTCCGGGAAAGCGATGTCGGGGAAAGCGCCCTCCATGGCATCGCGGACCAGTCTTTCGTGCTTGGCCTTCAGGTCCATGAGCGTTGAAGTTGGCCAGTCCGCGGGCGCGTCGTCGATGATCGTATGATGCTCGGTGCACAGATACAGTAGGTTGTCGACATGGTCGCGCTCGGCGTCCGTCATGGAGGCGTCGTAGCGCGCTGCTTTGGGCTTCTCACCTCTTATATGGGCCGCCTCGCCGAAATAGGTGTCATCGCCGGAGGGGGAGTCATAAGTCAGGTGCTTGCCGCAATTCGGCATGGCGCAAACGCCGCCACTCCGAAAGGCGAGTATGATTCTCGTTTTGTAGCTAGCGCCCACGGCAAGTGCCGATACATGCGGGTGAACGCAGTTCGCTTACCCATCGCTGCGGCAGCTGTGCAGCCAATTCAAATCTCCTTCGGCGGAAATCAGAATTACAGTGTCGACGTGTGAATCGTGGGTCGAAATCATCCTCTTCACCCATTCTTCCACTTTGTCCATGTAGCAGATTCCGCAGTCGGAGCAGACGAGGTGGGCTCCGCCGTATCCATCTTCGCACTGCTAGTTTCCGTCCGCGTGGATGACGAGGTCCGGTTGCAGGTCAGCCTTCCTCTCAAAGCCCGTCCGATGTTCCCACTTTGTTCTTTACAACCCCCACCCCACACGCGCAACATCGCCCCACCGGATTCACCCCACGCCCCGCCTTATGTCAGCAGAGTCCCGAACCGTGGGGACAATCCGCCCCTCGGCGCTTGTCTCGCGCCGCCAAGAGCATAAGTTTGGGGGGCGGTCGTCGCCGCCCTCCCCGTCGGACAAAAACGCACCATGGCCAAGGATAAGCCCGCCCCGGGCAAGTTCATCTCGATCCGCGGGGCACGCGAGCGGAGACGGTTCGGATGCCCACCGTTCTGAGGCTTGGGGCGTATCGCCTCTTCTTCTATTCTGCGGACGGAGACGAACCACCGCATGTGCACGTCGAACGGGATGACAGCGTCGCCAAATTCTGCATCGATCCGGTTCGGCTGGATTCCAGCGGCGGGTTTCGCCGGGCGGAACTAAGAGACATCGAACGCCTGGTTTACGGGAACCAGGCTGCACGTCTGGAGGCCTGGCATGGCTTTTTCGCCGGCTGAAGCGACATACCCTCAAGCGCTCGACGTCGTGGTCGACGAGGACACGCTCCGCGTCGATCTCTCCGACGGGCGAACGATCGCCGTTCCGCTGGCGTGGTATCCGCGCCTGGCCCACGGCAGCGCAACGGAACGGGGCAACTGGCGCTTGATCGCCGACGGCGAGGGCCTCCACTGGCCCGACCTCGACGAAGATATCTCCGTGGCCGCGCTTCTCACCGGCAAGCGCTCGGCCGAGAGCGGCGCGTCCTTGCAGCGCTGGCTCAAGGCGCGCGCGGGATAGCCCGCATCCGATCACCGGACAGCGGATACGGCTGCGTTTCCGTCGAGGGCACTTCTTGTTCCCTCTTTGTTCTTTACAACGCCCACCCATCCCGCGCAACATCCCCACACTCGACTCACCCCCACCCCACGCTCCTGACATCCGTCGACCGAACCGTGGGGACAATCCGCCCCTCGGCGCTTGTCTCGCGCCGCCAAGAGCATAAGTTTGGGGGGCGGTCGTCGCCGCCCTCCCCGTCGGACAAAACGCACCATGGCCAAGGATAAGCCCGCCCCGGGCAAGTTCATCTCGATCCGCGGGGCGCGCGAGCACAATCTCAAGAACATCGACCTCGACCTGCCGCGCGACAGCCTGGTGGTGCTGACGGGCCTGTCGGGCTCGGGCAAGTCATCGCTCGCCTTCGACACCATCTACGCCGAGGG
>JAGRKZ010000199.1:0-5020 GCA_020442065.1 Bauldia sp.
ATGTCGGCTATACCGCGCGGCACCTCACCTTCTTCGAGATGCTCGGCAACTTCTCGTTCGGCGACTACTTCAAGGAGCGGGCGATCGAGCTGGCGTGGACGCTGGTCACGAAAGACCTCGGGCTGCCGAAGGACAAGCTCCTCGTCACCGTCTATGCCGACGACGATCACGCGTTCGATCTGTGGAAGAAGATCGCCGGCTTTCCGGATCACAAGATCATCCGTATCGGCACCAGCGCCAACTTCTGGCAGATGGGCGACACCGGCCCGTGCGGTCCCTGCTCGGAGATTTTCATCGATCAGGGCGAGTCAGTCCCCGGCGGTCCGCCCGGCAGCCCGGACGAGGACGGCGACCGCTTCCTTGAGTTCTGGAACCTCGTCTTCATGCAGTTCGAGCAACTGCCCGACGGGTCGCGGCTCGACCTGCCGCGGCCCTCGATCGACACCGGCATGGGCCTCGAGCGCATGGCCAGCATCCTCCAGGGGGTCAACGGCGTCTTCGAGATCGATCTGTTCCGCACGCTGATCGAAGCCTCGGTCGACATCACCGGGGTTCGCGCCGTGGGCCGGGCGGCCGCCAGCCACCGGGTGATCGCGGATCATCTCCGCTCGTCGGCCTTCCTCATCGCTGACGGCGTGCTTCCGTCCAACGAGGGCCGCGGCTACGTGCTGCGGCGGATCATGCGCCGCGCCATGCGCCATGCCCATCTCCTCGGCGCGCAGGAGCCGGTCATGTATCGTCTCGTGCACACGCTGGTGGCCGAGATGGGCCGCGCGTATCCGGAGCTGGTTCGTGCCGAGGCGCTGATCCGCGAGACGCTGCTGCTCGAGGAGACCCGTTTCCGGCGCACGCTCGCCCGCGGCCTGACGCTGCTCGACGAGGCGAGCACGAGCCTCGGCGAGGGCGATACGCTGGCCGGCGACGTCGCCTTCCGCCTCTACGATACCTACGGATTCCCGCTCGATCTGACTGAGGACGCGCTCAAGGCGCGCGGCGTCAAGGTCGATCTCGCCGGCTTCGATCGCGCCATGGAGCGCCAGAGGGAGGAGGCCCGCGCCAGCTGGGCGGGTTCGGGCGAGGCGCAGACCGATCCGATCTGGTTCAGGCTGCGCGAGCGGCTCGGCGCCACCGAGTTCCTCGGCTACGGCGCGGAGACCGCCGAAGGCACGGTGCTGGCGATGGTGCGCGGTATCGGCGAGGCGGTCGAGGCGGCGGAGGCGGGTGACGAAGTCGCAATCGTCGTCAACCAGACCCCATTCTACGCCGAGGCCGGCGGGCAGACTGCCGACACCGGGGTCATCGCCAGCGATGCCGGCCGCTTCGAGGTCACCGACGTGCAGAAGCGGGCGGATGGGCTCTTCGTCCACTTCGGCAGGATCGTCGAGGGTCGACTCGCGGTCGGCGACGCGGTTCGCCTTGCGATCGATGTGCCGCGACGCCAGATGATCCGTTCCAATCATTCCGCCACCCACCTCCTCCATGCCGCGCTTCGCGGCGTGCTCGGCTCGCATGTCGCTCAGAAGGGCTCGCTGGTGGCGCCGGACCGGCTGCGGTTCGATTTCTCCCATCCCAAGCCCCTCGATGCGGCCGAACTCGACAGCGTCGAGACGCTGGCCAATGCGGTCTTGCTTCAGGACGCACCGGTCACGACTCGGCTGATGGACCGCGACCAGGCGATCGAATCGGGCGCGATGGCGTTGTTCGGCGAGAAGTACGGCGACGAGGTCCGGGTGGTGTCGATGGGCGCGGCGCCCGAGGGCAATCCCGGCCGCGAGTGGTCGGTCGAGCTCTGCGGCGGTACCCATGTCGGTCGGACCGGCGAGATCGGCCTGATCACGGTGACGGCCGAGGCGGCGGTGGCAGCAGGCGTGCGACGCATCGAAGCCCTCACGGGTGCGGCTGCGCGGAAGCACCTGTCCGATCAGGAGCGGCGCCTCAAGGCGGTGGCGATGGCGCTGAAGGTCCGGCCGGAGGACGCTGCCGAGCGGGTCCAGGTGCTGGTCGAGGAACGCCGCAAGCTCGAGCGCGAGCTGACCGAGGCGCGGCGGAAGCTTGCCATGGGCGGCGCATCCGGCGGCAATGGCGCCGACAGCGACGTCCGCGACTTTGGGGCGATCAGATTCCTCGGTCGCGCCGTCTCGGGTATCGGTCCGCGGGATCTCAAGGGCCTCGCCGACGACGGCAAGAAGGTGGTCGGCTCCGGCGTGGTGGCGATCGTCGGGGTCAGTGACGATGGCAAGGCGGGGATCGTCGTCGGGGTCACCGACGACCTCACGTCCCGCTTCAGCGCGGTCGATCTGGTGCGGCTCGGGGCCGAGGTGCTGGGCGGCAAGGGCGGCGGTGGCCGCCCCGACCTTGCCCAGGCCGGCGGTCCGGATGGCGCCCAGGCCGAGGCCGCCATTGCCGCCATTGCCACGGCCGTCGAGGCGGCTGCGGGGTAGCGCCTGCGGAGGCATCGCGACCCATCGGCATCGCGCGCCGCGATCGTCTCGGGGCGCCGGTGCTCCACCGGACGTCGCCACATTCGGGCCCTTCCGAACGGGAGGAAGGACAGGCGGATGTCGCCGCCTGGTCTCCGCCCGGCGCGGCGCGCTACGCTGAAGCGACCGCCGCATGGGAGGCGACATGCTTGATGCAGGCTGGGGACGCGAACTGCTGCTGTTCCTCGGCACCGCCGGAATCGTGGTGCCGCTGTTCGGGAAGCTGCGCTTCGGCATCATTCCCGGCTTCCTGATCGCGGGTGTCGCCCTCGGCCCCGACGGTCTCGGCCACCTTGCCGGCGAGTGGCCGTGGCTCGCATGGGTCACCTTTCCCGACCCCGAGCGTGTGCGACCCCTGGCCGAACTCGGGGTCGTCTTTCTCCTCTTCCTGATCGGCCTCGAATTCTCGTTCGAGCGGCTGTGGGCGATGCGGCGCTACGTGGTCGGGGTCGGGGCGCTCCAGGTGTTCGGGGCGATGGCGGTGCTGATCGCGGCAGCCATCGCCCTCGGCGTCGATCCGGCCGTGGCGCTCATCGCCGGGCTCGCGCTGTGCCTGTCCTCGACCGCCATCGCCACCCAGGTGCTGATCGACCGGCGTCGCTTCGCCCTGCCTGTCGGACGGTTGTCGATCGGCGTCCTGTTGTTCCAGGACCTGATGGTGGTGCCGATTGTCGTCGTCGTCGAGATGCTCGGCGGGGAGGGCGAGGGCGGCGCGGTCGTGACCCTGCTCCGGGCGTTCGGCCTCGCGGTGCTTGCCGTCGCCGGCATCCTCCTCGTCGGCCGTTTCCTCGCCCGGCCGCTGCTACGGGCGGCGGCGGCAAGCCGCAGCCGCGATCTCGTCGTCGCCATTGCCCTGTTCCTCGCGGCCGGCACCGCGGTGCTCACCGCCTCGGCCGGGCTGTCGCCGGCGCTCGGGGCCTTTCTCGCCGGGCTGCTTCTTGCCGAGAGCGAGTACCGCCATCAGCTCGAGGTCGACGTCGAACCGTTCAAGGGCCTGCTGCTTGGGCTGTTCTTCATGACCGTGGGCATGAGCATCGACGTGCTGACGCTGCTGTCCGAGCCGCTGCTCTACGTCGCGATCGTGCTGGGTATCCTCCTGGTCAAGGCGGTGACGGCTTTTGCCGCCGCCCGCGCCCTGCGTATCGAGACGACGGTGGCGGTCGAAGCGGCTTTCCTGCTCGCCGGCGCGGGCGAGTTCGCCTTCGTGGTCTTCACCCTGGCGCGGCGTCACGCGTTGCTCGCGACCGACCAGACGCAATTCCTGCTCGCCGTCGCGGCTCTCTCGATGTTCGCGATTCCGGCGATGGCGGCCGCCGGCCACCGTATCGCTGCCCACACCCGCCGCCACGACGATGACACCCTTCATGGTCCTGTCGCGGGAGAACTGGGCGCCCTCGGCGGCCATGTCATCATCGGCGGCTTCGGGCGGGTCGGGCGGACTGTCGCGCGGCTTCTCGAGGATTCGGGCATTCCTTACGTCGCGCTCGATCTCGACAGTGCCCTCTGCGCGCGCGAGCGTCAGGCCGGGCGACTGGTCTACTATGGCGACGGGAGCCACCGGGCGATCCTTGGGAAGGTCGGCGGCGAGCGGGCTCGCGCCTTCGTCGTCACCACCGACGATCCCCGCGCCTCGGAGCAGACGGTTCGGGAAATCCGGGCTGCGTGGCCGTCGGCGACGGTCCTTGCCCGGGCCCGCGATGCTGCCCACGCGCGGCATCTCCACAGCCTCGGGGTCGATGTGGCCGTGCCGGAGACGCTGGAGGGCAGCCTGCAGCTCGGCGCGGCCGTCCTGAGATCGACCGGCCTTCCCGAGGACGCAGCCCATGCCCGCGTCGAGCAGCTCCGCCGCGAGGAGACCCGGAAACTGTCCGGGGATGCCGGCCCTGTCCGGCCGTCGGCCGGGAGGGGCCGCTAACCGGCCTCGCCGCCGGCCATCACGATCGGCTCGGCGCTGCTCTCGGGCATGCCGAAATCGGTGTCGAGCTGGAACACGGCCAGCGCGAAGACGGCGAAGAAAAGGACGATGCGGAGCATGGCCTTCGGGCGCTGGTTCGCTCGGATTTCAGGCCGCACTCCACGCCGTCAACGTGACCGGATCGTGGCGACGACCGCCTTTGCCGGTCAGGCCATCGCCTTGCGAAGGTTCTCCTCCACCTTGTCGAGGAACCCGGTGGTGGTCAGCCACTTCTGGTCGGGACCGACGAGCAGGGCGAGGTCCTTGGTCATCGCCCCGGCCTCGACGGTGTCGATCGTGGTCTTCTCGAGGGTGTCGGCAAAGCGGGCGAGTTCGGCGTTGCCGTCGAGCTTGGCGCGATGGGCGAGGCCGCGGGTCCAGGCGAAGATCGAGGCGATCGAGTTGGTCGAGGTGTCCTTACCCTTCTGGTGCTCGCGGTAGTGCCGGGTGACGGTGCCGTGAGCCGCCTCGGCCTCGACGATCTTGCCGTCGGGCGTGGTCAGCACCGAGGTCATCAGGCCGAGCGAGCCGAACCCTTGCGCCACGGTGTCTGACTGGACATCGCCGTCGTAGTTCTTGCAGGCCC
>JAGRKZ010000199.1:5158-5403 GCA_020442065.1 Bauldia sp.
TAGGCCTTGAGGATGGTGTTCTTGGTCGACAGGTACACCGGGTAGTTCCGCGCGAGGCCATAGTTGAGCGAGGCGCGGGCGAAGTCGCGGATCGAATCGTCGAGGTTGTACATCGCCATCGCGACGCCCGAGCCGGGGAAGGCGAAGACCTCGTGCTCGATGGTCTCGCCGTCGTCGCCCACGAACTTGATCGTGAGCTTGCCCTTGCCGGGGACGCGGAAGTCGGTGGCGCGATACTGGTCGCC